>NZ_CAMFHB010000003.1 GCF_945952055.1 uncultured Alsobacter sp.
GGCCGGAGCCGCGCAAGCCGGCCAGCGCCCGGGCGGAGCCGACGCCGGCGCCCGAACTGCCGAAGCCGGCACCGGTGAAGCCCGAGACGGTCCGCGGCGTGGCCCCGCCCGCCTCCGCGGCGCCCGTGGTCGTTGCCCCGCCGACCACGACGCCGACGGTCCGCGAGCCGGCCCGCGCGGAGGTTCGTCCGGCGGTGCCCTCGACGGCCAAGATCCCCGAGCCCCTGATCGATCCCAAGACCGGCAAGCCGACGGTCACCGTCCCGGTCGTGCCGCTGGACGACGCGCAGAAGCCGAGCAAGCCCACCGGCCCGATGGTACCGCCGGCAACCCTCGACTGACGCCGGGCCGGCGCCGGCGGGGCGCCGCGTCGCCCGCTGGCCCGCCCGCGGCCTCGCACACGAAAAAGGGCGCCCTCGCGGGCGCCCTCGTCGTTTGGGCCTCGGGGGCCGGCGCGTCAGTGCGCGCGCGGAGCCTCTTCGGCGGCCGTCGTCTCGATCACGGTCTTGCCGTTGCTGGTGATGGGCACCAGGCGCGGCTTCTTGGTCTCCGGGATCTCGCGGACGAGGTCCACGTGGAGCAGGCCGTTCTCGAGGCTCGCGCCCGTCACATGGACGTAGTCGGCGAGCTGGAAGCGGCGCTCGAAGCTGCGGGCGGCAATCCCCTGGTAGAGGAATTCGCTGGTGCGCTGGTCGTTCGCGGCCTGCTTTTCGCCCTTCACGGAGAGGGCGTTCTCCTTCACCTCGATGGAGATGTCACGATCGGTGAAGCCGGCCACGGCGATCGAGATGCGGTAGGCATTCTCGCCCGTGCGC
The DNA here is from genome assembly GCF_945952055.1 of uncultured Alsobacter sp. Classification (GTDB taxonomy): domain Bacteria; phylum Pseudomonadota; class Alphaproteobacteria; order Rhizobiales; family Beijerinckiaceae; genus Alsobacter. The sequence goes on from NZ_CAMFHB010000003.1 coordinate 816, forward strand.
TCGATGTTGTAGGGCGGGTAGGCATTGCCGCCGTCCGGGCTGGTGGCCTGGTCGAGCATCGAGAACAGACGGTCGAAGCCGACGGTCGAACGATAGAGCGGCGAGAGGTCGTAGTGACGCATGGCATATCCTCCTTGTGAAGCGACATGCGGGGCGATCCGCCTTCAGAGGCCGGATCGTCTCGGTTCGGCGCAGCCATCTGGCCTGCGCTGATCCCGATGTGGGGAGGGCCGTTTCGGTCTTCAAGAGGGGGTGTTTTGGCGGGTTCGCGGGATGAACGGGCGATGAATGCGTCTGACCGGAGCCGTTCAGGGAGGGGGCCCTAGAACACGCCCCGACGGGCCGGATCGCGGCCCCAACGGAACGACCGCCATGACCTCGCCCTGCACCCAGACGACCGGCCACGGCCCGGCCCCGGAGGATCGGGTTTCCCGCAACCATCTGCGCGCGCTCCTCGTCATGCTGCCGCTCGTGCTGGCGGCATGGATGGGCCTGACGGTGTTCGGGCATGCGGAGGACCGCGGCATCGGGGACACGCGCACGGTGGAGATGCTGCTGTCGCGCCACGGCTTCCGGGAGATCGACCGCATCCAGCGCCGCGGCACCCAGTGGGTGGCGGAAGCCTCCGCTCCCGAAGGCCGCAGGATCCGCGCCGTGGTCGACGCGTCGACCGGCGAACTCACGGGCCTGCGGCCGATCGACGGCTCGATGCTGCCGCTGCGCATCCAGAAGTGATCGCGCCTGGCCGGCAGCGCGATCGGACGACGGGTGCGCCCGTCGCAGCATCGCGCTAGAACTGCGATCAGGCTCATCGGAATCGCCGCGTTGCAACTGGCCTCCCTCCCGGACTACCCGGTGCCCTCCCAGCCCTCCGTGACCATGGTGGAGAGCCGGGGTGGGCTGAAGCTGCGCGTCGCGCGGTGGCGGCCCACCGCCCGGCGTGTCCGCGGCACCGTGTGCCTGCTGCAGGGCCGCAGCGAGTTCATCGAGAAGTACTTCGAGGTGATCGCCGAGCTGCGCCGCCGGGGCTTCGCCGTCGTGGCCTTCGACTGGCGCGGGCAGGGCGGCTCGGACCGGCCGTTGTTGAACGCCCGCAAGGGGCACGTCGACGACTTCTCCGACTACGAGGCCGACCTGCTCGCGGTGGTGAACCAGGTGGTGCGGGCGTATGCACCGCGGCCCCACTTCGCCCTCGCGCATTCCATGGGCGGGACCGTGCTCGTCCATGCGCTGATGCGCGATCCCTCGCTGTTCGATCGCGCGGTGCTGACCGCCCCCATGATCGCGCTCGCCGGTCTGCGACGCCCGCTGGGCGCGCGGCTCCTGGCCGCGACGCTCGACGTGCTGGGCTTCGGAGGGTCGTTCATCCCCGCCGGCGGCGAGACCGCGGTGGCGACCAAGCTCTTCGAGGGCAATCCGCTGACGCGCGATGCCTATCGCTATGCGCGCACGGCCGCGCTCGTCGCCGCGGCGCCCGAGATCGGGCTCGGCGACCCGACGATCGGCTGGGTCCATGCCGCCTTCCGGGCCATGGATCCGTTCCGCGATCCCAATTACGCGCTTCGCATGCGCACGCCGCTGCTGCTGCTGCTGCCCGCCCTCGATCGCGTCACGGCCTCGCCGCCGGCGGAGCGTTTCGCGGCGCGGCTCAAGGCCGGCCGGGCCATCGTGATCGCCAATGCCGAGCACGAGCTCCTGATGGAGCGCGATGCCGTCCGCTCGCAGGTCTGGGCCGCCTTCGATGCGTTCATCCCGGGCAGCGAGCCCTGGGTGCCGGAAGCCGAGGTTCCCCTGGACGAGGAAGCCGAACGGGTGTGATCAGCCGTTGAGCTTGGCGATCGCCTCGGCGTGGATCCGCCGGTCGCCGGCCGCGACGATGGCTCCGCCCTTGGCCGGCGAGCCGCCATCCCAGGTGGTGACGATGCCGCCGGCGCCCTCGATGATCGGCACCAGTGCCACGATGTCGTAGGGCTGGAGGCTGGCCTCGATGACGAGGTCGATGTGACCCGCCGCGAGCATGCAGTAGGCGTAGCAGTCGTAGCCGTAGCGCGACAGGCGCACCTGCGTCTCGACGCGCTCGAAGGCGGCCCGCTGCCCCGCATCGAACATCGAGGGGGAGGTGCAGGAGAGGGTGGCTTCCGCCAGCGTCGTGCAGGGGCGCACCGCGAGATCGCGGGTGCCGCCCGGCCCGCGCCAGTGCGCCCGGCCGCCGTCGCCCCAGAAGCGCTCGCCGGTGAAGGGCTGGTGCATCATGCCGAAGCAGGGGCTGCCATTGCGCAGCAGGCCGATGAGCGTGCCCCACACCGGCAGGCCGGAGATGAAGGCGCGGGTCCCGTCGATGGGATCGAGCACCCACACGAACTCGGCGTCCCGCTTGTCGTCTCCGTACTCCTCGCCGACGATCCCGTGGGACGGGAAGGTGCGCTTGATGAGCTGGCGCATCACCGCCTCGCCCGCCCGGTCGGCTTCCGTCACCGGATCGAAGGCGGCGCCGCGGGACTTGTCGGCGGCCGCGATGGCCGTCCGGAAAAAGGGAAGGATCGCTTTGCCCGACAGGGTGGCGAGCTCATCGACGAATGCTGCGAAATCGACGGCCGACATCTGTGAGTCCGATCCCTTGCTGCGCGGCCGCTGCCTAGCGCATTTCGCTGCCGTAATAAACCCGGCCGCGGCCTGACCTTGGCACGACGGCGCGGGCACCGCGGCATCCCCTTGGGAGCGACTTGAACCTATCGTTACCAATCAGTTCAGGCATGCACTTTCTGCATGGCTTTTAAATCGATCTAAGTGCCTGAAAATGCAGTGCTTAGGCTTAAGGAACCCGGTTAAGGCCCGATACGTCAGCAAGACTTGCCTTTTGTGCAGTGCGATGACATATTGATGCAGCGCGGTGATGCTCTGCGTCCCGCGCTTGCCCTCCTTGGGCGTTTCCTCCCTAGACTTGGGCCGCCAGCTCTGCTCGGCGGCCTCTTTATTTCTGGCGACCCCTTTGCTCGGCTCGTCATTCGGCCGCGAGGCGGCCTCCCAGGAGAAGCGCGTCGGCCTCGTCGCGCAGCGCCTGCGCGGTGATCATCAGATCGGCTGCGACGGACTCGAAGCCCCGGCTGCGCTCCAGCTTGCGCTCGTCCATGTACAGGCTGCGGTTGATCTCGATCTGCAGCGCGTGGCAGTTGGCGGCCGGATTGCCGTAGTGCTCGGTGATGAACCCGCCGGCATAGGGCTTGTTGCGCGTCACCACGTAGCCGCGGCTGCGCAGCACGTGATCGACCACGTCGGCGAACAGCGCGCTGGCGCTGGTGCCGTAGCGGTCGCCGATGACGAAATCGGCCTTGGGCTGGTCGTCACGGCCGTGGCAGGACGGCATCGAGTGGCAGTCCACCAGCACGGCCATGCCGAAGCGGCGATGCGCCCTCTGGATCAGCCGCTGCAGGGCGCGGTGGTAGGGCTTGTAGAGCAGCTCGATGCGCAGCAGCGCGTCCTCGACCGGCAGACGGCGCGCATAGATCTCCTGCGAATCGCCCACGACCCGGGCGATCGTCCCCAGCCCGCCGGCCACGCGCATGGAGCGCGTGTTGGCGAAGGAGGGCAGGCGGCCCTCGAACATGCGGGGGTCTAGCTCGTAGGGCTCGCGGTTCACGTCCAGGAAGGCGCGCGGGAAGTGGGCCTTCATCAAGGGAGCGCCGAGCGCCACCACCGGCGCGACCAGTTCGTCGACGAAGCTGTCCTCGGACCGGCGCAGCGTCATGGCGTCGAGGCGCGAGGCCTCGACGAAGGCCTTCGGGTAGGTGCGGCCCGAATGGGGCGAGTTGAACACGAGCGGGGTGGCGACGTCGGACGGTTCGACGATCTCGAAGGGGGGATCGAAGTCGTTGACCGCGAGGGCTGTCATCGGGGCGCTGGACCTCTCCGTTCCGCGAGGCGATTGTGCCTGCCCTGTGGCCGTATGTCCACGCACCAGGGGAAATCATTGACCGTGCAACGCGGCAGGCCCGCCGCCAGTTAACGTTTTCACTGGATTTTTACCCCGGTGCGGCTTCACTGCCGGCGACAGCGGAGTTCCCCATGGTGCCTGAGACCCTTCCTTCCCCGCGCATCCTCCTCGCCGAGGACGACAACGACATGCGTCGCTTCCTCGTGAAGGCGCTCGAAAACGCCGGCTACCAGGTCGCGTCGTTCGACAACGGCCTGTCGGCCTATCATCGGCTGCGCGAAGAACCCTTCGAGCTCCTGCTGACCGACATCGTCATGCCGGAGATGGACGGCATCGAGCTGGCGCGCCGCGCCACCGAGCTCGATCCCGACATCAAGGTCATGTTCATCACGGGCTTCGCCGCCGTGGCGCTCAACCCCGATTCTCAGGCCCCGAAGGACGCCAAGGTCCTCTCCAAGCCCTTCCACCTGCGCGACCTCGTGAGCGAGGTTCAGAAGCTTCTCGAAGCGGCCTGATCGTCCCCGCGAAGCGGCTTGCCATCGCCGGGCAGAGCCGTTATAGCCACCCCACTCGACGCCGGGCGACCGGCTGAGGGCGCGTAGCTCAGCGGGAGAGCACTACGTTGACATCGTAGGGGTCACAGGTTCGATCCCTGTCGCGCCCACCATTTCGAAGCCCCTTCGGACCAAGGCCTCGGCCGACCGTCCGGAGGGGCTTCGCCGTTCTGGGACAGTCGATGCCATCGTCCGCGAATGTCCCGACTTTCAATAGCCTGTTTCTATACTGAATCGTCATGATTTGATCGCTTCCAAACTGCAGTTTTGAGCGCTTCCAATCTGCAGTTTTGACTGAATCCAAGGTGTCGTTTCTTTGTTGACGATCGATTTTCGTGAGATCTAAGAAGCTCCGGAGCCCACCGAATACTGCCGGAGATTGATCATGCGTGTTCCCCCGATTGCCGCTTCTGCGCTGATGATGATTGCCGCCGCGAGCCTGGCGCAGGCCAAGGAGTATCCCATCGGCAAGCCGCAGGCCCAGGCAGGCCTGGAGATCGCAGCGGTCTACCTGCAGCCCATCGAGATGGAGCCGGCGGGCATGATGCGAGACGCCAAGGACTCCGACGTGCACCTGGAGGCCGACATCAAGGCGGCCAAGGACAACAAGAACGGTTTCGCCGAAGGGGACTGGGTGCCGTTCCTGGGGGTCTCCTACGAGCTGGTGAAGGAGGGCGATCCCGCCAAGCTCACCGGCGACTTCATGCCGATGGTCGCCAATGATGGCCCCCACTACGGCGACAACGTGAAGCTCAAGGGCCCGGGCAAGTACAAGCTGCGCCTCACCGTCTCGCCGCCCGGAACAGGCCCGGCCGCGCATGCCCATTTCGGTCGCCACGTCGACAAGGAGACGGGCGTCGGCCCGTGGTTCAAGCCGTTCACGGTGGAGTACGACTTCGTCTACGCCGGTACCGGCAAGAAGGGTGCCTATTGATGGGTCGGTGGCGGCTCTCCGCGGCCGTCGTGGCGACGGCGCTGGCCGTCGCCAGTCCCGGGGCCCGCGCCGAGGACGATCCCACCTTCCGGATCGAATTCCGGGACGGCCAGGTGAAGCCGGCCCGCCTGGCGGTCCCGGCGCGCACGCGGATCCGCCTGGAGCTCGTCAATCTCGGGACGACGCCGGCGGAGTTCGAGAGCAACCAGCTCCGCAAGGAGAAGGTGCTGGCACCCGGCACGACGGCCATCCTGGTGATCCGCACGCTCGATCCGGGGCAGTACGATTTCTTCGACGATTTCTATCCGGACGCGCCGCCCGCCGTCCTCGTGGCCGAATAGAGGGGCGAACGCCATGACGCCAGAGCTCGCCAACATCGCGTTCATCGTCTGGCGCGAAAGCGTCGAGGCGCTCCTCGTCGTCGGAATCCTGAGCGCCTGGATCCGGCAGCAGCGCGACGCCGGGCCGGCGCGAGCCTGGCTCTGGTCGGGCGTCGCCGCCGGCCTCGTGCTGTCCGTCGTGCTCGGCTTCGGCCTTGCCGCGTTCGGGGAGGCGCTGCCCGAGGAAGCCCAGCTGGGCTACCAGGCGGCCGCGCTCCTCGCTGCCGCCGCCCTCATCGTCCAGATGGTCGTCTGGATGCGGCGCAAGGGCCGAACGCTGAAACGCAACATGGAGTCCGCTCTCGGTGCAGCCGCCGGGCGCTCGCAGTGGTGGGGCCTCTTCGCCCTGGCTCTGTTCGCGGTGGCCCGCGAAGGCAGCGAAACGGCGATCTTTCTCTACGGCACGCTGCTGGCGGGCACGTCCGCTCCACTCGCTGAGCGCATCGGTGCCGCAGGCGTCGGGTTGCTGATGGCGGGCGGCACCTATGCCTTGCTGCAGGCCGGTGGGCGCATCCTGTCCTGGCGCGTCTTCTTCCGCGTCAGCGAGATCGTCCTGCTCATGCTCGCCGGGTCCCTTGTCCTGACGGCCGCCAACCACCTGGCGGATCTCGGCCTGCTGCCCGACACCCATGGCCTGGCGTCGCGGGCGTGGGACAGCTCGGCCTTCCTGTCCGACGGGGGGACCTGGGGCGGCATGCTCTCGGCGCTGACGGGATACCGGGCGCGGCCGGAACTGCGCGAAGTCCTTCTCTACGCCGCCTACTGGGTCGTGGTTCTATGGTTGTTGTTCTCCGCGCGGGCACCCGCCGACCGGGACCAGGCGCTGCCGTCGTGAGCGGCGTCGACCGGGCGCTGGCGGACGCCGGCGACTGGCTTCTGCGGCACCAGCAGGCGATCCGCTGGCTGCAGGGCGGCGTCATCGCGGCCTACGGCATCCTCCTCGTGCTTCCGGCGGCGATGCCGCTGCCCGGACGCAGCGCGCATGTGTGGACCAATCTCGTCCTGTTCGCGCAGTTTGCCTTCTGGGGCGTCTGGTGGCCCTTCGTGCTCCTCAGCATGGTCCTGGTCGGCCGGCTCTGGTGCGGAATCCTGTGCCCGGAGGGCGCTCTCAGCGAGTGGACGAGCGGCCTGGGCCGCGGCCTCGCGGTGCCGCGCTGGATCCGCTGGAAGGGCTGGCCGTTCCTCGCGTTCGCCTGCACGACGATCTACGGGCAGATGGTGAGTGTCTATCAGTATGCGTTGCCAGCCCTCGTGGTGCTCGGTGGTTCGACGGTCGCAGCCATCGCCATGGGTCTCGTGTTCGGTCGCGGCAAGAGGGTCTGGTGCCGCTATCTCTGCCCGGTGAACGGCGTCTTCACGCTGCTGTCGAAGCTGGCTCCGGTCCACTTCCGGGTCGATCCCGCATCGTGGTCGGCCTGGCCTCGCGCGGCCGGGCCGCAGCCCTCCGTGAACTGCGCGCCGCTCGTGGCCATCAAGACGATGAAGGGCGCCGGAGCCTGCCACATGTGCGGGCGCTGCAGCGGCTACAAGGGTGCCATCGTCCTGGCCCGACGCTCGCCGATGCACGAGATCGTGCACGTCGCCGGGTCGGAGACGCGACCGTGGGAAACGGTGCTCATCGTCGTCGGGCTGATGGGGATCGCCGCGGGGGCATTCCACTGGGCCTCGAGCCCCGTCTACGTGACGGTGAAGCAGGCGCTGGCGGAAGGGCTGGTCGCCGCCGACTGGATGTGGCCGCTCGAAGCGACGCTGCCGTGGTGGCTGCTCACCAACGTGCCGGACCAGAACGACGTCATGACCGTGCTGGACGGCGCGGTGCTGGTCGGCTTTATCCTCGGCATGGCCGCCCTCGTGGCCGCCGGCACGCTGGGCGCGCTGGCCTTTGCGGTGCGCTGCCTCGGCCCGTGGTCCTGGGCTCGATTCCACCATCTGGCGCAGGCGCTCATCCCCATGGCCGGCGCAGGCGTCTTCCTGGGCCTTTCGGCCCTGACCGTGACGATGCTGCGCGCGGAAGGCTTCGACCTCGCCTTCGTGGGTCCGCTGCGCGCCACGCTCCTCGGCGCCGCGGCCGCATGGTCGGCGACGTTCGCCTGGCGTATCGCAGGCTTGGGGGCGGTGCCCGCGACCCGACGCCTGTCGGCCATGGCCGCGATGGCCGGCGCGATCGGGATCGGAGCCGCGAGCTGGGCCACGCTCTTCTGGTGAGGGCGGCGAACCCGGCCGCGCTCAGCCCTTGAGGCGGCCGACGAGGGCCCGGGCCGCGTTGCGGATGAGGACGGCGTCGGTGGCGTAGCTGACGAAGTCTATGCCTTCGGCGAGCCGGCGGCGGAACTCGTCCTCGTTGGCCGTGAGGTATCCGGTGGGCTTGCCCATGCGCTTGAGGCGGCGGAACCCGTCGTCGATCGCCGCCTGCACGTCGGGGTGCTGCGGATTGCCGAGGTGCCCCATGGAGGCGGCGAGGTCCGAGGGGCCGATGAAGATCGCGTCGACGCCCTCGACCCCGGCGATCTCCTCGATCCGTGACAGGGCCCCGGTGCTCTCGATCTGCAGGATGAGGCAGAGCTCGCGCTGCGCGGCAGCGAAGTAGTCGGAGGTCAGGCCGTATTTCGCGGCCCGCGAGGAGCCCGACACGCCGCGCACGCCGGCCGGCGGGAAGGTGATCCGCGACACGGCCTCGCGCGCTTCCTCGGCGGTCTCGACATAGGGAATGAGGAGTGTCTGCGCGCCCTGGTCGAGAAGGCGCTTGATCGTCACGGCGTCGTTCCAGGCCGGCCGCACCAGGGCCGCCACGCCGGGCGTGGTGATGGCGCGCAGGTGCGCGGTCACGTCCGGCACCTCGACGGGCGAATGCTCGGTGTCGATCAGGATCCAGTCGAAGCCGCAGCCCGCGAGCAGCTCGGTGAGGTCCGGCGAGCCCAGCGTCGCAAAGCAGCCGATCTGCTGCTGCTTGCCGAGCCTCGCCTTGAACAGGTTCACGGGGTGCGTGTTCATGGCGTCCTTCAAGATGTGTGGTGCCTGCGAGCGCGATGGGACCGTGCTCGTCCGCCGACGACTGGCCGAGCCCGGCGTTCGTGTCAATCTCCGGGAACTCGGTCTCGAACTGGACGGGTTGCGATCAACCCCTCTGCGATCGTTCAAATCCTTTCGAATGTCCAAACCCTTCGGTCATCTTTCGTTTGCCTCGATCCTTAGGTTCGGATTCAGCCGCATCGGGAATCCTAGTGCTCAACGACAGCCCAACCGGAGACGAGGACATGACCGAGGCCCTTCGCACCATCGCCGCCGAGATCGAGACCCGCGGCCGCATCTGCTTCGCCGACGTGCGTCGCCTCGAGCGCGACATCCTTCCCGACGGCATCGCCAGCCGCGAGCAGGCCGAGACGCTGATCGCCCTGGACCGCGTCGCCGGGCGCGCCGATCGCTCCTGGTCCGAGTGGTTCGTGGCCGTGATGGTCGACTTCGTCGTGTGGTCCGAGCGGCCCACGGGCGTCGTCAACGAAGAGGCGGCCCGCTGGCTGTCGGACGCGCTCGACGTTCCGACCCCGACGCGCAATGCCCGCCGGCTGGTCAATGCCATCGTCGCCGAGGCCGAGCGCGTGCACGAGAGCCTCGTCGAGACGCAGGACGAGGTGGCGCTCGCCGCCTGAGGTCGCCGGGCCTCCTGCCTGGCGCCTCTTGGCTGCCACCTTGCTTTCCCGCGGTGCCCCGGGAATGCTCGGGCCGCAGGAGGCACCCATGACCGGCCACGTCGACCCGACGCGCGAGACCTTCGCCCAGTTCAGGGCGAACGACCGACCCGGTCCCATCCACATGCTGAACCTGGTGCGCTTTCGCGACCGGGCCGACTATCCGGACGGGCGTGTCGCCAGCGGTGCCGAGGCCTATGCCGCCTATGGCCGCGAGAGCTTCCCCGTCTTCTCGAGGCTCGGCGGCCGCATCGTCTGGCGGGGCGGTTTCGAGCTCATGCTCATCGGTCCCGGCGAGGAACGCTGGGACGAATGCTTCATCGCCGAATATCCGTCCGTCGCCGCCTTCGTGGAGATGCTCCGCGATCCGGCCTATCGCGAAGCGGTCAAGCACCGCCAGGCCGCCGTGCTCGACTCCAGGCTCGTGCGCCTGGAACCCCGGGCGGCCGGCGAGGGCTTCGGAGGTCCGCCCGATCCCGTCAGGCCGCCAGCGGCCCCGACCGCCTGATGCCGGCCCGGTCGCCGTAGTCGGGCGGCGGGCCCCGGCGGTTCTCCGCCTCCAGTTCGGCCGCGCAGTAGAGGTCCAGGGCCGTCGCCCCGAGCACCGCGCCGAGCGCGACCATCGCGCCGGCGCGGCGCGCATTGCCGGGCCCCAGCTGCGACGCCAGGGCCGCGATGTCGAGCACGTCGCCGGCGATGCGGGCCTTCACCCATGGCGTCGGGTCGCGCGCCGCCAGGATGCCGATCCCGGCGGCCACCTCGCGGGCGCCGAAGGTGGCCACCACCCCGCCGCGGCGCGCGCCGAGGCTGCGGGCGACGGTTCCCGGCGCGGCCAGTTCGACCGCTCCCAGCGCCAGGGAGAACCAACCGAGCGCGCGGGCCAGGTTCAGGGTGCCGCGGGCGTGGTGAATGTCGCGGGAGGGGTGCTCCCGCCGCGGAGTGCGTTGCATCTCATCCTCCTCAGGGCTTGAGCACGACCTTGACGCAACCGTCCAGCTTGTCGCGGAAGGTCTTGTACATGTCCGGCCCCTCTTCGAGCCCGACCGTGTGCGTGATGACGAAGGAGGGGTCGATCTCGCCCGACTGGATCCTGCGCGTGAGATCGTCCGTCCAGCGGTTCACATGGGTCTGGCCGGTGCGGATGGTGAGGCCCTTGTTCATCGCCATCCCGAACGGCACCTTGTCGAGGACGCCGCCATAGACGCCGGGCACCGAGAGGATGCCCGCGGGCCGGCAGACATACATCATCTCGCGCAGCACGTGGGGCCGGTCCGTCTCGAGCATGACGGCCTGCTTGGCCTTGTCGTAGAGCGAATCCAACGTCGCCGTGGCGTGCGCCTCGAGCCCCACGGCGTCGATGCACTTCTCCGGGCCCTTGCCGTGGGTGATCTCGTTGAGCCGCTCGACGACGCTCTCGTCCTCGAAGTTGATGGTGATGGCGCCCGCCGCTTTCGCCATGGACAAGCGCTCGGGCAGCCTGTCGATCGCGATCACCTGCTTGGCGCCCAGCAGGATGGCGCTGCGGATGGTCATCTGGCCCACGGGACCGCAGCCCCATACCGCCACCGTGTCGGTGGGCTCGATGTCGCATTGGGCAGCCGCCTGCCAGCCCGTCGGCAGGATGTCGGACAGGAACAGCACCTGCTCGTCGGTGAGCCCCTCCGGCACCTTGATGTGGGTGGTGTCGGCGAAGGGGACGCGCAGGTACTCCGCCTGACCGCCGGGATAGCCGCCGGTCAGGTGGGTGTAGCCGAAGAGCCCCGCGGTGCTGTGCCCGAAGGCCTTGTCGGCCAGGTCCTTGTTGCGGTTGGTGCGCTCGCAGACCGAGTAGTTGCCGCGCCGGCACTGGTCGCACTGGCCGCAGAAGATGGTGAAGGGGATCACCACGCGCTCGCCGACCCGCAGGTTGGTGACGTCGGCGCCGGTCTCGATCACCTCGCCCATGGTCTCGTGGCCCATGATGTCGCCCGACTGCATGCCGGGCATGTAGCCGTCGTAGAGGTGGAGGTCGGAGCCGCAGATGGCGCAACTCGTGACCTTGATGATCACGTCGCCCGGATCCTCGATACGCGGATCGGGAACGGTGTCGCAGCGAATGTCGTGGGTGCCGTGCCAGCACAAGGCTCTCATCGGGGGGCTCCGCGTCTCGAGGAACGGCAGCGCCCGTCCGGCGCCGCCTCGTCGGCGTGCCGCCCAATGTCCTGCGATGATGATTGTTCCGGCGGCGCGGTCAGGTCCGGCGTGGCGTTCCGGCGCCGGCGATCCAGGTCTCCACCACCTCGAAGGCCGAGGTGAAGGCGACGAGGTCGGCCCGGTAGCCCGGGGCGATCCGGCCGCGCTCCCCGTCGAGGCCCAGGAACCGCGCGGGGGTCGTCGAGGCCATGATCAGGGCGTCGCGCAGCGGTGCGCCCATCATGGTGACGGCGTTGCGCACGGCCTCGATCATGCCGAGATGGGCACCGGCGAGCGTGCCGGCCTCGTCGGTCAGCCGCCCGTCGACGAGGCGGATGGTGCGGCCGTTCAGCTGGAACGTGTCGGACGTCGCGCCGATCGACGACATGGCATCGGACACCAGCATCAGGCCCGACCTGCCCTTCGCCTTGTAGGCGACCGACAGCGCCACGGGATCCACGTGCAGCCCGTCGCAGATGATGCCGGCGGTGAGGCGATCGTCGGCCAGCGTCGCGCCGACCACGCCCGGTGCCCGCGACACCAGTTGCGACATGGCGTTGTAGAGATGGGTGACGCCCGTGGCGCCCGCCGCGACGGCGCGCGCCACGGTGTGCACGTCGGCATCGCTGTGGCCGATGGACACGCGCAGGCCCGCCGCCACCAGGGCCGCGACGTCCTCGGGCGCGACGCACTCGGGCGCGAGCGTCACCTGCGACCGGCCATGGGCTCCGAAGGCCGCCAGGCGGGCGCGGTCTTCCGCCGACATGGGCCTGATGTGGGACGGCGGGTGGATCCCCTTGCGGGCCAGGCTGATGTGGGGGCCTTCCAGATGGAAGCCCAGGACACCGGCGACGGCCCGCGCGTCCGTCGCCGCGGCGAGCAGGGCGGCCATCTTGTCGGCGCCGTCCGTGATCAGCGTCGGCAGCATGCCGGTGGTGCCGTGGCGCCGGTGAGCCTCGACCATGCGGCGCACGGCGAAGGCCGTCGGCACGTCGTTGAGCAGCACGCCGCCGCCGCCGTTCACCTGGACGTCGATGAAGCCCGGCGCGAGGAGGCAGTCCGCCGGCAGCCGGACGACCGGGGTCGACGAATCCCCCGTGGGACCGCTCATCGAGGCGATATAGCCGTCCTCCACGAGCAGCCGCGTCGGACCGCGCATGCGGTCTCCGTCGAACAGGCGGGGACAGTCGATGCTGAAGCGCCGGAGCGCCTGGTCGGGATCACCCGGCGTCGTCATGAAAGGTCCGGAGGTCGAAAAAGCGGGTCGGCCCGCACAGTGGCAGCGCCGCCTGGGCGTTGCAACCCAGGCCGTTTTTCCGCGTTAGTGGATGCGCTCGCCCAGGCCCGCCTGCATCAGGCCGCTCCGGCTGCCGGTGGTCACACGGAAATCCTCGACGGTGGCGCCGTCGCGCAGGAGATCGAGGACCGCATCCTCGCTGACCTCGTCGCTCTCGTCCCAGACGAAGGTGATCGTCCCGAGGTCTGCAATCTGCTCGAGCCGCTTCACGCGGGCTCTCAGGATTCTCACGCCCATCAGTCCAAACCCACCCGACCTCGCCCGACGCGCGCAACCTAGCCGAGGCAACCTGACGCGATCCTGACGGGGGGCACCATGCCCCGCGCGGCCCCGGAATGGGCGGCGCGGGAGGGGTAGCCCCGGCGGCGAAAAGGGAGGAGAGGGCCGTCGAAGAGCGGCCTGCGGGACCGCGTGTGGCCCTGTCCCGCCATGGCGGAGCCATCGCTTCGCCACGGCCCGGAAACAGGCTGAAACACTTCGGACATCGCCATGCAACGTCGCGGCGATAGCGTGCCGTCCATCGCCTCCCACGATGGACGTCCGGCCATGCGCATCCTGATCCTTCCCGATCCCTCCCGCCCCGACCGTGGCGCCGTGCTGGGCTCTCTCGCGGTCGGACTGCGGCGTCTCGACCAGGAGGTCCACGTGCTGGACCTCGGCCGCGCGGCGGTGTCCGCCCGCACCGTCGCGGGGCTCGCGCTCACCGCCGTCACGCGCGGTGCCGTGACGGTCGATGCCTTCGCGACCGAGCCACCCCGCGTGGACGGCCTCGGCGGGTTCGTGTCGCTGGCCCGGACCTTCGCCTTGCCGCGCCTGCGCCTCGATGCGCGCGGCTACGACTTCGTCATCGCCCCGGCCGATCTTCCGGTGTCGATCCTGCCGCGTCGTGGCCAGAGGGCCATCCTGCTCGCCGGCGAGATCGCCCCGCTGCCGCGCCTGCCCGCGGAGCGTTGGGCGAAGGCGCTCGGCCCGCACCACGAGCTGGTGTTCCCCACGCGCCCCGAATGGCACCGGGCTCTGGCGGAGGCCCCGCGCATCGCGGGCTGCGCCACGCGCATCGTCGCCCACGGTGATACCGCGGCCGGCTGGAGCGAGGATCCCGTCGTCCATTTCGCGCGCCGGGTGATCGGCTTCACGCTGTCGCCATCGCAGCCCGCGCCGCGGTTGCCCGCCGCGCATCACGTCACCGTCAGCCGCGACGCCACGCTGATCGCCGCCTGACAGGTCCTACGGCGTGAGGGCCCGCAGCCGGTCGAGCGTGACGTCGTCCGCCGGAAAGAACAGCTCGAGCGCCAGCTCGGACACTGTGACGTCCACGGGCGTTCCGAACACGGTCACGGTGGTGATGAAGGAGAGCTCTCCCGCCGGCGTGCGCAGCCGCAGGGTGGCCGCGACGTCGCCGAAGTGCGGCACGGCATCGGGATCGGGCGAGCGCGGCGCCGGAAGCGCCGCGAGCTCGGCGCGCAACGCCTCCAGCTCCGGGTCACCGGTGACCTCCACCTGGACGCGCAGGCGTTCCAGCACGTGGTGCCGCCAGCCGGCGAGATTGATGATGGCGCCGGCCAGCCCGTCCGGATGCAGCGCCAGGCGCAGCACGTTGACGGGCGGCTCCAGGAGTGCCGGATCCTTGACCAGCGCCAGGAGGCGGCCGACCCCGGCATTGGCCTCCACGAGGTGCCAATGGCGGTCGACCGCCAGCGCGGGGCAGGGCTCGTGGCCCTTCAGGATGCTGGTGATGGCCTGCCGCGCCGCCTTCAGGGCCGGCTCGCCGATGGGGCGCTCGGGATAGACCGGGGCGAAACCCGCGGCGACGACCATGGCGTTGCGTTCGCGCAAGGGCACGCCGAGGCGGTCGGCCAGGCGCAGGATCATGTCGCGGCTCGGCGTCGCGCGCCCGCTTTCGATGAAGCTGAGGTGGCGCTGGCTGATGCCGGCGTCGAGTGCGAAGTGGAGTTGCGACAGGCGCCGGCGGGTGCGCCAGTCGCGCAGGTGCTGGCCGACGGTCCGGGAGGGGCGAGCGAGGGTCTGGGTCATGGCCCGACAGTGCCCCACGCCGCGCCGCGATCCAATGACCTGCGAGGTAATCGACCCGCCGCGCCGGATCGCCATCATCGGCATCGTCCTGACAACGGGAGATGACCATGACCACGACCCTCGTTCCCAGCCGCCTCCTGCGCCTCGCGCTTCTGGTCGACGCCGCGGGGAGCGGTGCGACGGGCCTGCTGTTCGCCCTCGGTTACGGCCCGCTCGCCGGACTGACCGGCCTGCCCCGCATGCTGCTGCTCGCCTGCGGCGTCTTCTTCGTCGCCTACGCGGCCTTCGTCTTCTGGCTCGGCCGGCACGAGCGCCCGCTCGCCGCGCTCGTGAAGCTCGTCGTCGCCGGCAACCTCGTCTGGGGGCTCGACAGCCTGCTGGCGCTTTGGATCGGCTGGCTCTCGCCCACGGGCCTCGGCATGGCGCTCGTCGTGGCGCAGGCGGCCTTCGTGCTGGTGATCGCGGCCGTGCAGGGGGCAGGCCTGCGGCAGTCGTCGCCGGCGCGGCTGGCCGCGGCGTGACTCAAGCCTGCGGCAGCCACACGGCCATCGCGCCCTCGGCGCGATTGGCCCACAGGTAATAGGGCACCGCCCGCAGCGCGCAGGTCGCGAGGCGGGTGGGCTCGGTGCGATAAAGGCCGGACCAGTCCTCATCGACCGCTGCCAGCGCGGTGCCCTCCACGACGACCGCGCCGCCGCCCGGCAGATCGGGATCGAACCGCGGGCCGAGCGCCGCGTCCGCCGGGAGGCGGATGCGGCGGGGATCCATCCCGACGTCGCACTCCTCCACGCAGTAGACGACCGGGCCGCGGCGCAGGGCCTGCCGGCCCGCATCGGCGGCCACGGCCGGATGGGCGTGCAGGCGCTCGACCAGCATGGCGAGCCTGAGCACCACCTCCTCGCCGCCGCTCCAGTGGCGGTCGATCCGGCAATAGCCGTCCTGGGTGAGAGGGCCCGCGTCCACGGCCTGCCCGTCGACCGTCAGCGTCGCGGACCGGGACCAGCCGGGCACGCGCAGCAGCAGCGCCACGCGGCGCGGCGTGTCCGGGACGAGCCGCAGGCGCACCGTGCCGTCCCAGGGATAATCGGTGGCCTGCACGAGCCGCACGGGCCTGCCGCCGACGTCGAGGTCGGCCTCGCACGACGCGTACTGGTGCACGGCCACCGTGTCGGATCCGGCCGAGCAGACGAACTGTCCGGCGCCGGCCATGAAGCGGGCGATGTTGGTGGCGCAGCAGGGGCAGTAGTGCCAGCGCCAGCGTCGATGCTGGCCGGCGCTTTCGAGCACGTTGTCGTAGAAGAAGTGCTCGCCGTCGGCCGAGAGGCCGGCAAGCGCGCCGTTGAACAGCACCGTCTCGACGATGTCGGCATGCCGCCCGTGGAGGGCTAGGCTGTCGAGGCGGTGGGCGAAGAGCCCCAGCCCGATCGCGGCACAGGTCTCCGCATAGGCCGTGGCGTTGGGCAGGTCGTATTCGCGGGTGAAGCCCTCGTTGTCCGCCGACGGGCCGATGCCGCCGGTGACGTAGAGCTGGCGCGACACCAGGCGGTCGAAGAGCCGGCCGCATGCCGCGGCGAGCGCCGCGTCGCCGTCCGCGCGGGCGAGGTCCGCCATCGCGGCATAGAGATAGGTCGCCCGCACCGCGTGGCCGACCACCTCGGCCTGCTCGCGCACGGGCTTGTGGGCCTGGCTGTAGGCATAGGTCTTGTAGTGATAGTCGGCGGGATCCTGGCCGCGCGCCCTGGCCTCCTCGTCGAAATAGGAGGGCATGCGACCCCGTTCGTCGACGAGGTAGCGCGCGAAGGCCAGGTGCCGCGGGTCGCCCGTGAGGTCGTGGAGCCTGACCATGGCGAGCTCCATCTCGGCATGGGCGTCGTAGCCCCGGCGCTGGCTGGGGAGGGGGCCGAATGTCGCGATGGCGTGGTCGACGGCCCTGGAGACGACCTCGAGCAGGCGGCGCTTGCCCGTGGCCCGCGTGTAGGCCACCGCGCCTTCCACGAGGTGACCCAGCGAATACATCTCGTGCCAGTCGCGCAGGTTGGTCCAGCGTCGCCCGGGCTCGCGGCGAATGAACCAGCTGTTGAGGTAGCCGTCCGGCATCTGTCCGGCGGCATAGCGCTCGGCGATGGCGTCGATGCGCTCCTCGAGCCGACCGTCCCTGCCGCCGGCCAGCATGGCGAGGCTCGCCGCCTCGATCCACTTGCCGATGTCCGAGTCGAAGAAGTGCTGCATCGACAGGCCGCTCGCCTGGACGGGACGAACGAGCGGGGCGGGCGCCCGGTCGAAGGCGAGTGTCTCGAGCCATCCCTCCTCGTCCAGGCGACGCAGCAGCGCCGGCACGGTGACGTCGCGGACGAGACCGATCCGGTCGGCCCAGAAGCCCCCCGTGAAACGGATCCTGGCGGGGTCGACGGGGCGGAGGTTCGAGGGGGGCAAGGCGAGGTCCTGGGATTCGGCGGCGCACCGTCATGCTGACAGCACGCCGCCGCTTTCTCCAGCCGCCTTGCTCGGATCGGCTGGGCGTTCACTCGGCCGGCGCGGCCGCGCCCTTGCCCGCGCCGCGGCCACGCGCCAGCCACAGCGACACGAGCCGGATGGCGACGTAGAACACGGGCGTCAGGAACAGGCCGAACAGGGTGACCCCGAGCATCCCGGCGAACACCGCCGTGCCCAGCGCCTGGCGCATTTCGGCGCCCGGGCCGGTCGCGATGACGAGCGGCACCACGCCGAGGATGAAGGCGAAGGCCGTCATCAGGATCGGCCGCAGGCGCAGACGCGCCGCCTCGATGGCCGCCCGGAGCGGATCGAGCCCGTCGCGCGCCTCGGCATCGCGCGCGAACTCGACGATGAGGATGGCGTTCTTGGCGGCGAGGCCCACGAGGACCACGAGGCCGATCTGGGTCAGGATGTTGTTGTCCATCCCGCGCAGGCTGACGCCCACCAGCGCCGAGAACACGGCGAGCGGCACGATCAGGATGATCGCCAGTGGCAGCGACCAGCTCTCGTACTGCGCCGCCAGCACGAGGAAGACGAACAGCACCGCCAGCGCGAAGATGAACACGGCGAGGTTGCCGGTCGAACGCTCCTGGAAGGCCAGTTCGGTCCACTGGAAGCCCATGCCCGGCTGCAGGGTCTCGGCCGCAAGCTTCTCCATGGCGTCCAGCGCGGTGCCCGACGACACGCCCGGGCCCGGGTTCCCCTGCAGCGGCACCGACACGTACATGTTGTAGCGCTGAACGAGATCGGGACCGCTGACCTCGCGCACCTCGACGAGCGTGCCCAGCGGAACGAGGGCGCCGGTGGAGGAGCGCACCTTCAGCCGGGCGATGTCGGCGGTGTCCATGCGGTAGCGCTGGTCGGCCTGGGCCCGGACCTGGTAGACGCGCCCGAAGGCGTTGAAGTCGTTGACGTAGGCCGTGCCCAGGTTGACCTGCAGCGTCTCGAAGATCGAGGGGATCGGCACGTTCAGCATGCGCGCCTTGGTCCGGTCGATCTCGAGATAGACCTGCGGCGAGGAGGCCGAGAAGGTCGTGAACACGCCGGCGACGTCCTTGTTGCCGGCGGCCTTGCCCATCATCAGGTAGGCGGTGCCGAGCAGGCGCCGCACGTCCGTTCCGGCGCGGTCCTGCAGCTGCATCTTGAAGCCGCCGGCGTTGCCGATGCCCGGCACGGGCGGCGGCGGGACCGCGATGATGAAGGCCTCGGGGATCGCCTGCAGCCGCCCGAACAGCTGGCCGATGATGGCGCCGGCCGGCTGCCTGGCCGCGATGCGATCCTCGAAGGAGGTGAACCGGGCGAAGATCGCGGCGGCGTTGGACGCGTTGGTGAAGGTCGCGCCGGAGAAGCCGGCGAAGGCGACGGCATCCTGCACGCCGGGCGTCTCGCGGATGATCTTGGAGGCCCGCTGCACCACGTCGTCGGTGCGCGACAGGGCGGCCCCGTCGGGCAACTGGATGACGACGATGGCGTAGCCCTGGTCGAGCGTCGGGATGAAGCCCGTGGGCGTGCGCTGCACCAGCCAGACCGTGCCGCCGATCAGGCCGACATAGATCGCCAGCATGATGACCCGGCGACGGGCCAGGACGCCCACCACGCGCGCGTAGCCGTGGGCCGTGGCGTCGAAGCCGCGGTTGAAGCCGCCGGCCAGCGCGGACAGGCCCCGCGAGACGGGGTTGCGCGAGGCGAGCGCGCCGTGGGGCTTGAGGAGGAGAGCGGCCAGCGCCGGCGACAGCGTCAGCGAGTTGAACGCGGAGATCACCGTCGAGACGGCGATGGTCAGCGCGAACTGCCGGTAGAACTGGCCCGAGATGCCGGGGATGAACGCCGTCGGGATGAACACCGCGCACAGCACCAGCGCGATGGCCACCACCGCGGAGCCGACCTCGTCCATCGTGGTGTGGGCCGCGTCGCGCGGTGACATGCCGTCGGCGATGTTGCGCTCGACGTTCTCGACCACGACGATCGCGTCGTCGACGACGATGCCGATGGCGAGCACCAGCCCGAAGAGCGTCAGCGTGTTCAGCGAGAAGCCGAGCAGCGACATGACCGCGAAGGTGCCGACGAGCGACACCGGGATCGCGACGATGGGGATGATCGCCGTGCGCCAGCTCTGCAGGAAGACGATGATGACCACGACCACGAGGGCGACGGCCTCGAAGAGTGTCTTGTAGACCTCGCGCACCGACTCCGCGATGAACTCGGTCGGGTTGTAGACGATCGTGTACTCGAGCCCCTTGGGGAAGTCGGCCTTGAGGCTCTCCATGGTGGCCTTGATGGAGGCCGCGGCGGCGAGCGCGTTCGTGCCCGGCCGCTGGAAGATGCCCATGGCCACCGCGGGCTTGCCGTTGAGGTAGGAGTTCGTCACGTAGTCCTGGGCGCCGAGCTCCACCCGCGCCACGTCGCGCAGCCGGACGATCTGCCCGTCCGATCCGGACCGGACGATCACCTCGCGGAACTGGCGCGGATCGTCGAAGCGCCCCTGCGTGGTGACGATGAACTGGAACGCGTTGTCGCCCCGGTTGGGCGGCGTGCCAAGCGCGCCGCCGGACACCTGGACGTTCTGCTCCTGCACGGCGCGCACGACGTCGCCGGTGGTCAGCCCGTAGGCGGACAACTGGTCCGGGTTGAGCCACACGCGCAGCGAATACTGACGCTCGCCGAACAGCACCAGATCGCCGACGCCGTCGAGCCGCAGCAGCACGTCGCGCACGTTGTTGCGGGCGTAGTTCGAGACGTAGAGCTGGTCGTAGCTCTCGTCCGGCGAGAGCATGTGGACGACCATCATCAGGTCCGGCGAGGACTTGCGCGTGGTGACGCCGAGCCGTCGCACC
Organism: uncultured Alsobacter sp.; assembly: GCF_945952055.1. GTDB lineage: Bacteria > Pseudomonadota > Alphaproteobacteria > Rhizobiales > Beijerinckiaceae > Alsobacter. The sequence goes on from NZ_CAMFHB010000003.1 coordinate 21,131, forward strand.
TCCTCCGGCAGGCGCGGCGTGGCGATGGCCACCCGGTTCTGCACGAGCACCTGCGCGAGATCGAGGTCCGTGCCCACCTTGAACGTGATGGTGAGCGACACCTGGCCGTCGCTGGTGGAATAGGAGGACATGTAGAGCATGCCCTCCACGCCGTTCACCTCCTGCTCGATGGGCGTGGCGACGGTGGCCGCGATGGTTTCCGCGTTGGCCCCGGGATAGGTCGCTCGCACGACGATGGAGGGTGGCGCGATCTCCGGGTACTGCGCGACCGGCAGGCCGAAATAGGCGATGCCGCCGACGATCAGGATCACGAGCGACAGCACGCTGGCGAAGATCGGCCGGTCGATGAAGAAGTGCGAGAACTTCATGGCGCGCTCCGGGGGCGGGCGGCGGGAGGAGTGGACGGCGTCGGGGTGCGGATCAGTTGGTCTTGCGCTCGCGCACGGGCGGCAGCGTGGTCATCTGGGGCGAGACCTTGACACCGGGGCGCACGCGCATGAGGCCGTTGACGACGATGGTCTCGTCGCCCTTCAGGCCTTCGCGCACGACGCGGTAGCCGTCCTCCATCGGCCCCGGGCGGATGGCGCGGGGCGTGACGCTGCCGTCGTCGGCGACCACGTAGACGATGCGCCGGTCCTGGTCGCTGGCCACCGCCTCGTCGGGCACGAGGATGCCGCGGTAGCGGTCCGAGCCGGGGATGCGGATGCGACCGAACATGCCCGGCCGGAGATAAAGGTCGGCATTGGGCAGGATGGCGCGGGTGCGCACCGTTCCGGTCGCCTCGTCGAGCCTGTTGTCGACGAAGTCGAGCTTGCCCGGCCGCTTGGGGTCGCGCTCGTCGGAGGTGGCCACCGTGACGTCCGTGCCGGTCCCCTTCGGCCCGAAGGCGCTGGAGGCCGTGCGCGCGTAGGCGAGGTAGGAGCGTTCGTCGACGTCGAAATAGAAGCGGATCGGATCGACGGCCACGATGGTGGTGAGGAGCGTGTCGTTCACCCGCACGAGGTTGCCGGCCGAGACGAGATGGCGGCTCGTGCGCCCGCCGATCGGCGCGCGGATCTTGGTGAACTCGAGGTCGAGCCGCGAGGACTCGGCACTGGCCTTTGCCGCGGCGAGCTCGGCCTGGGCCTGCAGGAAGGCCTGCCGGCGCTGGTCGAGGAGCTGGTCGGCGATGTTGCCGGTGGTGCGCAGGTTCTCGGCCCGGGCCAGGTCGGACTGCGCGAAGTCGAGCCGGGATTGCGCCTGCTCCACCAGGGACTTGGCCCTGTCGAAGGCGGCCTGGTAGGGGCGCGGGTCGATGGTGAAGAGCGGGTCGCCCGCCTTCACCATGGCGCCGTCCACGAAGTCGACGCTGTCGAGGTAGCCGGTCACCCGGGCGCGGACCTCCACGCTCTCGCTCGCCTCGAAGCGGCCCGTGTAGTCGTCGTACTCGACGATGTCCTTCACCACCGGCTTGGCGACGACCACCGGCGGCGGGCTCGCGGGTCCGCCCTGCGCATGAGCCTGCGGGGGCGCCGCGAGCGGCAGGGCGAGAAGCGTGAGCAGGGCCGTAGCATACGTATGCAATCTCGGGTGCATGAAGCGTTGCCTCGCGCAAAGGAGCCTGACGTCACAAGTTCGGCGAGCCCGCCCGGCGGAAGCCGCCGCCGGCATGGCTGGAAGTCCGGGCGCCTTCGCACGGGGCGCCGTGTCGGGGTGGGCCAGCATTCCGATCTGGGCCGGACGATGCTGCGGGCCGCGCATGCGGATCGGCGGTGGGGCACACGGGGCCCCTCGGCCAACTCAACCGTCGCGGTACGCCCTGAGATGGTGCGCACCGCAAGCCAGGCAAGGGTGGCACGATTGTCATATTCGCGAAAGGGGCGGGAGCGCCCGCCGCGGCCGCGAGGCGTCAGATCACCGTCTTCGGCTCGAAGCGGCAGATGTCGGAGATGAGGCAGCGCGGACAGTCGGGCTTGCGCGCCTTGCAGACGTAGCGACCGTGCAGGATCAGCCAGTGGTGGGCGTGCAGGCGGAAACGGTCCGGCACGATCTTCTCGAGCCCCAGCTCGACCGCCAGCGGGTTCTTTCCGGGGGCGAGGGGGATGCGGTTCGAGACGCGGAAGAGGTGGGTGTCGACCGCGATCGTGGGCTGCGCGAAGGCCATGTTGAGCACGACGTTGGCGGTCTTGCGACCGACGCCGGGCAGGCGCTCCAGCGCGTCGCGATCCTGCGGCACTTCGCCGCCATGCTCGTCGATCAGGGTGCGCGAGAGAGCGATGACGTTCTTGGCCTTGTTGCGGAAGAGGCCGATCGTTTTGATCGCCTCGCGGACCTTGTCCTCGCCCAGCGCCAGCATCTTCTCCGGCGTGTCCGCCACCGCGAAGAGCGACCGCGTGGCGCGGTTTACGCCCGCGTCGGTGGCCTGCGCCGACAGCACCACGGCCACCAGCAGCGTGTAGGGATTGACGTGCTCGAGCTCGCCCTTCGGCTCCGGGTTGGCCTCGTGGAAGCGCGTGAACACCTCGTCGACCAGCGCGGGCTCCAGCGGCCTGGGCGCCTTCGGCTTGCGCTTGGCCGCCGGCTTGGCCAGGGCCTTCGAGACGGGCTTGGCCTTGACCTTCGCCAGGGCCTCGGCCGGGGGCGTGTCGACCGGTCGCGGAACGTCGGACGGGGTGAGTGGCTTTCTCGGGGGCATGAAGGCGTTATAGTTTGAGCCGGAGCGACCCGGCAAGGGACCGGACGCTCCGCGTGCATCCCCCGGGGCGCCGGCATCGTGCCTGTCGTCCCGCCACGCCGAGAATGGCCGCGCCGATGTCAGAGACCCGCTCGCCCGACCCCGCCTCCGCCGTCCTGTACCAGGCGGTCCTGCACCCGCACCGCTCCCTGACGTTGAAGGGCGTGCGCCTCGTCGTCGTGCTGGTGGCCTGCGCCAGCATCGTCGCCAGCATCCCGTTCCTGGTCATGGGATTCTGGCCGGTGGCCGGGTTCTACGGCCTCGATGTCGCGCTGCTGTGGTTCGCCCTGCGGACCAACGTCACCGAAGCACAGGGCTACGAGGAGGTGCGGGTGAGCCCGCTGGAGCTCCTGCTGCGCAAGGTGCCCGTGCGCGGCGTGCCGGCGGAGTTCCGCTTCAACCCGGTCTGGACACGCCTGCACCGCTTCGAGCACCACGAGTTCGGCGTGCAGCACCTGTCGCTCGTGTCGCGCGGGCAGAGCGTCTCGGTGGGACATTTCCTGTCGCCCGACGAGAAGGCCAACCTCCACGACGGGTTGTCGGCGGCGCTGGCGACCGCGCGGCGAGGGCCGATGTTCTCGGAGTAAACTGGTTGCCCCAGAACAACTCACGGTTCTCATCCGGTGAGCTTGTGAATCTCTTGCCAATCCAGCCAGCACCTCCCTCTCCGCGTCATGGCCGGGCTTGGCCCGGCCACCCACGACTTGCGGGTGGCCCCGGCAAAGTCGTGGATGCCCGGGCCAAGCCCGGGCAGGACGGCCGAGAGGTGGTCGCGCGCTGGAGACGTCAAATGCAACGCCGCACCAGGACTTGACCTACACTCTCTCGGGACGAGGGCATCGGGGGCAGCGCATCGCAGGTTTCGGGTGTCGCCCTCTCGGTGAATCCGCCAAGGTGGCTGCAACACGGAGCCGAGCCATGCTGCAGATGTCGTCAGAAATCGCCCCGACCCCGATCGCCGACCTGGTGTCCGATGGGCCCGTCGCCGACTACGAGCGCGTCCGCAAGGCGCTGGCCTTCATGACGGCGCGCTGGCGCGACCAGCCCTCGCAGGAGGCGATCGCCGAGCACGTGGGCGTGTCGCCCTCGCACCTGCACCACATCTTCCGGCGCTGGGCCGGGCTGACGCCCAAGGCCTTCCTGCAGGCCGTGACGCTCGACCATGCGCGCGAGCTGCTGCGCGGGTCGGCGAGCGTGCTCGACACGGCGCTGGAGGTCGGCCTGTCGGGACCGGGCCGGCTGCACGATCTCTTCGTCACGCACGAGGCCATGAGCCCCGGCGAGTGGAAGAGCGGCGGGGAGGGCGTGACGCTGCGCTACGGCTTCCATCCCTCGCCGTTCGGCGAGTCGATCGTGGTCGCTGCCCCGCGCGGACTGGCTGGCCTCGGCTTCGTCGACGATGGGGACCGGCCCGCCGCGCTCGCGGACATGCGGCGCCGCTGGCCGAGGGCAGCCTTCGTCGAGGACGAGGCGGCGACGGCGCCGCTCGCGCTGCGGGCCTTCGATCCCGCGACGTGGCGGGCGGAGACCCCGCTCCGGGTGGTGCTCATCGGAACGGATTTCGAGGTCCGCGTGTGGGAGACGCTGCTGCGCATCCCGCTCGGCCGGGCGACGACCTATTCCGACATCGCCTCCCACCTCGGCAAGCCCAAGGCCGCCCGGGCCGTGGGCGCGGCGGTGGGGCGCAATCCCGTTTCCTTCGTGGTGCCCTGCCACCGCGTGCTCGGCCGCTCGGGGGCCCTCACCGGCTATCACTGGGGCATCACCCGCAAGCAGGCCATCCTCGGCTGGGAGGCCGGCCAGACGGGCGCGGTGTCCTGAGGCGGCTCAGACCGGGAAGCCGAAACCCTTCAGGTCCGCGCGCAGCTTGTCGGCCGAGGTGAAGTGCAGGGCGTGCATGCCCACGGCCTGCGCGCCGGCCACGTTCTTGGGCGAATCGTCGATGAACACGCACGCCTCGGCGGCGAGCCCGTTGCCATCGAGCAGCAGGCGGTAGATCGCCGGATCGGGCTTGAGCACACGGTGTTCGCCGGAGACGATCACGTCGAGGAAGCTGCCGAGGAAGGGCCAGACCCGCTGCGCATCGACGAACTTCTCGGCGGAGAAGTTCGTGATCGCGTAGGTCGGGACGCCCTGGGCCTGCAACTCGGCCAGAAGGTCGACCGATCCCTGGATCGTGCCCGACACGGTCTCCAGCCAGCGCTCGTCGAAGGCACGGATCTCCGCGTCGAGATGCGGATGCCGGGCGACCAGTTCCGCCACGGCGTCACGGAACAGGCGGCCGCGATCCTGCTCGATGTTCCAGGCCGGCGTGCAGACCTCGGCCAGGAAGTGCTCCATGCGGGCGTGGTCGTCGAACATCTTCCGGTAGAGGTGGCGCGGGTCCCAATCGAGCAGGACGTTGCCGATGTCGAAGACGACGACGGAGGGATTGGGCATGGGGGATCGATCCGCGCAACGGGGGAAGGGACGGGGGCGAGAGGGAGGAGGCGCGCCGCGCCTCACCCGCCCACGTTGAAGGCCGCCAGCGCGGCCATGTTGACGATGTCGCTGTCCTTGGCGCCGAGCGGCACGATCTGGACGGCCTTGTCGAGGCCGACGAGCAGTGGGCCGATGACGGTGGAGCCGCCCAGCGTCTGCAGCAGCTTGGTGGAGATCGACGCCGAGTGGAAGGCCGGCATGACCAGCACGTTGGCCGTGTCCGACAGCCGGCAGAACGGATATTGCGCCATCAACTCCTTGTTGAGCGCCACGTCGGCGGCCATCTCGCCGTCGTACTCGAAGTCGACGCGGCGCTGATCGAGGATCTTCACCGCCTCGATGACCTTGGCCGAGCGCTCGCCGGGCGGGTGCCCGAAGGTGGAGAAGGCGAGCAGCGCCACGCGCGGCTCGTAGCCCATCCGGCGCGCGACGCCGGCGGCCTCCACGGCAATGTCGGCGATCTCCTGGGCCGACGGCATCTCGGTGATGGCGGTGTCGGCGACGAGCACCGCGCGGCCGCGCGAGAGCACCAGCGACACGCCGATCATCTTGTGGCCGGGCTTCGGATCGATGACGTTGCGCACGTCGGCGAGCGCCACGGAGTAGTTGCGGGTGACGCCGGTCACCATCGCGTCCGCATCGCCCAGCGCCACCATGGCGGCACCGAAATGGTTGCGGTCCTGGTTGATCAGGCGCTGGCAGTCGCGGAAGAGCATGCCCTTGCGCTGCATGCGCTCGTAGAGGTAGTGCGCATAGGCCGAGTTGCGATGCGACAGGCGGGCATTGTGGATCTCGATGCCCTCCTTGCCCTCGAGATCGATGCCGGCGAAGGCCGCCGTCTCGGTGATCCGGTCCTCGCGCCCGACCAGGATGGCCTTGCCCAGGCCCTGGTTGACGAAGGTGACGGCGGCGCGGATGACCTGCTCCTCCTCGCCCTCGGCGAAGACGACGCGCTTGGGGTAGCGGCGCACGCGCTCGATGGTGCGCTGCAGGGCGCCCGCGATCGGATCGCGACGGGCCGAGAGCTGCGCCTTGTAGGCCTGCATGTCGACGATGGGACGCCGGGCGACGCCGGACTCCATGGCCGCCTGCGCCACGGCCGGCGGGATCACCGAGATGAGGCGGGGATCGAACGGCACCGGGATGATGTACTCGCGGCCGAAGCGCGGACGCGCACCCTGGTAGGCGGCGGCCACCTCGTCCGGCACGTCCTCCTGGGCGAGGCGGGCGAGCGCCTTCGCCGCGGCGATCTTCATCTCCATGTTGATGGTCGTGGCGCGCACGTCGAGGGCGCCGCGGAAGATGTAGGGGAAGCCGAGGACGTTGTTGACCTGGTTGGGGTAGTCCGAGCGCCCGGTGGCGATGATCACGTCGTCGCGCACCGCCTGGGCCTCTTCCGGGGTGATCTCCGGATCGGGATTGGCCATGGCGAAGATGATCGGATTGGGCGCCATGGAGCGCACCATCTCGGAGGACAGCGCGCCCTTGGCCGAAAGGCCGAAGAACACGTCGGCGCCCTTCATGGCGTCCTCGAGCGTGCGGGCGTCGGTGGGCGTCGCGTGCGCCGACTTCCACTGGTTCATGCCCTCGGTGCGACCCTGGTAGACGACGCCCTTGGTGTCGCAGAGCAGCACGTTCTCGGACTGGAAGCCCATGGCCTTGACCAGCTCGAGGCAGGCGATGCCGGCGGCGCCGGCGCCGTTGCAGACGAGCTTGGTGGTGCGGATGTTGCGGCCGGTGAGCTGCAGCGCGTTCATGATGCCGGCCGCGGCGATGATCGCTGTGCCGTGCTGGTCGTCATGGAACACCGGGATGTCCATGAGCTCGCGCAGGCGCTCCTCGATGATGAAGCACTCGGGCGCCTTGATGTCCTCGAGATTGATGCCGCCGAAGGTGGGGCCGAGGTAGCGCACGGCGTTGATGAAGGCATCCGGGTCCTCGGTGCCCACCTCGATGTCGATCGAATCGACGTCGGCGAAGCGCTTGAACAGGACCGCCTTGCCTTCCATGACGGGCTTGGAGGCGAGCGCGCCGAGGTTGCCCAGGCCCAGGATGGCCGTGCCGTTCGAGATCACGGCGACGAGGTTGCCCTTGGCCGTGTAGTCGTAGGCCCGGGAGGCATCCTCCGCGATGGCCTTCACGGGCACCGCCACGCCCGGCGAATAGGCCAGCGAGAGGTCCCGCTGGGTCGCCATGGGCTTGGTCGGCACGATCTCGATCTTGCCGGGCCGGCCCATCTGGTGGAACTGGAGCGCTTCCTGGTCGCTGATGGTCGGACGCGTCCGTTTCAGCGGCTTATCGTTGTTCTGGGGCATCTTAGGCTCGACTGACGCACGAAAGGGCTGACAACTTAGGACCAACAGCCGGGGCGGGCCAGCCCTGATTCGGCCATTGTCCCGTCCGCGAGCCGTCAATTCGTCAGGGGCCGGGGCGACAGCGCTGGGGATGACGGCCATCCGGCGGCTGATGCCGCGGACCCGGTCTGCTAGGGTCCGCCCCATGAACAGGCCCGCTTCTCCCGCCCAGACCGCCGCCCGCGTCGAGGCTCCGCTCGACGCCGCCGATGCGCGCGTCACGCCGATGATGGAGCAGTACCTGGAGATCAAGGCGGCGAACCTCGATTGCCTCCTGTTCTACCGGATGGGCGACTTCTACGAGCTGTTCTTCGAGGACGCGGAGACGGCGTCGCGGGTGCTGGGGATCGTGCTCACGAAGCGCGGCAAGCACCTGGGCCAGGACATCCCCATGTGCGGCGTGCCGGTGGTGCGCGCCGACGACTACCTGCAGCGCCTCATCGCCGCCGGGATCCGTGTCGCCGTGTGCGAGCAGACCGAGGACCCGGCCGAGGCGAAGAAGCGCGGGGGCAAGTCCGTGGTGCGCCGCGACGTGGTGCGGCTGGTGACGCCCGGCACCATCACCGAGGAAATGCTCCTCGACCCGTCGCGCTCCAACTGGCTCGCCGCGGTGGCGCGCGTGCGGTCGTCCGAGGGGGCGTGGGCCTATGGGCTCGCGGCCGTCGACATATCCACGGGCGCCTTCACCGTCTCCGACGTCGCGGAAGGCCTGCTCGGCGCCGAGATCGCCCGCCTCGACCCGCGCGAGGTGATCGTCCCCGACGCGGTGCTGGACGATCCGACCCTGAAATCCGTGTGGCGCGACACGCGGGCGGCGCTCACCCCGCTCGCCCGCGACGGGCTCGACGCCGCGTCCGGCGAACGGCGGCTGTGCGCCTTCTTCGGCGTCGGCACCCTCGATGGCTACGGCACGTTCGGCAAGGCCGAGATCAGCGCGGCCGCGGCCGTCGTCGCCTATGTCGAGCGCACCCAGCTCGGCGCCCGTCCGCCGTTGTCGCCGCCCTCGCGCACGCGCCCCGACGCGACCATGCGGATCGACGCGGCGACGCGCGCCAACCTCGAACTCACCCGCACGCTCGGCGGCGAACGGCAGGGCAGCCTGCTCTCCGCCGTCGACCGGACGCTGACGCCCGCCGGCAGCCGGCTGCTCGCCGAGCGGCTCGCCGGGCCCCTGACGGACCCCGCGGCGATCGACGCGCGTCTCGATGCGGTGGGCTGGTTCGTCGACGATGCCATCCTGCGCGCCTCCGTGCGGGACCGGTTGCGCCGCGCTCCCGACATGGCCCGCGCGCTGTCGCGACTGTCCTTGCAGCGCGGCGGGCCGCGCGACATCGCCGCCCTTCGCGACGGACTCGTGGCGGCCCGTGGCCTCGCGGCGACGCTGGAGGGGGCGGGCCTGCCGCCGCCCGAGCTGGCGCGGGCCGCCGAGGCGATGGGCGCCGTCGATGCCGGGCTCGAGCAGGAGCTCGCCGCCACGCTGGCCGACGAGCTGCCCCTGCTGAAGCGCGATGGCGGTTTCGTGCGCGCCGGACGCGACCCGGCGCTCGACGAGACCCGCGCGCTGCGCGACGAAAGCCGCCAGGTCATCGCGGGCCTGCAGGCGCGCTATGCCGAGGAGACCGGCTGCCGCACGCTGCGCGTCAAGCACAACAGCTTCCTCGGCTATTTCGTCGAGGTGCCGCAGGCGACCGGCGAGGAGTTCCTGCGTCCACCCCACAATGCCCGCTTCGTGCACCGCCAGACGATGCAGGGCGCGATGCGCTTCTCGACGGCGGAGCTCTCCGATCTCGAAAGCCGCATCGCCTCGGCCGGCGACCGGGCGCTCGCCATCGAGCTTTCGCATTTCGACGCGATGTCGGCGCAGGTGCTGGCGTCCTCCGATGCGATCAAGGCGGCGGCGGACGCCATTGCCGCCGTCGACGTCGCGGCGGCGCTGGCCGATCTCGCCGACCGCGGCGGCTGGGTCAGGCCGGTGGTCGACGAGGGTCTCGCCTTCGTCCTCGAAGGAGCGCGCCACCCCGTGGTCGAGGCGGCGCTGGCGGCCGATGGGCAGCCCTTCGTCGCCAACGATGCCGACCTCTCGGCGCTGCCCGGCGCCACGGCCGGCCGCATCGCCCTCGTGACCGGCCCGAACATGGCCGGCAAGTCGACCTACCTCCGCCAGAACGCGATCCTCGCGGTGCTGGCCCAGGCGGGCTGCTTCGTCCCGGCCAGGCGCGCGCATATCGGCGTCGTGGACCGGCTGTTCTCGCGCGTCGGCGCGGCGGACGACCTCGCCCGCGGGCGCTCGACCTTCATGGTCGAGATGATCGAGGCGGCGGCCATCCTCAACCAGGCGACCGTGAGGTCACTCGTCATCCTCGACGAGATCGGCCGCGGCACGGCGACCTTCGACGGTCTGTCCATCGCCTGGGCCACCATCGAGCACCTGCACGAGACGAACCGCTGCCGGGCGCTCTTCGCCACGCATTTCCACGAGCTCACGGCCCTGGCGCGGCGCCTGCCGCGGCTGCTCACGGCCACGGTCCGCGTCACCGAGTTCAAGGGCGACGTGGTGTTCCTGCATGAGGTCGTGCCCGGCGTCGCCGACCGCAGCTACGGCATCCAGGTGGCCAAGCTCGCCGGCCTGCCGCGCGCCGTGGTCGATCGCGCCCGCACCATCCTCGACGAGCTCGAGGCGGCCGACCGTCAGGCGCCGGTCGAGAAGCTCGTCGACGACCTGCCGCTGTTCGCCGCGGCCAGGCCGTCGTCCTCGGCGCCAGCCGTGGTCGAGGACGAGCCGGATGTGTTGCGCGAGATGCTGGCTGCCGCGGACCCCGATGCGCTGACGCCGCGCGAGGCGCTGGACCTGGTGTACCGGCTGGCCGCGCAGCTGCGGAAGGAAGGGTAGCGACCTTCGTTCTTCAAGGCTCCCCCTCTCCGCCGTCTTGGCCCGGCCATCCACGACTTGGCCGGGGACGGCCGCGCCGCGAGAGTGAAGTCGTGGGTGCCCGGGCCAAGCCCGGGCATGACGACCGAGAGCGAGCCGGATCACGACAACCGCAGCATCGCGATCCCGGCCACGGCCACTGCCACGGCGGCCCATCTCAGGGCGCCGACCTGTTCGCGCAGGAAGGTGGCGGCGATGAGCACGCTGAAGAAGATGCTCGTCTCGCGCAGCGCCGAGACGGCGGCGACAGGTCCGTTGGCGAAGCCGTAGACCATCAGCAGGTAGGATGACATCGAGCCCATGCAGCCGACGAGCCCGACCTTCCAGTAGCGCTTCACCGCGGCGAGCCAGCCGGAGCGCTCGATCACCATCATCGCCGAGACCAGCACGGCGTTCACGATCGCGACGAGGAAGGAGTAGCCCAGCAGGTTCTCCGACAGGCGTACGCCGCGGGCGTCGGCGATCGAGAAGAAGGCGTTCGAGATGCCTGCGGCCAGCGCCAGCGCCGTGGCCGATACCGGGATGCTCGCACCGATGCGGCTCGACGCCGCGAGCATGAGCACGGCGAGCGAGATCACCGCGACGCCGCCGATCCCGAGCGGCGACAAGGTGTAGGAAAAGAGCACGAAGCCGAGGATCGCGACGCCGAGCGGGGAGATGCCACGCACCAGCGGGTAGGCGAGGTTGAACGGCATGCGCCGGTAGGTCGCCATCATCACCCGCATGGTGACGAGGTTGCAGCCGCAGGCCAGCGCCATCCAGGGAAGGGACGGCGTCGCCGGCGGGCCCACGACGGCGAGCCCCGGAACGCTGACGACGCCCGCCATGATGACGACGAGCGCCAGGCCCGCGCCGGGATCCTCCTGTCGCCGGGCGATGGCGTTCCAGCCGGCGTGGAAGAAGGCGCTGGCAAGCGCTGCCAGGAAGACGAGCAGCGTCACGGCTGAGGGATCCGGGGCGTGGCGGGCGGCCGGCCTCGGCCGGCGGCGCGGGTCAGAGGGTCTTCTGCATGAGGGCGAGGTCGAGCCAGCGGTCGAACTTCCAGCCGACTTCCTTCAGGCGCCCCGTCTCCACGAAGCCGAGCGCCTTGTGGAAGTGCATGGACGCCGTGTTGCCCGCCTCGACGCCGCCGATCATCACGTGCTTGCCGAGGTCCCGCGCCCGGTCGAACAGCGGCGGCATCAGCTGCTTGCCCACGCCTTTCCCATGATGGTGGCGATGGACGTAGACCGAGTGCTCGACGGTGTGGTGATAGCCGTCTCCCTTGCGGAAGTCCCCGAAGCTGGAGAAGCCCACCACCGTGCCGGCCAGGTCCGCGACCAGGACCGGATAGCCCGCGCTGACGCGCTCGTGCATCCACGCGCGCCGGTTCTCCAGGTCGAAGGTGTGCACCATCCAGATCGCCGTCGTGTTGAGGATGGCGTCGTTGACGATGTCCAGGATCGCCGGCAGGTCCGTCTCGGCCGCGTCTCGGATGGTCACCTGCATGGGGGGCTCTCACGGGTTCTTGTAGTAGTAGGTGGTAGCGCAGAAACCACCATCCGGCCACAGCGCATAGTCCGGGATGACACCGACCTTTTGCCAGCCGGTGGCCTGATAAAGGTTTTCCGCGGGCGAGCCCGTCGCGGTGTCGAGAACCAGCACCTTCAGGTCGCGGCGGCGCGCCTCGTCGTCGACGGCGGCCATCAGCGCCTTGCCGATGCCCGTCTGCCGGGCCCTGCTGTGCACGATGACCTTCGAGACGTCGGCGCGATGAGGCTGGTTGGGCTTGCTGGCCGGGATCAGCTGGGCGGTGCCCACCACCTCGCCCCCCAGCGTGGCGGCGAACAGGATCGTCCGGCCGGCGGCGACGTCGGCGAGCACCCCGTCCCACCAGGCCCGCGCCTCGGCGGGATCGAACGGGTTCATGAAGCCGATGGAGGCCCCGCCGCGCACGCCGTCGACGAGGATGTCGACGAGGGCGGGCAGCGCCGCCCGCGCGGCGGTCACGTCGAGGATCGATACGGCGGCGGTCATGCCGGGCTCCATCGGGTCAGGGTGTGGAGGCGGCCAGCACGACCGCGTAGCGGACGGGCCGGTCGCCGGGATTGTGGTAGGCCACGGGCCGGTCGAGCCTCATGTGCAGGCTGTCCCCGGTGCCGAGCCGGTGAACGGTGTCGCCGACCGTCATCTCGAGCTCGCCGTCGAGCACCCAGACGATCTGCTCGGTGGGCCGCGAGACCCACGGGTTGTCGAACCGCACCCGCTCCCCGGGCGGGAACGTGACGTCGACGACCTCCAGCACACTGTCGGGCAGGCGGGGCGACACGTTGCGCCGGACATAGCCGCTGTCGGGATCGCGCCACTCGGTCTGGTCGGCACGGCGGGACAGCGGCGAGGCCGCGGCACGGTCCCCGGCGAAGAAGCCGGACAGGCTGACACCCAGGCTGGCGCAGAGTTTGCCCAGGAGGGCCGCGGTCGGGCTCGCCTCGCCGCGCTCGATGCGCGAGATCATGGCGCGGCTGACGCCCGATCCCGTCGCCAGCGCGTCGAGGGTGAAACCGCGCTCCTGGCGCAGGGCCTTCAGGCGCGCGCCGAGGCCGATGTCGTCGCTGAATTCCATGATCAGAGACTATGTCTCTACTATAATGGAATCAAGTCCGTCGAACGGCGATGGTCCGGAGGGCGCCGCGCTGCCGTGTCGCTTGGAAATCAGGCCTTACGCTGCTATGTGCGCGCCCATGAGCCAGCACCCCATCGACAACATTCGCAACTTTTCCATCGTCGCGCACATCGACCATGGAAAGTCCACGCTCGCCGACCGGCTGATCCAGGTCACCGGCGGCCTGTCCGAGCGTGAGATGGTGGACCAGGTGCTGGACTCGATGGACATCGAGCGCGAGCGCGGCATCACCATCAAGGCCAACACCGTGCGCCTCGACTACAAGGCGCATGACGGCAAGACCTACATCCTCAACCTGATGGACACGCCCGGCCACGTCGACTTCGCCTACGAGGTCAGCCGGTCGCTGGCGGCGTGCGAGGGGTCGCTGCTGGTGGTGGACGCCTCGCAGGGCGTCGAGGCGCAGACCCTCGCCAACGTCTACCATGCGCTCGACGCCAACCACGAGATCGTGCCGGTCCTCAACAAGATCGACCTGCCGGCCGCAGAGCCCGACCGCATCAAGGCGCAGATCGAGGAGGTGATCGGCCTCGACGCGTCGGATGCCGTGCCGATTTCCGCCAAGACGGGCCTGAACATCGAGGCCGTGCTCGAGGCCATCGTGAAGCGCCTGCCGCCGCCCAAGGGCGACGAGAAGGCGCCGCTGAAAGCCCTGCTGGTCGACAGCTGGTACGACGCCTATCTCGGCGTCGTGGTGCTCGTCCGCGTCATCGACGGGTCCCTCAAGAAGGGCTCCGAGATCACCATGATGGGCACGGGTGCCCGCTACGAGGTCGACCGGATCGGCGTGTTCAAGCCGAAGATGACCGACGTGGAGACGCTGGGACCCGGCGAGGTCGGTTTCATCACCGCGCAGATCAAGCAGGTGGCCGACACCCGCGTCGGCGACACGATCACCGAGACGCGCAAGCCGACGGCCACGGCGCTGCCGGGCTTCAAGCCGGCGCAGCCGGTGGTGTTCTGCGGGCTCTTCCCGGTCGACGCGGCCCAGTTCGAGGACCTTCGGGCGGCGATGGGCAAGCTGCGCCTCAACGACGCGAGCTTCAGCTACGAGATGGAAAGCTCGGCGGCGCTGGGCTTCGGCTTCCGCTGCGGCTTCCTCGGCCTGCTGCACCTGGAGATCATCCAGGAGCGCCTGGAGCGCGAGTTCAACCTCGACCTCATCGCCACGGCACCGAGCGTCATCTACAAGATCTCGCTCAGGGACGGCGAGGAGATCGAGCTCCACAATCCGGCCGACATGCCGGACGTCATGAAGATCGAGGAGATCCAGGAACCCTGGATCCGCGCCACGATCCTGACGCCGGACGAGTATCTCGGCGGCATCCTCAAGCTGTGCCAGGACCGGCGCGGTGCGCAGGTCGACCTCAACTACGTCGGCAAGCGCGCCATGGTCGTCTACGACCTGCCGCTGAACGAGGTCGTGTTCGACTTCTACGACCGGCTGAAGTCGATCTCGAAGGGCTATGCCTCCTTCGACTACCACCTGACCGACTACAAGCCGGGCGACCTCGTGAAGATGTCGATCCTGGTGAACGCCGAGCCGGTGGACGCGCTGTCGATGCTGGTGCACCGCACCCGCGCCGAGGGGCGTGGCCGCGCCATGTGCGAGAAGCTCAAGGAGCTCATCCCGCAGCACCTGTTCCAGATCCCGATCCAGGCGGCCATCGGCGGCAAGATCATCGCCCGCGAGACCATCTCGGCGCTGCGCAAGGACGTGACGGCGAAGTGCTACGGCGGCGACATCTCGCGCAAGCGCAAGCTCCTCGACAAGCAGAAAGAGGGCAAGAAGCGCATGCGCCAGTTCGGGCGCGTCGAGATCCCGCAGGAAGCCTTCATCGCCGCCCTGAAGATGGACAGCTGAGTCCAGGCCGCCGGGCCATAGTCGCCGGGAGGCCGCCATGACCACCACCGTGTTCCTCGCCGTGCTGGTGGCCGCGTTCCTGCACGCCAGCTGGAACGCGATGATGAAGCTGCGGATCGAGCCGCTGCTCGCCATGGCGCTCATCAACGGCGGAGCCGGCGTCTTCGGCCTCGGGCTCCTGAGCTATACCGGCTTCCCGATCTCGGCGTCTTGGCCCTATCTCGCCGCGTCGACGGCGCTGCACCTGGGCTACGGGCTGTCGCTCGCCACCGCCTACAAGCATGCCGACATGGGCGTGGTCTATCCCATCGCCCGCGGCTCGGCGCCGCTGATGACGCTGGCCGGGTCGGTCCTGTTCACCGGCGATCGCCTGGCCCCCGGTGTCGTCGTCGGCATCGCCGTGCTGGCGGGCGGCATCGGCCTGCTCGCCCTGCAGCGGCGCGCGTCGGTCGACCGCCGGGGCGTGGGGTACGCCCTGCTCACGGCGGTGACGATCTCGCTCTACACGCTGTCGGATGGGCTCGGCGCGCGGGCTGCGGGTGACCCGCATGCCTATGTCGCCGCCATGTTCATCCTCGACGGCCTGAGCTGCGTGCTCGCGGTCGCGGCGCTGCGCGGCCGGCAGGGGCTGGCCATCATGGGCACGGCGCTCGGGCCGGGGCTCGCCGGCGGGGCCATGGGCTTCGGGGCCTACTGGATCGCCGTGTGGGCCATGACGCAGGCGCCCATCGCGCTGGTCGCCGCGCTGCGCGAGACCAGCGTGCTCTTCGCCACCGGGATCGCGGTGGTGGTGCTGCGCGAGAAGCTGTCGGCCCGGCGCGTGGCGGCTGCGGTGCTCATCGTGACCGGCCTGGTGATCATCCGGGCGGCGTGAGGCGCGGCGCAGGACCTCGCAACCTGCTGGATGGACAGTCGCGCTACGCGCCCTCACCATCGGCGAATGCGCAAGCTCCCCCGATTCGCCGCCATCGCCCTCGTGGTTGCTGCAACGCCGGCCTTGGCTGAACCCGCGGCCCGCGACCTCTTCGGCGCGGTTCCTGCAGCCACGACGAGCCTCGCCCCTGCAGTCATAGGCTCCTACGCCAAGGGGTGCCTCGCCGGCGGCCAGATGCTGCCGCCCGAGGGCTCGCACTGGCAGGCGGTGCGCCTGTCGCGCAACCGCAACTGGGGTCATCCGGCCATGGTCCGGTTCCTGACCGGCTTCGCGGCCAAGGCGAGCGCCGCCACGGGCTGGCCGGGGCTGCTCGTCGGCGACATCGCCCAGCCGCGCGGCGGCCCGATGCGCAGCGGACACGCCTCCCACCAGCTCGGGATCGATGCGGACGTCTGGCTCTCGCCGATGCCGCCGCGGGTCCTGTCCCGCCAGGAGCGCGAGGACCTGGAGCCCGTGAACCTGGTGGCCGACAACGGCCTCGACGTGGTGCCCGGGCGTTGGACGCCGGCCCATCTCGCGCTCATCAGGCTCGCGGCCTCGCAGCCCGAGGTGGAGCGGGTGTTCGTCAACGCGGCGATCAAGAAGGCGCTGTGTCGCGACGCCACCGGCGACCGGTCATGGCTGACGCGCGTCCGGCCGCTGTGGGGGCACAACTACCACATGCATATTCGCATGGCCTGCCCGCCCGGCGAGGAGGCCTGCGAGCGACAGGCGGCGCCGCCGGCCGGCGACGGATGCGGCAAGGATCTCGCGTGGTGGTTCACCGAGGAGGCCCTGCACCCCAAGCCCGGCAAGCCGCGCCCGCCCATGACGATGGCGCAGCTGCCCGCCGCCTGCGCCCAGGTGCTGACGGCGAAGTGAAGTGAGGAGCGAAGAGCGACTAGTCGCTCTTGGCTCTTCAGCACTTCCGGCTAATGCGCCTTGGTGTCGGCCGAGATCTTGTCGGTCAGCGCGAGGATCACGCCGGATCCGACGAACACGAGGTGGATGATCACGAGCCACTGGAGGTCGCGGTCGCTCGTGTTCTTGATGTTCATGAACGCCTTGAGCAGCTGGATCGCCGAGATCGCCACGATCGACGACAGGAGCTTCAGCTTCAGCCCCGTGAAGTCGATCTTGCCCATCCACTCGGGCCAATCCTTGTGGTCGGCCTCGTCGATCTTGGACACGAAGTTCTCGTAGCCCGAGAAGATCACGATGACGATCAGCGAGCCGGTGAAGGTCAGGTCGATCAGGGCCAGCACGCCGAGGATCACCTCGGCTTCGGTCTGGTCGAAGATGTGCATCACGAAATGCACGATCTCCTGCATCGCCTTGATCATCAGCAGCGCGAGGCTGAGGACGAGGCCGACATAGAAGGGGGCCAGCAGCCAGCGGCTGGAGAACAGGAATTTCTCGAGGACGCGTTCGATCATGGGCTCCGACCGGCTAGCATGTTCGCACCCGGCACGCGGTGCCGGTCGGAGCCGTACTTAGAGCTTCGCTCAGGCTGCGTCCACGCCCGTTCCGACCGCGCAGCTCACGCCGGTTCCGCCGAGGCCGCAGTAGCCGCCCGGGTTCTTGGCCAGGTACTGCTGGTGGTAGTCCTCGGCGAAATAGAACGGCCCCGCCTCCTGGATCTCCGTGGTGATCGGCCCGTAGCCCTTGGCCTTCAAGGCCGCGCCGTAGGTCTTGGCGGTGCGCTCGGCCGCCTCGCGCTGCTCGGGCGTCGTCCAGTAGACGCCGGAGCGGTACTGCGTGCCGATGTCGTTGCCCTGCCGCATGCCCTGCGTGGGATCGTGGCTCTCCCAGAAGGTCTTCATCAGCGTGTCGATGCCGACCTGCTTGGGATCATAGACCACGAGCACCACCTCGTTGTGGCCGGTGAGGCCCGAGCACGCCTCCTCGTAGGTCGGGTTGGGCGTGTGGCCCGCGGCATAGCCGACGGCCGTCACCCAGACGCCCGGCACCTGCCAGAACTTACGTTCGGCACCCCAGAAACAGCCGAGCCCGAAGACGATCCGCTCGCTGCCTTCGGGATAGGGTCCCTTCAGCGCATGGCCGTTGACGAAATGGGTCTGCGCGGTGGGGATGGGCTGCGGCCGGCCCGGCAGGGCCTCCTCGCGGGTTGGCATGGCGGTGCGCTTGCGAAAGCCGAACATGACATCACCTCGTGGCTGGTCCGGGGCGGAGGATGCCGCCGGACCCCTCATATGGGGAGGGCGGAGCGTGAACGCGAGATCGGTGGCGATCAAGGCCCCGTGACGCGCCCGTGAGCGCCGGTCCACGCGCGCGACGATTCCGACTTCAACACCGCGCAACGACTTGACTTCAACGCCGCGCGACGATGCCCACTTCGGGTTCGCGCGGCGACGAGAGGAGCGCGAGGACGAGGCCGAGCACGAGGAACAGGGCCGCCAACGGCACCTTCAGCGCGGTCACCGCCACGGGGTCCCACAGGACGGCGTTGACCTGGGTGGCCATGGTCTTGAGCGCCGGGAGAGCGGACGGCTGCACGCGCTCGAGAAAGCCCTGGAGCGACGTGATCTGCCAGCCGGATGCCGCGATGGAACGGGTGCCGTCGACCACGGCCGCGACGAAGGCCGCGGCCAGCAGCAGATAGCCCACAGTCCGAAACAGGATCCTGATCATGGGTCTCGCTGTCAGAGGTGGTGCGTGATCGCAGAATCACGCCATCGGACGCGTCTGGTCGCATCGCTAGCGTCTCGCCGATGCGGGCGCAAGGCTGCGTCAGGCCGCCGCACGCGGTGTGCGATTCCGCACAGGCCGCCGGCCGCGACGCGGCTACCTCCGCAGGCCTCGCCGCCATCCACCAACGCGCGGCGCCATCCGAGGAGACCCCCCATGTTCCTGCGCTCGATCCTGACCGCCACGATCCTGTCCGCCACCGCCACGGCCGCCCTCGCGGACGCCGCGACGGTGTCGCGCGGACGCTACCTCGTGGAGCAGGTCGGGATGTGCTCGGACTGCCATTCCGCCCGCGACCCGAAAGGCCAGATCGTCAAGTCCACGGCCCTGCAGGGTGCCCCGCTCGCCTTCAAGCCGCTGGTGGAGATGCCCTTCGCCGACGTGGCTCCCGGCATCGCCGGCATGCCCTCCGGCTGGACCAAGCCGCAGCTCGTCACCTTCCTGGAAACCGGCAAGCGCCCCGACGGCAGCATGCCCCGCCCGCCCATGCCGGAGTTCCGCTTCAACAAGGCCGATGCGGTGGCCGTGGCGGACTATCTGGCGAGCCTGAAGAAGTGAGGGGCTGAGCCGAACTTTGCCACGAGAGGCATCCACCTCTCCGCGTCCTGCCCGGGCTCGGCCCGGGCATCCACGACTTTGTCGGCGCCATCCTCAAGTCGTGGGTGGCCGGGCCAAGCCCGGCCATGACGGCCTCGCTGGTAATGCTGGGGCCAAGGTCAGGCCTGCTTGTCGACGCCCTCGCCGGCGGCGGCCTTCGGGCCGCCCTTGGCGACGCCCACCAGGGCGGGCCGCAGGACCCGGTCGCCGATGACGAAGCCGGCCTGGACGACCTCGCGGACCGTCCCGTTGGGAACGGACGGGTCCGGGATCTCGAACATGGCCTGGTGCAGGTTGGGGTCGAACTTCTCGCCCTTCGGCTCGAGCTTGCGGATGCCGTGGCGCTCGAGCGTCTTGAGGAGATCGCGCTCGGTGAGCTCGATGCCCTCCAGCAGGCCCTTGAGAGCCGTGTCGGCGGTCTCGCGGGCGTCGGAGCTCACGGTTTCCAGAGCGCGGCGCACGTTGTCGGCGACGTTCAGGATGTCGCGGGCGAAGTTCGTCGTCGCGTAGGCACGCGCGTCGGAGACTTCCTTCTCGGTGCGGCGGCGCAGGTTCTCCATGTCGGCGAGCGTGCGCAGCATGCGGTCCTTGAGCTGCGTGTTCTCGGCGTTGAGCGCCTCGATCACGGAATGCACGTCCCGCTCCGGCGCGGCCTCGCCGGCGGGCGCGTCCGTCTGGGCCGCGGCCTGATCGGCGGCCAGCTCGGTGATGGGTTCGGCGTTCGTCTTCGGATCGGTCATGGCTTTTCGCAATTCACGGACAGGTCACGGATGATCGTCCGGCATATCAGGCCGCCGGCATCGAAAATCAAGGGTGGGATCGCTTCGCGAGCCGCTCAGCCCCTGTTCACCGTCACCGTGAGGTCCGGCTTCCGGTTGATGGTCTGGAACACGACGCAGTAACGCTCGGTGAGCTTGAGCAGGCTGTCGATCTTCTCCTGCGGCGCGTCCGTGTCGATGTCGAAGGCGAGCCGGATCTGGCGGAAACCCACCGGGGCCTCGCGGTCGACGCCCAGCGTGCCGCGGAAGTCGAGGTCGCCCTCGGCACGCACGACACCCTTGCGCAGCGGGATCTCCAGCGCGGTCGCGACGGCCTTCAGGGTGACGCCGGCGCAGGCGACGAGCGCTTCGAGCAGCATGTCGCCCGAGCACAGCTCCATGCCCGAGCCGCCGGTCGCGGGATGCAGTCCCGCCTCCACGATGGCGCGGCCGGTCTCGAGCTTGCAGGCGATCTTCGTGTCGTCGATCTCGCCCTGGGCCTTGAGCGTGATCACCGCCGCGTCGGGGGTGTCGCGGTACTTGGCCTTGATCGGGGCCTGCATGGCACGGAGGGCGTCGGCGTCCATCGGTCTGTCCTTTCGGGTGTCGGTCACCACCACAGCGAGGCGCCGGAGGCGGTCTTCGCGGTGGCGTCGCTGGCAGCGGTTTTGAGCGATCGGTCGAGTGCGTTCAAGACCCTGCGCTTGGCCTTGTCGTAGCCCACCGCCAGCGGGTCGCGCGGACGGGGCTCGCCGACGGTGATCGTCTCGAACATGCGGCCCGGACGCGGGCGCATGACGACGACACGGTCGGCGAGGGTGACGGCCTCGTCGACGTCGTGCGTGACCATGACGATGGTCGGGCGGGTGGCCTCCCACAGGGCCAGCAGGTGGCCGTGCAGGCTCGCCCTCGTGAAGGCGTCGAGCGCGGAGAACGGCTCGTCCAGCAGCAGGACGCGCGGGCGGGCGACGAGGGCGCGGGCGATGGAGACGCGCTGCTGCTGGCCGCCCGAGAGCTCGCGCGGCCAGCGGCCGGCGTGCTCGGCGAGGTGCACCCGCTCCAGCGCGTCGGCGACGCGGGCGTCCCGCTCGGCACGGGGCAGGTCGGCGATGCCGAAGGCGACGTTGTCGGCGACGGAGAGCCAGGGCAGGAGCCGCGGCTCCTGGAAGGCGATGCCGACGAAGGGATGCGGGGCGGTGATGGTCTCGTTGTCGACGGCGATCCGGCCGGCGCTGGCCTGGTCGAGGCCGGCGACGAGCCGCAGCAGGGTGGTCTTGCCGCAGCCCGAGCCCCCGACCAGCGCCAGGATCTCGCCGTCGGCGACCTTCAGCGAGATGTCGGCCAGCGCGCGAGTCCCGTCGGCGTAGGTCTTGGACAGATGCTCGACGACGAACATGGGTCAGAGCCTTCCGCGCGCCGTGTCCTGCCAGCGCACGAGGGGGCGCGTGAGCAGCACGAGGATGGTGTCACAGAGCTTGCCGAGCAGCGCGAAGGTGATGATCGCGGCGAGGATGCGGTCGGGCCGGCCCATCTGCTGGCCGTCGGTGAGCAGGTAGCCGAGGCCTTCGGAGGCGCCCATGAACTCGGCCGCGACGACGAACATGAAGCCCAGGCCCAGGCCTGAGCGCAACGCGGTGAGCCAGGCCGGCAGGACCGCCGGCAGCAGGACGCGGCGCACCATGGCGACGCGACCGAGGCGGAACACGCGGCCGACCTCGATGAGCTTGCGGTCGATCCCCTCGATGGCGCTCGCCACGCCGAGATAGACGGGGAAGAACACGCCCACGGCGATCAGCGCCACCTTCGACGCCTCGAAGATGCCGAGCCACAGCAGGAACAGAGGCACCCAGGCGATCGACGGCACCGCGCGCAGCGACTGCAGCGTCGGATCCACCAGGCGGCGCACGGTCTCGGACGAGCCGGACAGGGCGCCCATCAGCGTTCCCGCGGCAGCGCCGAGCGCGAAGCCCGCCATGACGCGCCACAGCGTCGCGACGACGTGGGTCCACAGTTCGCCCGAGCGGACGAGGTCGGCGAGGGTGGCGAAGATGCGCGACGGCGGCGGCATCAGGCGCCCCTGGGCGAACCCGCCGCGCACAGCGAGCTCCCAACCGGCGGCCAGGAGCAGCGGCAGGACGATGCCCAGCATGACGCGCCACGACGGCCACACCCGGCTCGCGGAAACAGGCGGCACGCCGTCGTTCGCCCCGGCATTCGCCAGGACGGTGTCCGCGACAGGGGATTGCGGGGCGTTCATCCCGGGGCCACTCAACACGAAGGGAGCGGCAAGGCGCCGCTCCCGGGGCAGTTATGGCGTAAACCGCCGCAAGCTCAAGCCCGGAGGGCGGCCTTACTGCGTGGCGCCCGCGGTCAGGTACTTCGGCTCGATGAGCGAAGCCGTGACGGCCTTGATGTCGATGTTCGATTCCAGGACGCCGGCTTCCTGCAGGGCCACGCCCGCGGCGATGATGCTGTCGGCCTGCGGCTTGCCGATGACGCTGTGGGTGAGCTCGGTGCGCTCGAGCTGGCGCTCGATCACCGCGTCGGGGAGCTTCGTCGCCGCGACGAGCGACTTGGTGAGGGCCGCCTTGTCGGCGATCGAGGCCTTGCGGGCGTCCTCGTAGACCTTCAGCACGCGCTTCACGATCTCGGGGTTCTGCTTGGCGAACTCCTCGCGCACGTTGAGCACGCCCCAGGTGTTGGCTTCGGGCTTGCGGAAGAACAGCTTGGCGCCGCCCTCGATCTCGGCCGCGGCCATGATCGGGTCGAGGCCGGCCCAGGCGTCCACGTCGCCGCGCTCCAGAGCCAGGCGGCCGTCGGCGTGCTGCAGCAGGACGAGCTTCACGTCCTTCTCGGTCAGCTTGTTCTCGGCCAGCGCGCGCACCAGGAAGATGTGCGGGTCGGTGCCGCGGGTCACGGCGACGCGCTTGCCCTTCAGGTCGGCGACCGTCTTGATCGGGCTGTCGCCCTTGGCGACGAGCGCGGTCCATTCAGGGCGGGAGTAGACGTAGATCGACTGGATCGGGTTGCCGTTGATCTTGCCGACCAGGGCGGCCGCGCCGGCGGTGGAGCCGAAGTCGAGCGAACCGGCGTTGAGGAACTCGAGCGCCTTGTTGGAGCCGGCGGACTGCACCCAGCGGATGCCGATGCCGTCCTTGGCGAATTCCTTCTCGAGCAGGCCCTGGTCCTTCAGGACGAGGCTGACCGGGTTGTAGGTGGCCCAGTCGATGCGGATTTCCTTGACCTGGGCATGGGCCGTGGTCGCGGCGGCGGTGAAGGCGAGCGCGGCGGCAAAGGCCAGCGCGTCACGGCGGGTGAAGAACGTCATCTCGGGCTCCCTCTCAGGCTCACACGGTGGCAACGATGCGGTCGTGGGCCGGGTGGGTCTTTCGCCCAGGTGCCCGCGGCGCTTTAGCTGCATTTGTCCGGAAGCGGATGCTCCCGTCGCGCCCAGCAAGCGGCTCGCTCAAATCGGCGCGTGTTTTTTCTTTAGGTCCCAGCGTTCGGTTTGTCAAACAATACGCACCGTTTCGAGTTAAGCAGAATATCACAGCAATAGTCTGTATTTTACCATCCTGCGCTGGCCTCGTGACAGCGCCGCCGCCAGCCGCTATTCGCCGGCCCATGCGGTCCTTCGACACCCCCCTGCCCATCGACGAAGCCCTCGGGCCCCTCACGCGGGCGTTGGCCGACCGGACCTCCGCCGTGCTCGTCGCGCCGCCCGGCGCCGGCAAGACCACGCGCGTGCCCCTCGCCCTGCTCGACGAAGCCTGGACCGGCGACCGGCGCATCATCCTGCTGGAGCCTCGACGGCTTGCGGCCCGGGGGGCGGCGGAGCGCATGGCCCGAACCCTGGGCGAGACGGTCGGGGAGACCGTGGGCCTGCGGGTGAGGCTCGGCTCGAAGGTCGGCCCGCGCACGCGCATCGAGGTCGTCACCGAAGGCGTCTTCACCCGCATGATCCTGGACGATCCGGAACTGGCCGGCACGGCGGCGGTGCTGTTCGACGAGTTCCACGAACGGTCGCTCGATGCCGACCTCGGGCTTGCCCTGGCGCTGGACGCGCAGGCGGGGCTGCGCGACGACCTGCGGATCCTCGTCATGTCGGCGACGCTCGACGGGGCGCGGGTGGCCCGCCTTCTCGGGGACGCCCCGGTGATCGCCAGCGAGGGCCGCGCCTATCCGGTGGAGACGCGCCATGCCGGGCGCGACCCGCGAAAGCGCATCGAGGAGGAGGTGGCCGCCGTCGTCGGTCGCGCGCTCGCCACGGAGCCCGGCTCGGTGCTCGTCTTCCTGCCTGGGCAGGGCGAGATCCGCCGCACCGAGACGCTGCTGCGCGAGCGCGTCCGCGATCCCTCCGTCGACATCGCTCCGCTCTATGGCGCCATGGACCAGAGGGCGCAGGACCTCGCGGTGCGCCCTGCCGCGGCGGGGCGGCGCAAGGTGGTGCTGGCGACGTCCATCGCCGAGACATCGCTCACCATCGAGGGCGTGCGCGTGGTGGTCGACAGTGGCCTGGCCCGCGTGCCCCGCTACGAACCGGCCATCGGCCTGACCCGGCTGGAGACCGTCAAGGTCTCGCGGGCCGCCGCGGACCAGCGCCGCGGCCGTGCGGGGCGCACCGAACCCGGCGTGTGCTGGCGCCTGTGGGAAGAGGCCGCGACCGGCTCCCTCGAACCGTTCGCCAAGCCCGAGATCCTGTCCGCCGACCTGTCGGGCTTCCTGCTGGACTGCGCGGCCTGGGGCGTCACCGATCCGAAGACGCTCTCCTTCCTCGATCCGCCGCCGGCCCCCGCGCTCGCGGAGGCCCGCAGCCTTCTCCTGGCCATCGGCGCGATCGACGAGGGGGGGCGCCTGACGGA
The DNA here is from genome assembly GCF_945952055.1 of uncultured Alsobacter sp. Classification (GTDB taxonomy): domain Bacteria; phylum Pseudomonadota; class Alphaproteobacteria; order Rhizobiales; family Beijerinckiaceae; genus Alsobacter. The sequence continues at coordinate 45,973 of NZ_CAMFHB010000003.1, forward strand.
GGAGGGCAAGGCCGTCAGGGCCCTGCCGCTGCCGCCCCGGCTGGCGCGCATGCTGGTCGATGCCGGGCGCCGGGGCGAGGCGGCGCTCGCCGCCGACATCGCGGCGGTGATCACCGAGCGCGGCCTCGGCGGCGACGGCGCTCATCTCGGCCATCGCCTGGAGGCCTTCCGGCGGGAGCGCTCCGGCCGGGCCGACGACATGCGACGCCTGGCGCGCGGCTGGGCGCAGGCGGTGGGCGGCGGCGCCCCGGGCGATCCGTCCGCTGCGGGCAGGGTGCTCGCGCTGGCCTTTCCCGACCGCGTCGCGCGGGCGCGCGGCGCATCCGGCAGCTTCGTGATGGTCAACGGGCGCGGGGCGGCCGTCGAGCCGCACGATGCTCTCGCGCGAGAGCCTTTCCTCGCCATCGCCGAGATTGCGGGGGCGGCGGGGGCGGCGCGCATCCTGCTAGCGGCCCCGCTGTCGGCCGAGGACATCGAGGCCGACTTCGGGGACCGCATCGAGGCGCGCGACGAGGTGAGCTTCGACAGGTCGGCCGCCGCGCTGCGCGGCCGGCGCGTGCGCCGGCTGGGCGCGGTGACCCTGGCCGAACAGACGCTGCCCGTGGCGAGCGGTCCGGACAATGCCCGCAAGCTCGCGGAAGGCATCGCTGGCCTGGGCATCGACCGCCTGCCCTGGACCAAGGCCCTGGCACAATGGCGCAACCGCGTGATGTTCCTGCGGCGCGCCGATGAGACCTTTCCCGACCTCTCCGACGCGGCGCTCGCCGCCTCGGCGGGCGACTGGCTCGCCCCCTTCATCGAGGGCAAGACCAGCCTCGCCCAGATCGGCGCGGACAGTCTCGGCGAGGCGCTGCACGCTCTCCTGCCCTGGGATCTCGGGCGACGGCTGGAGGCGGAATGCCCGACCCACTTCACCGCGCCGACGGGCAACAGCCACGCGATCGACTACGAGAGCGGGGACGAGCCCGTGCTCGCCATCCGGGTGCAGGAGCTGTTCGGCCTGAAGGACCACCCGGCGATGGCGAACGGCAAGCTGCCCCTCCTGCTGCATCTGCTGTCGCCGGCGCACCGGCCCATCCAGATCACCCGCGACCTGCCCGGCTTCTGGCGTGGCTCCTGGGCGGCCGTGAAGGCGGAGATGAAGGGGCGCTATCCCCGCCATCCCTGGCCGGACGATCCGGCGAGCGCCATGCCCACCGCCCGGGCCAAGCCGCGCGGAACCTGAGGCCTGCCCTGCATGAAACGACGGGCTGCACCGTCGCGCGACGCGGTCGTGGCGGTTTGATCGCGCCCGGTGATCGGCTATTCAGTCAGGGACCACCACAGGAGACCGTCGTGCACCCCGCCCTGATCGCTTCGACCGATTCCGCCGCCGCCCAGGCCCGTCTCGTGCGCGTGGTGACCGCGAGCGGCTGGCAGGAGGCCGCGCAGGGGTTCGGCCCCGCCGCCGCCGCCTTTGCGCAGGGCCAGGGCTACGAAGGCGGATCCGGGCAGGCGATCGCCCTGCCGGGCGCCGACGGCGGCGTGGCCGGATGGCTCTTCGGCGCGGATGCCGGGGCGCGACCCGACCCGTTCCACCTGGCCCGTCTCGTCGCGGCCCTTCCGGCCGGCGACTATCGCGTCGAAGGCCTCCAGGGCGATGCCGCCACCGCGGTCCTGGGTTTCGCGCTCGCGACCTACCGGTTCGGCCGCTACAAGTCGAAGGGCGCGGCAAAGGCCATTCGGCTCGTCGTTCCCGACGGCGTGGACGCGGATGCCGTGTCGCGGCAGGCCGAGGCGGTGGCCTTCGGCCGCGACCTCGTCAACACCGCCGCCAACGACCTGGGTCCCGCCGAACTCGAGAATGCCGCCCGGGCCCTGGCGGCGCGCATGCGCGCTTCCGTCCGCGTGACCGTCGGCGACGACCTGCTGCGCGACAACTTTCCCGTCATCCACACGGTCGGCCGCGCCTCGACGCGCCCGCCGCGCCTCATCGACATCAGCTGGGGCGACGCCTCCCATCCCCGCGTGACGCTCGTGGGCAAGGGCGTCTGCTTCGACACCGGCGGCCTGAACATCAAGAACGATGCCGGCATGCTGCTCATGAAGAAGGACATGGGCGGCGCCGCCACGGCTTTGGCCGCCGCGCAGATGATCGCCGATGCGCGTCTGCCGGTGCGGCTGCGCGTGCTCGTGCCCGCCGTCGAGAACTCCATCTCCGGCTCGGCCTTCCGCCCGGGCGACGTGCTGAAGAGCCGCAAGGGTACGACGATCGAGATCGGCAACACCGACGCCGAAGGCCGCCTGATCCTGGCCGACGCCCTGGCGCTGGCGGACGAGGAGGAGCCGGACCTGCTCATCGACTTCGCCACGCTCACCGGCGCCGCGCGCGTGGCGCTGGGCCCGGAACTGCCCCCGCTCTACAGCGACGACGACCGCCTCGCGGCCGACCTGATGCGGCTCGGCTTCGCGATCAACGACCCGGTCTGGCGGATGCCGCTGTGGCGCAACTATGACGCCATGCTCGACAGCAAGATCGCTGACGTGAACAACACCGGCGGCGCCTTCGCGGGCTCCGTGACGGCCGCCCTGTTCCTGCGCCGCTTCGTCGAGAAGGCCAAGGCCTGGGCGCATTTCGACGTCTACAACTGGATCCCCAGCGGCAAGCCCGGCCGCCCGGACGGCGGCGAGGTCCAGGCCGCCCGCCTCGTCTTCGCCCTGCTGCAGGAGCGCTATCCGGCGAAGTGACGAGGAGATGAGCCCAAGCGCTCGCCGGTGTTCCCTAAGCGATTGTCCGTGGAACTTTCGCCAAACTGCCCAAAGCCCCTCATCCTGAGCCACGGCCCGCAGGGCCGTGAGTCGAAGGACGCACAACGGAGCCGTTGGACCAGTCTGCGTCCTTCGACTCGGCCGCTGCGCGGCCGGCTCAGGATGAGGGAGATGGTGGCTTTAGCCACAGATGCTGGGCAAGCCGTAGAGGAGCCCCGTCGGAGGACGCAAGGTCGCGCCGCTATCGGCCGCGGGGCCTCGTCAACCGCATCTTAATACGGATCCGAAACGATCGGGTCCGCGATGACCCTCACCTTGCGCCCCTCACAGGCTCTCCGCCTCTGGCACGACGTCACGCTCGACCTCGTGCGCGACGGTGAGCAGGACCTTTCGGCGCGCCAGACGGCCATTCTGCTCACCATCTATCTCGAGGCGCCGCCGCACACGGTCCGTGGGCTCGCCGCCAAGCTCGGGGTGACGAAGCCCGCCATCACCCGGGCGCTCGACACCATGGGCAAGATGGAGCTCGTGTCCCGCCGGCGAGACGAGGTGGACAGGCGCAACGTCATCGTGCAACGAACCGTCAAGGGCGCCCTCTATGTCGAGCGCCTCGGCGACCTCGTCGTCGCCCGCACACGGGACCTGCCGCGATGACCACCCTGCCGCCCGGCCTCGATCGCCGCCTCACGCCGGCCCGCCCGGACCTCGCCGCCGCAAGCCTGCGCGGCATCGTCCAGGCGTCGGAGTTCGTCGAAGGCAGGCCGATGCGGGTGCTGGAGAGCGTGGCCGCGCTGCGTCGCCATCCGGCGCCCGATGCGCCGCTCGACACCGAGGCCCTGCACGGCGAGACGGTGACCGTCTACGAGATGACCGACGAGGGCTGGGCCTGGGGCCAGATCGACCGCGACGGCTATGTCGGCTGGCTGCCGTCCGGCGCGCTGATCGCCGGCGTCCGGCAGCCGACGCACCGCGTGTCGGTGCTGCGGACGTTTCTCTATCCGGGCCCGTCCATCAAGCTGCCGCCTGTCATGGCGTTGTCGCTGGGCAGCACGGTCACCGTGCTGCGCGAGGACGGCCGCTTCGCCATCACCGACCAGGGCGCCATCGTCGCCGGCCATCTCGTGCCCGTGGGGCGCCACGAGACCGACTTCGTCGCGGTGGCCGAGCGCTTCGTCGGCGTGCCGTACCTGTGGGGCGGCAAGACCAGCCTCGGCCTCGACTGCTCGGGTCTCGCGCAGCTGTCCCTGGCCGCCGCCGGCGTCGCGGCGCCGCGCGACAGCGACATGCAGGAGGCTTGCGTCGGCACGTCGCTGCCGGTCGGCGAGGCGATGCAGGACCTGCGTCGCGGCGACCTCCTGTTCTGGAAGGGTCACGTCGGCATCATGCAGGACCGCGACCGGCTCCTGCACGCCAACGGGCATCACATGCTGGTCGTCAGCGAACCGGTGGCAGAGGCCTGCGAGCGGATCCAGGCCAAGGACGGCGGGCCGGTGACGAGCGTGCGGCGGCTCGGGTAGGGCCGTCGAAGGACGCAGGACCTCGAAGCGTCTCAATACCCCGTCGCGGGGTCGACCACGTTTTCCCACGGCTCGCCCGCCTCGTGCCTTACGATCTGGCGGGCGATGAGCGTGATGATCGCGTCGGCTTCGGACATGGCGGCGTTGTGCGGGGTGATCGTGACCTTCGGGTGCGACCAGAAGGGCGAGTCCTCGGGCAGCGGCTCGGTCTGGAAGACGTCGAGCGTGGCGGAGGCCAGGGTGCCGTCGTCGAGGCAGGCGAGGATGTCGTCTTCGACCTGAAGTCCGCCGCGGCCGGCATTGATCAGGTGGGGACCGCCGACGCGGCCGTCGCGGGCCAGTCCCCGCAGCACCGCGCCGTCGACCATGCCGGCGGTGTCCGGCGTCAGCGGCAGCAGCACCACGAGGATGTCGGTGCGGGCGAGGAAGGCCGGGAGCTGCTCGGGGCCGGCGAAGGTCGCGATGCCTTCGACCGTCTTCGGGCTGCGGCTCCAGCCGGCCACGTCGAAGCCCATCATGCGCAGCTTGAAGGCGGCGTCCTGGCCCAGGACGCCCAGGCCCATGAGCCCGACGCGGACCTTCGCCGCCGGCGGCTGGTCGAGGTCGTCCTCCCAGCGGCGCTCGGCCTGCTGGGCCATATAGCGCATCTGCTGGCGCAGGATCTTCAGGCAGTGCAGCACGACGTACTCGCTCATGCGCGCCGTGAGGTCGGGATCGACCACGCGCAGGATCGGCACCTCGGGCAGGCGCGGGTCCGTCATGAGATGATCGACGCCGGCGCCCAGCGAGAACACGGCCGAGAGGTTGGGCAGGCCCGCGAGCGCCCCGGCCGGGTGCTTCCAGGCCACGGCGTAGTCGACCGCCCTCCTGTCGAAGGGCTCGCCGTGCCGCACGATCTCGCGCTCGGGCATGATGCGTTCGAGCGCCTTGCAGAAGGTTTCGGCCTTGTATCCCTGCACGGCGACGAGAATGGACATGCCTCAGACCTGCTCCTGAACGAAGTGCGTCGCCGCATCATAAAATGACGCGAGCGTCGCTGTCAGGCCCGGCCTGCATCCTCGGCCGCCGCGAAGCGAGCCATCACGACCGCACCTGTCTCGACCTCGGCGTCCCCGACGGTGTAGGCGGCCCGCAGGGCCGCCGCGGCAGCGTCCGCCGCGGCCTCGCTGCGGGCGTGGACCACGCCGAGCGGGGCATGGGGCCCGACCGCGTCGCCGAGACCGGCGAGCGCGCTGAAGCCGACGGCGTGGTCGATCGAATCCTGGGCCCGCACGCGACCGCCGCCGAGACCCACCACCGCGACGCCGATGCTGCGCGCGTTGCAGGCGGAGACGAAGCCGTCCTTTTCGGGAAGCACGTCGCGGACGACCGGAGCCGCCGCGAGGTGCCGGTCCGGCTGCTCGACGAAGTCGGACGGACCGCCGAGCGCGCTCACCATGCGTCCGAACGTCTCGGCCGCGCGGCCGGTGTTCACGGCCGCGTCGATCTGCGCCCAGCCGTCCTCGATGGTCTCCGCCAGCCCCCCCAGCAGGAGCATCTCGCCGCCGAGCGCCACGACGGCCTCGTGCAGGCGCGGGTCGCGATGCGCGCCCGTGAGGTAGGAAACGGCGTTCTTCACCTCCACCGCATTGCCTGCGGCACTCGCCAGCGGCTCGCTCATGGCCGTGATCAGGGCCGTCGTCGGCAGGCCGGCGCCGGTCGCGACCATGGCCAGGCTCTCGGCCAGTTCGGCCGCGTCGTCGGGCGTTTCCATGAAGGCGCCGCTGCCGCACTTCACGTCCATGACGAGGCCGGCGAGCCCGGCCGCGAGCTTCTTGGAGAGGATCGAGGCGGTGATCAGTGGGATCGACTCCACCGTCGCCGTCACGTCGCGGATGCCGTAGAAGCGCTTGTCGGCGGGGGCGAGGTCCGCCGTCTGGCCGATGATGGCGCAGCCGACATCCGCCACGACCTTGCGGAACAGGGCATTGTCGGGCTGCGAGACGTAGCCCGGGATCGAGTCCAGCTTGTCCAGCGTGCCGCCGGTGTGGCCGAGGCCGCGGCCGGAGATCATCGGCACGAAACCGCCGCAGGCGGCCACGGCCGGGGCCAGCATGAGGCTGACATTGTCGCCGATGCCGCCCGTCGAATGCTTGTCCAGGACGGGCCCGGGCAGGTCGGGCCAGGCGAGGGTGGTCCCCGAGGCCACCATGGCCCTCGTCAGGGCCACGCGCTCGTCGAGCGTCATGCCGCGGAAGAACACGGCCATGGCGAAGGCGGCGACCTGGCCCTCGGTCACGGACTGGTCCGTGAGGCCGCGGATCATGAAGGCGATCTCGTCGTCGGTGAGCGCCGCGCCGTCGCGCTTGCGGCGGATGATCTCCTGGGGGAGCAGTGGGCCGGCCATGTCAGTATCCACCCTTTGCCGGGGCGGCCGGCGCCGCGCCGTCGATCGCGGCGAGGAGGGCGCCATGCAGGCTGCTGGCGCCGATGCGGAAGGTCGCCGGCGTCGCCCAGCCGCGACCCATGACGTCCTCGGCGAGCCCCAGGTAGAGCGTCGCGTCGGCCAGCGTGCGGATGCCGCCCGAGGCCTTGAAGCCCACGGGGCGCCCCACCTCGCGGATCACGGCGAGCATTGCCTTGGCAGCCTCCGGGGTCGCCGAGACCGGGATCTTGCCCGTCGAGGTCTTGAGGAAGTCGGCGCCGGCCGCCACCGCGAGCCGGCTCGCGGCGGCGATCGCCATGGCGTCGGGGAAGGCGCCGGTTTCCAGGATCACTTTCAGTGGCCGCTCGTCGCCGATCACGCCCTTGGCCTCGCGCACCATGTCGGCCGCCAGGTTCGCGTCACCGCGCAGGAAGGCCTTGTAGGGCAGGACGAGGTCGATCTCGTCGGCCCCGTCGTGCAGGGCCTCGCCGATGTCGTCGAGCACGCGCTCGAGATCCTCGCCGCCGGCGGGGAAATTGACGACGGTGGCGATGCGGATGCCTTCCTCGGCCAGGGCCCGCTTGGCCTCGCCGACGAATTGCGGCCACAGGCACACCGCGGCGACCTTGCCGTGGGGATCGACCGCCTTGGCGCAGAGGGCCTTGATGTCGGCCGGTCCGCAGCTGCTCTCCAGGTTGGTGAGATCGAGCAGGCCCAGGAGGCGGCGCGCCAGCGCGGCGTTTTCGTCAGGAGACATCGTCGAGGCCCTTCACGAAGGAGAGCAGCAGGCGGCGCAGGGCGATGCCCGCGGTCGCCGCGACCTCCTTGGTTTCCGTATGCGACGGCGCCTGGACTTCGAGGCCCGCGCCGTAGTTGGTGACGATCGACACGGCCAGCACGTCGATGCCGAAGCGCCGGGCAAGGATGGTCTCCGGGACGGTGGACATGCCGACGAGGTCGGCGCCCAGCATGCGCACCATCTTGATCTCGGCCGGCGTCTCGAAGGACGGGCCCGACATCCAGCAATAGATGCCTTCGTGAACCCGCACGCCGGCCGTGGCCGCGGCCCGCTTGAGGCGCTTGCGCAGGCGCTGCGAATAGGCGTCGTTCATGGGCACGAAGCGCCCGTCCTCGCGGTCGCCGATCAGCGGGTTGGTGCCCGACATGTTGATGTGGTCGGCGATGATGCAGAGCTGGCCCGGCTGGATGTCGCGCGTCAGCGATCCGGCCGCGTTGGTCAGGACCAGCGTGCTCACGCCGATCCGGCGCAGCGTCTCGATCGGCGTGCGCATCACGGCCGGGTCGCCGGTCTCGTAGTAGTGGGCGCGGCCCTGCAGCACCGCGACGCGGCGCGAGTCCAGCCTGCCCACCACGAGGCGCCCGGCGTGGCCGGAGACGTTGCCGTGCGGGAAGCCCGGAATGTCCGCATAGGGGATGACCACCGGGTCGACGACGGCCTCGGCGAAGCCGCCGAGACCCGTGCCCAGCACCACGGCGAGATCCACCGGTCCCCCGATCAGGGGCTCCAGGTAGGCAGCGGCCTGTTCGGCGGTAGCGGTCATGGATCCGTTCCGATCTCTTGTTTCAGTCTGGTGCAGGCTCGCTGGCCATCGCCTTGGGACCGAAGGCCAGCGGCAACAACTCCCCGGCAGTAGAACGACGCCGCCGTCCGTGCAAGTCGCCGGCCCACACGGCCGCGTGCGGTCCGCCGAACTCCATGATGCGCTGGCGGCACCCGCCGCAGGGCGTCACCAGTTCGCCCCCGTCGGCGAGCACCGCGATCTCGACGATGTCCCTGTCGCCGCCGGCCACCATCGCCGCGATGGCGCCCGCCTCGGCGCAGGTGCCCACCGGATAGGAGGCGTTCTCCACGTTCACGCCGGCATAGATGCGGCCCGACGGCGTCCGGATCGCGGCGGCGACCTTGTAGTGGGAATAGGGCACGTAGGCCCGGTCCCAGATCTCGAAGGCGGCGTCGAAGAGATCCTCGGGAGCCGTCTGCGCGTCAGCCATGATCAGCGTTCCTTCACGTAGGGCAGGCCGGACGCCCGCGGCGGGATCGCGCGGCCGATGAAGCCCGCCAGCAGCACCACCGTCAGCGCGTAGGGAAGGGCCTGGATCGCCTGGACGGGAACCTGTCCGATCCCCGGCACCACGACGCCCTGCAGGCGGATGGACACGGCGTCGAGCAGGCCGAAGAGCAGGCAGGTGGCGAGCGCCGGCCAGGCCCGCCACTTGGCGAAGATCAGCGCGGCCAGCGCGATGAAGCCCTTGCCCGCGGTCATCTGCGTGAGGAACCCGGCCGCCTGCGCCACCGACAGGTAGGCGCCGCCCAGGCCGCACAGGACGCCGGCCAGCACCACGGCGGTGTAGCGCAGGCCCATGACCGAGATGCCCGCCGTGTCGACGGCGGCGGGGTTCTCGCCCACGGCACGCAGCCGCAGCCCGAAGCGCGTCCGGGCCAGGACCCAGGCGGTGAGGACGGTGGCCAGCACCGCGATGTAGACGAGCACCGTGTGGCCGGAGATCACGTCGGCATAAAGTGGCCCGACGATCGGTACGCCGCGGATCGCATCCGCGCCCGGCAGCGTGATCGGCTCGAAGCGTGCCGCTCCTTCCAGCGGCGGGGTGCGTCCGCCCTGCTTGTACCAGGCATTGCCCACGAGCGCCGTGAGCCCGACCGCCAGCATGTTCACCGCGACGCCGGAGACGATCTGGTTGCCGCGCTGGCTGATGGCGGCGAAGCCGTGCACCAGCGCGAAGGCCGTCGAGACGAGGATGCCCGCGCCGAGGCCCGCCCACGCATTGCCCGTGGCATGGGCCGCGGCGGCGCCGGCAAAGGCGGCCACGAGCATCTTGCCCTCGAGCCCGATGTCGACGACGCCCGAGCGCTCGGACCAGAGGCCGGCGAGGCACGCGAACAGCAGGGGGACGGCAAGCCGGACGCCGCTGTCGAAGACGGCGATGCCCGTGGAGAGCCAATCCATCTCAGGCCCCCTTTCGCCGCGCGAAGAACTGGGCGAGCGGCCGGCGGAAGATGCCGTCGAGCGCGCCCGCGAACAGGATCACGAGGCCCGATATCGTCACGATCATGTCGCGCGTGATCGCCGGGCGCTCGAAGGCGAGCTCGGTACCGCCCTGGTAGAGCACGCCGAAGAGGATCGAGGCGAGCACGATGCCCAGCGGGTGCGACCGGCCCATCAGGGCCACGGCGATGCCGATGAAGCCCGCGCCCGCGGTGAACTCGAGCAGGAGCCGCTCCTGCACGCCCATGATCTCGTTGACCGCGACGAGGCCGGCGAGCGCGCCGGAGATCAGCATCGCGATGACGGTGATCCGCGCGATCGGGATGCCGGCATAGACCGCAGCCGTGGGGTTGGCGCCGACGGTGCGGATGGCATAGCCCAGCCGCGTGCGCCAGATCACGACCCACATCAGCACGGCCATCGCCAGCGCCAGGACGAAGGACAGGTTCAGCGGCGAGGCGGGCACCGGAAAGCCCAGCCCCTGCAGGACCACGTGCATGAAGGGGATGTGCGAGGCGGCGGGAAACGGGCGCGTCTCGGGCGCCATGGAGCCCGCCCGCCCCATCACGTTGACGAGCAGATACACGATGAGGGCCGACGCCAGCATGTTGAACATGATCGTCGTGATGACGATGTGGCTGCCGCGCTTGGCCTGCAGGTAGGCGGGGATGAGGGCCCAGGCCGCGCCGAAGGCGGCGGAGGCCAGGATGCCGAGCGGGGCGAGGAGCCAGCCGGGCAGGCCTTCCAGGTTCAGGCAGACGAGCGCCGCGCCGAGCCCGCCCAGCGTGGCCTGCCCCTCTCCGCCGATGTTGAAGAGCCCGGCATGGTAGGCGACCGCCACGGCCAGGCCCGTGAAGATGAAGTTGGTGGCGTAGTAGAGCGTGAAGCCGATGCCTTCGCCGCTGCCGAGCGCGCCGCGCAGCAGCAGGGCCGTGGCCTGGAGCGGGTTTTCGCCGATGGCCAGGACCACCAGACCGGCGACGAAGAACGCGGCCACCACCGCGAGCATCGGCACCAGGACGAGGTCGACCCAGCGCGGCAGTTCGATCGGGGCCGCGCTCATGCGGCCTCCGCCCGTTCGTCCACGCCCGCCATCAGCAGGCCGAGGTCGCGCTCGTCGGTGTCCTGCGGCCGCCGCTCGCCCGTGATGCGGCCGCCGCACATCACGACGATCCGATCGGACAGGGCCATGATCTCCTCGAGCTCCACCGACACGAGCAGCACCGCGACCCCTTCGTCGCGCAGTGCGACCAGGCGGCGATGGATGAACTCGATGGCGCCGATGTCGACGCCGCGGGTCGGCTGGCCGACGAGCAGGACGCGCGGCTGGCGTTCGATCTCCCGGGCCAGAACGAGCTTCTGCTGGTTGCCGCCGGAGAATTTCGCCGTCTTGAGGAGCGGCGCGCGGGGACGCACGTCGTAGTCCTCCATCTTCTTCGCCGTGTCGGCGACCACGCCGGCGCGGTCCATGATGACGCCCGAGCCGTAGCGGTCTTCCTGCTGGAAGCCGAGGATGGCGCTTTCGCAGGCTTCGAACGGCGGGACGAGGCCCATGCGCAGCCTGTCCTCCGGAACGTGCAGCAGTCCGCGGCCGCGCAGCTTGTGCGGGTCGAGCTCGTCTGCGGCGAGCGGCGTTCCGTCGACGAGGATGCGGCCGGCGGCCAGCGGCCGCATGCCGGCGAGCGCCTCGAGCAGTTCGCTCTGCCCGTTGCCGGCGATCCCGGCGATGCCGACGATTTCGCCGCCGCGCAGCGACAGGCTGACATTGTCCACGCGGGGCGTGCCCTGGCCGTCGCGCACGGTCATGCCCTCGGCCGCGAGCCGCACCGCGCCCGGCGAGGCGGGCGCCTTGTCGACCCGCAACAGCACGCGCCGTCCCACCATCAGCTCCGCCAGCTGGGAGGGGGAGGTCCCGCTGGTCGGCACCGTCGCGACCATCTCGCCGCGCCGCATCACCGACACCATGTCCGTGACGGCCATGATCTCCCGCAGCTTGTGGGTGATCAGGATGACCGTCTTGCCCTCCGAGGCGAGGATCTTGAGGAGGCGGAAGAGCGCGTCGGCCTCCTCCGGCGTCAGCACCGCGGTCGGCTCGTCGAGGATGAGGATGTCGGCGCCGCGCACCAGCGCCTTGAGGATCTCCACGCGCTGCTGGAGCCCCACCGGCAGGTCGCCGACGATGGCGTCGGGATCGATGACGAGGCCGTAGTCGCGCCCGAGCCGGTCGAGTTCGGCCCGCAGGCGCCGGGCCCCGCCGGCCAGCAGGGCACCGCCCTCGGCGCCGAGCATCACGTTGTCGAGAACCGTCAGGGGTTCCACGAGCATGAAGTGCTGGTGGACCATGCCGATGCCGGCCGCGATGGCCTCGCGGGGCGCGCGGATGTTCACGGGTCGCCCGGCAACGCGGATCTCGCCCGCGTCGGCCTCGTAGAACCCGTAGAGGATGGACATCAGGGTCGACTTGCCGGCGCCGTTTTCGCCGACGATGCCGTGAATCGAGCCGGCGGCGACAACGAGGTCCACGGCCTTGTTGGCGTGGACCTCGCCGAAGCGCTTGTCGATGCCGGCGAGCGCGATGGCTGGCGGCCTGCCGGTCATGCCGGGACTCCGATGGCGGGGCGGGTGGCCCCGCCCCGGTCGAGCATCAGCCCGGGCACTTCTGGTCGGACATGTAGTCGTGGACCTTGATGCCGCCCGACACGATGTCGGCGGCGGCCTTGTCCACGGCGGCCTTCATGTCCGGCGTGATCAGCGCCTTGTTGTTGTCGTCGAGCGCGTAGCCGACGCCGCTCTCGGCGAGGCCGAGCACCGTGACGCCGGCCTTCCACTTGCCTTCCTTCGCCTGGGTGAAGGAGGTGATCGTGGCCGTGTCGACGCGCTTCAGCATCGAGGTCAGCACCTTCCCCGGGTGCAGGCCGTTCTGGTTGGAGTCGACGCCGATGCCGAGCTTGCCGGCGTCCGCGGCCGCGCGCAGCACGCCGATGCCGGTGCCGCCGGCGGCGTGGTAGACGACGTCGGCGCCGCGGTCGATCTGGGCCTTGGCCAGCTCGCCGCCCTTCACCGGGTCGTTCCAGGCCGCGCCGGTGGTGCCGGTCATGTTCTGGAACACCTCGGCCGAGCCGTTGGCGTACTTCACGCCCTGCACGTAGCCGCAGGCGAAGCGGCGGATCAGCGGAATGTCCATGCCGCCGACGAAGCCGACCTTGCCGGTCTTGGAGGCCTTGGCGGCCAGCAGGCCCACGAGGAACGAGCCCTCCTGCTCCTTGAACACCACCGACTGCACGTTCGGGGCATCGACGACCATGTCGATGATCGTGAACTTCACGTTCGGGAATTCCTTGGCCACCTTCTCGACCGCACTCGCCTGGCTGAAGCCGACGGCGACGATGGGGGAGAAGCCATCCCGGGCAAATCGCCGCAGGGCCTGCTCGCGCTGGGCGTCGTTCTGGATCTCGAAGTCACGGTAGTCGACGCCCGTGGACTTCTTGAACTGCTCGGCGCCGTTGTAGACGCCTTCGTTGAACGACTTGTCGAATTTGCCGCCGAGGTCGTAGACGATCGCCGGCTTCACTTCCTGTGCAGCAGCCATCCCGCCAAATCCGACGGCGGCGGCGATGCCGATGACCCAAGAACGCATGTGGTAACCCCTTCCCTCTCGATCCACGCGACTTCGCCGGCCGAACGGGTCGACCGGGTCGCTGATGCCCAAGGATGGCACGCGGCTCGGCGCAGGTGAAGCGTCCAATCGACATGTGATCGTGATTGGCGATCCCGAGGGGCTGGGGCACACTCTTGCGACGTTGAGCGGGAGGTCGTGATGCAACTGAGCCTCGCAATCCGGCACTTGGCGAGCCGCCTGAGGTGGCTGCCCGTCGCGGCAGTCCTGCTCGGCGCGGCCGGCCAGCAGGCGCTGGCCAAGGACGGCCCCAGCGAGGTGGACGTCGAGCTCGTCCTGGCCGTCGACATTTCCTACTCCATGGACCCCGAGGAGCAGGCCCTCCAGCGCGAAGGCTACATGCAGGCGATCACGTCACCGGAGATCCTGGCGGCGATCAAGAAGGGTGTGAACGGCAAGATCGCCGTCACCTATGTCGAATGGGCCGGCGCCACGTCCCAGGACGTCGTGGTCGACTGGCACGTCATCGAGGACCTCGCCTCGGCGCAGGTCTTCGTCGGCAAGCTCAAAGTTCAGCCCACGCGGCGGCTGTACCGGACCTCGATCTCGGGGGCGATCGACTTCTCCGTGCCGCTGTTCGACCGGAACGGCTACCAGGGCCTGAAGCGGGTGATCGACGTCTCCGGCGACGGCTCCAACAACCAGGGACGCCCGGTGACCCAGGCCCGCGACGACGCGGTCGCCAAGGGCATCACCATCAACGGCCTGCCGATCATGCTGAACCGGCCGAACTTCGGCTATCCGGAGGTCGAGCACCTGGACGAGTACTATTCCGACTGCGTCATCGGCGGCCCGGGCTCGTTCGTGATCCCGATCCGCGAACGCAACCAGTTCGCCGACGCCATCCGCACCAAGATCCTGCTGGAGATCGCGCTGGTTCCTCCCGCCGAGCTGCCGGCGCGGGTCATTCCGGCCCAGGTCGAGAAGCCGCGCTCCTCCTGCACCTTCGGCGAGCGCAGCTGGCAGCAGCGCTGGGGGAATTGAGGGCCACGCTTCTTACGGCCAAGCCACTCATCCAGCCTGCATCTCTCCACCGTCTTGGCCGGGCTTGGCCCGGCCACCCACGACTTCGGCGGGGAGACGCAACCTTCCCCGGCAAAGTCGTGGATGCCCGGGCCGAAGCCCGGGCAGGACGTGCGGAGGGGTTGAGCTTCGATTCAGGGAAATGGCGTGCTCACTCCACCGGCGGCGTGCCGTAGTGGTGGAAGCTTTCGACCGTCTTCATGCCCCAGGCCTGGCCTTTCCTGCGCTCGGCCTCGGTCCAGACGATGGTCTTCCAGTCGGGCGCGAGGATGAGGCGGGCGCCGGCGTTGGCGATCTCCACGCGGTTGCCGCCGGGCTCGTAGACATAGAGGAAGAAGGTCTGCTGGACGGCGTGCTTGTGCGGGCCGGACTCGATGAAGACGCCGTGCTCCAGGAAGATGTCGGCGGCGCGCAGGATCTCCTCGCGGCTGTCGAGCGCGTAGGTGAGATGGTGGAAGCGGCCGCGCGAGCCCGTCGCGTCGCGGGTGTAGGCGAAGTCGTAGCTCTTGTTGGTGAAGGTCATCCACATGCCGGCCTCGGTGCCGTCGTCGAGCACGATCTGCTCGGTGAGGCGGCAGCCGAGATAGGTCTCGAAGAAGACCCGGTTGGCGCGGATGTCCTGGGCGAGGCAGTTCAGGTGGTCCAGACGGCGCACGTTGACGCCGCGGGCCGGGAAGCGCTGGGCCTGGTTCTTCAGGGCAGGCTTCAGTTCCGGCGGGGCCTGGTACCACTCGGTCTCGTAGTAGAGCTCGATGACGTGGCCGTCCGGGTCCTTGCAGACGAAGGCCGGGCCGTGGCCGAGGTCGCCGTCCGTCCAGCCGACGTCGTAGCCGGAACCCTTCAGCGCGGCGACGCGGCGCTCGAGCGCCTGGGGCGAGCGCGCGCGGAAGGCCATGTGGCCCATGCCGGGCTTCGCCGACGCGGTGAGCTTCAGCGAATGGTGCTCGTAGTCGTCCCAGGCGCGCAGATAGATCGAGTCACCCTGCCGGGCGCTCTCGGTCATGCCCATGACGTCGACGAAGAAGGCCCGGCTCTCCTCCAGCTTCGGGGTGAGCAGTTCGAGATGGCCCAGATGGGCGATGTCGAGAATGGGTTCAGGCGACATCGGCGGTGCTCCGGCTGCTGGTGGAAGCCGCGGCGGCGGGGGCATCCGTCTTCGGCAGGTCTGCAGGCTTCGTCAGGTCTTTAGGCTTGGGGTCCGCAAAGGTCTCGTGGCGTCGGGCGATGGCCTCCGCGAGCCCGCCGTCGAAGCCGTTCTCCTCCAGCATGCGGGCGACCTCGCGCATCTCGGCGGCGCGGCGCACGCCGTGCTGGCGGACGCGGCCGGGCATGACCTTGAGCACCTGCGCCCAGTCCATGCCCGGATAGGAGGCGGTGAGGCTGGCGAGCACCGCCGGCAGCACGCCGGTCTTCTCGCCGACCAGGCCGAGGTCGACCATCAGCGCCTCCATGCCCTTGATGACGATGCTGCGGCAGAGCTTCGTCGCCGAGGCGACGCCGATCTCCTCGCTGACGGCCGTGATCGCCATGCCGAGCGGATTGAGGAGGCCGGCGATCTCGCCGGCGCGTCCGCCGCCGGCCAGGATCGGCACGGCGATGCCGGGCTGCGCGACCGGCGCCATGACCGCGAACTCGACGAAGTCGCAGCCGGATGGCGCGAGCGCCTCGGCGATGCGCGTCTTGGTGGTCGGGGAGACCGAATTCAGGTCCACATAGAGCTGGCCGGGCTTCAGGTGGGGTGCGGCCTGTCGCGCCGCGTCGACCGCCGAGTCGGCGGTGACGGCCGAAATCACCACCGCGGCGCCACGGCAAGCCTCGCCCACGTCGTTGGCGGGCGTCACGCCGTCCGCGGCCCGGGCCTTCATCGCCGCGCCGCCAGAACCGGCGAACTGGATGTCCCAGGCCGTGAGCGTCACGTCTGGCCGTGCCGCGAGCTGGCGCGTGAAAAGCTGTCCCACTTCGCCGAAGCCGATGAAGGCGATCCGCAGCGCGTTTCCCATGCCGTTCCTCCGTGCCGCCGGTGCGGGCTCAGTCCTCGCCCTTCCAGGGGACGTAGGTCAGCCCCGCCTTCGCCAGCGGCTCGCGCATCTTGTAGAGATCGAGGCCGAGCACGCCGGAGGCGAGCGCGTTGCGCTTGGCGTCCTCGTTGGCGACGCGGGCCTCACCGGCAATGGCGGCCGCCTCGGCGTCCTTGCGCGGCACCACGAGCACGCCGTCGTCGTCGGCGACGACCACGTCGCCGGGATGCACGAGGGCGCCGGCGCAGACGACCGGCACGTTCACCGAACCGAGGGTCGCCTTGACCGTGCCCTTGGCGGAGATCGCCCGCGGCCAGACCGGGAATTTCATCTCGGTCAGCGACTTCACGTCACGCACGCCGGCGTCGATGACGAGTCCGACCACGCCGCGCGACATCAGCGAGGTGGCGAGCAGGTCACCGAACATGCCGTCGGTGTTGTCGGCCGTCACGCCCACGACGAGAATGTCGCCGGGCTGGCACTGCTCGACCGCGACATGGATCATCCAGTTGTCGCCCGGCTGGGCCAGCACGGTCACCGCGCTGCCCGCCACCTGGGCGCCCGGCCAGATCGGCCGCATGTAGGGCTTCATCAGGCCGATGCGGCCCATGGCCTCGTGGGTGGTGGCGACGCCGAGCGCCGCAAGACGGGCGACCAGCGCGGCAGCGGGGCGGGGCGTGCCGGTGACGACGACGGGCTTCATGCGATTTCCTCGACCACCTGCGGGAAGATGCGCTGGTAGGCCTCGCCGTAGGTCATGGCCTTGCCGGAGTTGCGGCCGCCCTGCATGCCGCGGTTCAGCGCCACCCGGGTGTAGTACTCCCACAGGTGCTTCTGCGCGGCGAGGATCTCGAAGGCCTTGCGCTTGGTCTCCCACACCTCGTCGATGTTGAGGATGAGCGTGGGCTTGTAGTTGCACTGCTCGGGCTGGTGCGGCTCGAACAGGAACACCGGCGGGGCGCTGTAGGCGAGGTCGGGCGAGGGCTTGTGGCCGGCGGCCTGCGCGATGATGCGGGCCTCCTGGGCGAAGCGCGTCGCCTCCGGATGATCGACGTTGTAGGGGTCCTCGAGCGAGTGGGTGAGCACGAAGGAGGGCTTCACCTCACGGTAGATGTCGACGAGGCGGTCGAGCATCTCCGGGGTCGTGCGCAGGGGATAATCGCCGGCGTCGAAGAAGACGATCTCGGCGCCCAGCATGGCCGCCGCGCGCTCCGCCTCGTCCTTGCGCTGCGCCTTCACGTCCGCCATCGCGACGTCGGCCTTCTTCCAGGCCCACTGGCTTTCGCCACGCTCGCCGTAGGACAGGCAGACGATGACCATGCGGTAGCCCTTGCGGGCATGCAGCGCGATCGCGCCGCCGGCGCGCCAGACGAAGTCGCCGGGATGGGCGGTGACGACGAGGCCGGACTTTCCGGTGCTCATGGGACCCTCGGAGTGAAGCGGGACAGGACGATCCCTGCGCTCCGGATCCCGGGCACAGGACGGGCATCGTTCTGGACCCCGTCTGTCCGTGCAGCAAATGGTTTGTTTTAGCCCTTTGCTGAACCTGATTCAGGAATCAGCGGGCAACCTGCGCCTTCAGCCAGGCACAGGCCTGCTCGAGCGGCGCCTTGGCGACGGCCGCCAGGGACATGGCGCGCAAGTAGCCGTGGAACAGGCCCTTTCCGTCGTGCAGGTCGACCGGGACGCCGGCCGTCCGGAGTGCGGCCGCGTAGTCCTTGCCCTCGTCGCGGAGGGGATCGTGCTCGGCCACGGCGATGTAGGCCGGCGGCAGATGGGCGTGGTCGCTCGCCAGCATCGGCGCGGCCAGAGGATTGGTGCGATCGGCAGGGTCGGGGAGATAGAGCGCGGCGGTGCCGGGCAGGCTCTTGGCCGTGATGATGGGCCCGTCGGCATTCTCGCGAACCGAGGGCCTGTCATGGGTGAAGTCGACCGCCGGGTAGAAGAGAACCTGCGCCCTCAGCGCCTGCGCCGTTCCGCGGAACATGAGGGTCATGGAGGCGGCGAGGTTGGCACCGGCGCTGTCGCCCCCGACCGAGATCGCGTCGGGGCGGACGCGCAGCGCGTGCGCCTGTGCGAACAGCCATCGCACGACGGCCGCGCAATCCTCGACCGCGGCGGGGAAGGGGTTCTCGGGCGCGAGCGCATAGTCGACGCTGGCGACGAGGTGGCCGGTCTCCGCGGCGATGAAGGCGGCGATCTCGTCATGGGTCTCGGGGCTGCCCTGCATCCAGCCGCCGCCATGCATGTAGGCCATCGCCGGCAGGAGGCCCGGAGCCGTGGGACGGAACAGGCGGACGCGGACGGGCCGGGGGCCGCCTTCGATCGTGACGACCTCGCTGGTGACCCCGTCCGGCAGCGGCTTGCGCGCTTCCGTTGCCAGTTTCTCGAGCATGGCCCGGCGGGCGCTGATCGGGGCATCCGGCGCCATGTGCTGCCAGGCAGCCTTCCAGGTGTCGAGGTAGGGCTGGAGAGAGGCGTCGATGGTCATGGCGTGGGTCCCGGCGGGGGCTGAAAGATCGTGCGTCCTTCGACACGCCGCCTGCGGCGGCTGCTCAGGATGAGGGGCGTTGTGGGTGCTGAAACACCACCAATCTCCTCATCCTGAGCAGGCCGCGGAGCGGCCGTGTCGAAGGACGCAGCGTGGTCGTGCGTCTTACTTGCGCACCTTGGCGATCGTGTCGAAGAGCTCCTTGGCCGAGGCCTGGTCGGCGGCGGCGGAGTACTTGTCCACGACCGGCTTGGCGATGGCGCGGAACTTGTCCATGTCGGCGGGCGCGATCTCGTTGATCTGCATCTTGGCGCGCATGGCCTCGATGTTCGACTTGTCCTCGCCGATCACCTCGACGCGGCCATAGGCCTCCGCTTCCTTGGCGGCCTCGGTGATCACCTTGCGCTCGTCGTCGTTGAGCTTGTTCCAGACGGGCTTGGAGAACAGCAGCGAGTCGACGAAATAGACGTGCGAGGTGAGCGACAGGTACTTCTGCACCTCGAAGAGCTTGGCGCTGACGAGGGTGGCCGCCGGGTTCTCCTGGCCGTCCACGGTGCCCTGCTCGAGCGCCGAGTAGACCTCGGGGAACGGCATCGGCACGGCGTTGGCGCCGAGCGCCTTCCACAGGTCGATGAACAGCGGGTTCTGCAGCACGCGGACCTTGAGGCCCTTCACGTCGTCGGGTGTCTTCACCGGGCGCTTGCTGTTGGTGAGGTGACGGTAGCCGGCGCCCCAGTAGCCGAGACCCACGAGGTCCTTCTCGTCGAGCAGCTTGTTCAGGTGCTTGGAGAAGCCGCCGTCGAGCACGGCCATCGCTTCCTTGTCGCTGTTGAACACGAAGGGCAGGTCGAGGAGCGCGAAGTCCTTGACGATGCCGACGAGGGTGCTCGTGGCGGTGGCCGTGGCATCGACCGTGCCGCCGCGCATGGCCGAGAGCGTCTGCAGGTCGCCGCCGAGCGCGCCGCCCGGGAAGATCTGCACGTTCATCTTGCCGCCCGACTTCGCCTTCACGAGGTCTGCGAACTTGACCAGCGTCTTGCCGCGGGCGTTGTCGAGGTTGACCTGCACGCCGAGCTTGAAGTTCTGGTCACGCACCTGCGCCTGGCCCGGCGCCGCGGCGAGGAGGCCGGTGGCGACGAAGGTGGCGGCGATCGCTTTCATCATTGGCTTCATGGAAGTCCTCCCGTTGGGGGCTTTGCCCCGGCTCTGCTTGAGGGTGTTCATCGTCCCAGGAAGAAGTTGGCCGGACCCGTGACGAGCCACGGGAACAGCACCATGAGGAACAGGACGATGCTTTCGGCGAGGAGGAACGGCCCGATGCCGCGGGTGACGTCCTCCATGCTGATCTTCCCGACGCCGGCGACGACGTTCAGGACGGTGCCGACGGGCGGCGTGATGAGCCCGATGGCGTTGTTGACGATAAATAGGACCCCGAAGAACACCGGATCGATGTTCGCCGCCTTGATGATCGGCATCAGGATCGGCGTCAGGATCAGGATCGTTGGGCCGAGGTCGAGCGCCGTGCCCACGACCATGACGAGGACCATGATGGCCAGCATCAACAGCGTCGGGCTGCCCATGAAGGGCTCGACGAGGGCGACGACCGACTTGGCGATGTCCGAGACGGTGATCAGCCACCCCGACACGAGCGCGGCGGCGACCAGGAACATCACCACGCTGGTGGTGATGGCCGCCCGCACGAAGATGCCGAAGAGGTCCCGCACCTTCAGTTCGCGGTAGATGAACATGGCCACGAAGAGCGCGTAGACGGCGGCCACCACCGCGGCTTCGGTCGGCGTGAACACGCCGAACTTCAGGCCGAAGATGATGATAGCCGGCAGGCCCAGCGCCCAGGAGCCCTCGACGAAGGCTCGCCAGCGCTCGTGCGCGGTGGCCTTGGGCAAGGGCTTGGCGTTCTCCTTGCGCGCCACGATGTACCAGGCGATGCACAGCGCGATCGCCAGCATGACGCCGGGCGCGATGCCGGCGATGAACAGCTTGGTGATCGAGACGTTCGCCAGCACGCCGAACAGCACGAAGGGAATGCTGGGCGGGATGATCGGCGCGATGATCGCGGCCGAGGCGATGAGGCCACCGGCGCGCGCCTTGTCGTGGCCGGCGGCGACCATCATCGGGATCAGGAAGGCCGAGAGCGCCGCAGCATCCGCGACGGCCGAGCCGGAGAGCGCGGCGATGATCGTCGCGGAGAGGATGGCGACGTAGCCGAGGCCGCCGCGCACGTGGCCGATGCAGGTCACCGCGATGCGCACGATGCGCTTCGACAGGCCGCCGGCGTTCATGATCTCGCCGGCGACGATGAACCCGGGGGCAGCGAGCAGGACGAAGTTGTCGACGCCGTTCAGAACGTTCTGGGCGACGATCTGCGCGTCCATCATGTTCATGTAGGCCATCAGCGCGATGCCGCAGATGATCAGCGCGAACGCGATGGGCATGCCGATCGCCATGGCGGCGAGGAGGGCTCCCAGGAAGATCGGGATCGTCATCGTCATCACCGGCCCTCCGCCGTCGGGCCGACCGGATGGGGCTCGTCCTCGCTCTCGCGCACCGAGATGAGCTCGTCGTCGCTGAGCTGGTTGGTGAGCATGAGGTAGAGGTCCCACAGGAGCACGAGGCCCCCGAAGACACCGAAGAAGACGCCGGCTCCGTAGAACCAGGCGGTCGACAGCTCCGTCGCCGGGGCGGTCATGTCCCAGTTGATGAGCATCTGCTTCCAGCTGCCCCACAGAAGCATGCCGGTCGCGTAGAGCATCAGGGCGTGGCTGAGGACGAGGCAGACCTTGCGGCCGGTGCGCCCCATCATCTTGACGAGCGTGTCCATGCCCAGGTGCTGGCGCTCGCGCAGCGCCACGACGGCACCGATGAAGGTCAGCCACACGAAGAACCAGCGGGCCAGCTCCTCCGAGACGACGATGCCGGAGTTGAAGGCGTAGCGCAGCACGACGTTCAGGAAGACCAGGGCGATCATGGCGGCCAGCAGCGCGCCGCTGACCGCCTTGAGGGTCCAGAAGAACCCGTCGACGACCTTGCTCATGGGGGACCTCCGGCGGCGTCGAAGACGGCGCGCAGGCGTTCGGGGGAGGGGTTCAGTCCCGTCATCAGGCGAAAACCTTCTGCCGCCTGGTGCACGTTCATGCCGCTGCCGTCGAGCGTCCGGCAGCCCTTCTTGCGGGCTGCGGCGAGCAGGGCCGTGACGAGCGGGAAGTAGACGATGTCGCTGACCCAGTGACGGGGCTGGATCCAGTCGGCCGGAAACGGCGTGCCGGGGAACTTGTCCATGCCCACGGGGGTCGCGTTCACGAGGCCCGAGGCTGCGCGGACGGCCTCTCCGGGGTCCGCCGCGACGTCGATGCCCGCCTTCGGGAAGCGCGGGCCGAGTTGCGCGGCGAGCGCCGACGCCCGGGCCGCGTCGGTGTCGACGAGGGACAGCCGGCCGACGCCGCACATCAGCAGGGCATAGGCCACGGCCGCACCGGCTCCACCGGTGCCGAAGAGCACGACGTGCGACAGGTCGGCGCCGGGCAGGTCGGCCCGCAGCGAGGCGGCATACCCCGACCAGTCGGTGTTGTGGCCGATCCGCTTGCCGTCACGTAGCACGACGGTGTTGACGGCGCCCAGCGCCTCGGCGTGAGGCGAGAGTTCGGTGAGGTGCGCCATCACCGCCTGCTTGCAGGGATAGGTGATGTTGAGGCCCGCGAACCCGAAGCGCTCCGCGGAGCTGAGCAGGTCGGGAAGGGCCTCCGGTCCGAGACCGAGGACGTCCAGGTCGATGAGACGGTAGAGGCCGACCTTGCCGTGCGCCGCCGCTTCGCTCTGGTGCAGGACGGGGGAGCGGGACTTGCCGATGGCGGCCCCGATGAGGCCGGTCAGGATCGTGTCCTGAGCACGGACCAAATGCGGTCCGGCAGCGTCCTGCAAGGCGTGCGCCTTCGCCATGGGCGTCCTTCCTCCGATGTCTCCGGCGTGCGCCGGCCGGCATCCTCTGCGGGACGCCTGAGGTCGAGATTGGACGAACTGGTGAGTTCAGTCAAACACTTTGTACGAAACTGTACAAATCACGTTCGTCATGAAAGACTGCCGTCAAAGAGGAGGATCGCCGTGGACGATGTCGTGCGCCGAAAGGCGCCCCGGGCAGCCAAGGCCGACAAGCCGGCCGAAAAGACCGCGACCGGCTGGACGCAGGACCCCGAGGGCGTGCGCCGCAACATCGTGGAGGTCGCGACCGCGGAGTTCGCGGCCAAGGGCTTCAACGGCGCGCGCGTGGATGAGATCGCCGCCAAGACGTCCACCAGCAAGAGGATGATCTACTACTATTTCGGGGACAAGGAGGGCCTGTTCGTCGCCGTGCTCGAGGAAGCCTATGCGCGCATCCGCGGCATCGAGCGGGACCTCGATCTCGCCGGCCTCGCGCCGGATGCGGCGCTGCGCGAGCTCACGGGGTTCACCTTCGACTACCAGAACGCCAACCCCGATTTCGTCCGGCTCGTCATGGACGAGAACATCCACCACGGCGTCCATCTCGACCTGTCCCAGCGCATCCGGTCCGTGAACGCCTCGGCGCTGACCGCGCTCAGCGACGTCTACCGCCGCGGCGTCGAAGAGGAGATCTTCCGGCCCGATCTCGACGTCGTCGACCTGCACATGATCATCAGCGCCATGTGCTTCTTCAACGTGTCGAACCGGGCCACGTTCTCGCGGATCTTCGGCGTGGACGTGGCGAAGCCGGCGGTCCTGGCCCACCGGCGATCGGTCGTCATCGATGCCGTCATGCGCTACGCCCTGCGCAAGCCGAAGAAGCGCGGCACGAGCTGATCCTCTCCGGCGTTGCGTCGGCCACCGCAGGATCTGCTAAGCTCCCGCACCGAGGGTCGGCAGAGGGTGCTGGCCCGGCGTCGCGGTCGGTCTTTCATGCGCATGGCCTTGCTCCCGATCGCGGGGGCGTTCCTCAGTGCCCTTCTCGGGCTTGCTCTCCACGCCACGGTCGGCCAGTCGCAGGGACAGCCGGTGCCGGCCGTCGCCGCCGACCACGTCGGCAGTGCAACCTGCGCGGGATGCCACGCCGCGCAGGCCGCCGACTGGCGCTCGTCCCACCACGCGCATGCCATGGCGCCGGCCAGTGACGCGACGGTGCTGGGCGACTTCTCGGGCGCGTCGGTCGAGGCCGGCGGCAGCCGTGGGCGCTTCAGCCGGGAGGGTGGGCGCTTCGTCGTCGAGACGGAGGGCCGCGACGGCAAGCCGGCCGCCTTCACGGTGACCGACGTCCTCGGCCTCGCGCCCCTGCAGCAGTACCTCGTCCGGTTCCCGGACGGGCGTGTCCAGGTCCTGCCCTGGGCCTGGGACACGCGGCCGAAGGAGGCCGGCGGCCAGCGCTGGTTCCACGTCTACGGCGACGACCCGGTGCCTCCCTCCGATCCGCGTCACTGGACCCGGTTGCTCCAGGGGTGGAACCACATGTGCGCCGAGTGCCACGTCACGGCGATGGACAAGGGCTACGACGCCGCCACCGACACCTTCCGCAGCACCTGGACCGAGCCGGGGGTCGGCTGCGAGAGCTGCCACGGTGGCGGGGCGAAGCACGTCGCCTGGGCGCGTTTGGGCGGCGCGCCGGCCGACGCGACCAAGGGCTTCGCGGCCGTGGCCGGCCGCAGGGCCCCGGTCGACTGGACGCCGGATCCCCAGACCGGCAGCCCGAAGGCGTCGGTGGCGCGCCCCGCCGGCGACGAGGTGGAGACGTGCGCGCGCTGCCATGCGCGGCGGGGACCCATCGCGTCCACGTGGGCGCCGGGGCGGCCCCTGGCCGACTCCTATCGCCCGTCGCTCCTGACGCCCGATCTCTTCGAGGACGACGGGCAGATGCGCGACGAGGTGTTCAACGACCACGCCTTCAAGCAGAGCCTGATGTATGCCCGCGGCGTCGTGTGCAGCGATTGCCACGACCCTCATTCCGGCCGCCTGCGCGCGGCGGGCGCGTCGGTCTGCGGGCAGTGCCACGAGGCGGCACGCTTCGCCGACGTGCGGCACACGGGCCACAAGCCCGGCGCCGGCACGCCGGACTGCGTGTCCTGCCACATGCCGGTGCGCACCTACATGCAGGTCGATCGCCGGCACGATCACTCCTTCCGCATCCCGCGCCCGGACCTGTCGGTGACGCTCGGAACGCCGAACGCCTGCACCGACTGCCACGCCGACAAGGATGCCCGCTGGGCGGCCGACGCGGTGACGGGCTGGCATGGGCCGACCCGGCGGGGCCACCAGACCTATGCCGGGGCGTTCCACGCCACGCGCGTGGGCGATCCGGCCGCGCGCGACAGTCTTCAGGCCCTGGCCAACGATCCGGTCGTGCCGGCCGTGGCGCGCGCCACGGCGGTCGAGTTCCTGCGCGACTGGCCCTCGGCCGACACCGACGCGGCGCTCGTGCGCGCCCTGGCCGACCCCGACCCCCTCGTCAGGGCCACCGCGCTGCGCCAGCAGGACGGCCAGCCGCCGGAGGTTCGCTGGCGGCGGGCGTCCACCGCCCTGCGCGATCCGGTGCGCCTGGTCCGCATCGCGGCCGCCCTGCTGTTGGCCGACCGGCCCGCCTCGGGTCTGTCGTCGGAGGACGCCGCCGCGCTCGCCGCGGCCACGGCCGAACTCGAGACCTCGCTGCTGATCGAGGCGGACAGGCCCGATGCCCGCGTCGGCCTGGCGCAGCTCCGGATCCGGCAGGGGCGGCAGGCGGAGGCCGAGGCCGAGTACCGCGCCGCCCTTCGGCTCGAACCCGCCGCCGTGCCGGCCTCAGTCAATCTCTCCGACCTGCTGCGCCGCCTCGGTCGTGAGGCGGAGGCGCAGGACACGTTGCGCGACGGCCTCGCGCTGAGCCCCGACAGCGCGGCGCTGCACCACGCCCTCGGGCTGTCGCTCGTGCGCTCGCGCAGGACGGCCGAGGCCATCGAGAACCTGCGCCGCGCCGCCGAAGGCGAGCCGGGCAACGGACGCTACGCCTATGTGTACGGCGTGGCCCTGCAGACCATCGGGCGAGCCGAGGACGGGCTCGGGGTGATGCGGCGGGCGCTGGCCCGCAGCCCCTCCGATGCCAATCTCCTGACGGCGCTGCTGCAGGCGGCGCTTCGCGCCAATGACGGCGCGCAGGCGGCGCCCCTGGCCGAACGCCTTGCCCGCGTGCGGCCGGACGACCCCGAGATCGCCAGGCTGGCGGCACGGCTCAGGCGCTGACGCCGGTCGCGCCTTGAGCATGCTTCGTGTCGATGGAAACGGAGCCTGCTCCAGGTTCCCTGCTGGTCGCATGCTCGTCGCGAAAAGCCGGATGCCGCCTTTGCGCAGCGCGCCCTTAGGGCTCCAGGTCGCGCCAGGCGGACGGCGTCATGCCCGTCCAGCGCCGGAAGGCGCGGATGAAGTGGGCTGAGTCGGAATAGCCCAGCGACATGGCGACTTCCGTGACGGTGGCGGTGCCGTCGCGCATGCGCTCCATCGCCAGGTCCTTGCGGATGTCGTCGACGATTGCCTCGAAGGTGATGCCGGCCTCGTCCAGCCGGCGCTGCAGCGTCCGCTGGGCGACGCCGAGGACGCGGGCCGAGGCGGTGAGCGTCACGGGACCTTCGGCGAGGCGTGCCGTCACCAGCGCACGAAGCGTCTGCAGAAGTCTTTCCTCGCGCAGCCGGAACGCCATCAGCTCGCGCTCCGGCGTCTGCGGGCCGTCTTCGCCGGCGACCGAGGGCGGCACCACCACGCGCCGGCGCAGGACATCGGTGCCGAAGACCAGTCGGCTTTCCTCGCCCTCCCCGAAAACGACGGGAGCCCCGAAGTAGTCCTCGTAGTCCGCGCGGCGTCCGCGCAGCGCATGCGGGAAGACGACGCGCGCCGGCGACCAGTCGGAGCCGACGAGGGAGCGGATGAACTGCAGGTGGAAGGCGGCAGCACCCTCGCACAGGATGCGCGAGGTGCCCGCCGGCTCGCCATGGAAGTTCTGGGCCCAGACGGCCTCGCCGGACTCCATGCGCAGGCCGAGCCGGATATGGGTCTGCATGGCGGGCATCTGCCGCGCATGGGCATCGAGGCACTCCGCGATGGACCGCCCGGACGCGAGGGCCAGGCCGGCCTTTCCGAGGCGCGCCGGGATCGCCGACCGGCCCAGGCTGAGACCCACGTGAGCCTGGCCGAGGGCACGGGCCGCGGCCTCGAGGACCGCTGCGATCTGGGCACGGTAGACCACCGTTCCCGCCTGGGTTTCGGCTGCACTCATCCCGCCGGCGCTGAACACGGCGTCGGGACGAAGGCCTGCCTCGCCGAGATAGGCGGGCAGCATGTGCAGGATGGCGGCGCGGGCTACGGGGGTGGACATCGTTCTGCCCTTCGCGGCGACGCGGAGGAAATATATCGCCGGCCGCGAATGGTATCTGACACAGGCCGGGACTTCAACGAAGTCCCGGCCTGCCGCATTCAGTCACCGACTGTGAAGAACGAGTCGTCGTTGGGGAAGACGGGGGTCGGCAGTTCGCGTCCCATGTAGGACTTGAAAGTCTGCTGGAAGAACATCGACGGCTTCATCTCGTTGGCCAGCGTGTCGATGCGCTTGCGCAGGTCCGCGACGATCTGGGGATTGTCCGCTGCGACGTTCTGCGCTTCCGCCGGATCCTTCGCGACGTTGTAGAGCTCGAACTTGGCCGGCAGAGGCGCCTTCCAGTGCAGCTTCCAGTCGCCCTGGCGGACCGTGCCGCGGAACAGCTCGACGTTGTTGACAATCTCGTTGCGGGGCGAGGGCGCGCCCTCGCTGATCGTCTTCCACACGTCCATGCCGTCGAGCGGCTTGGTGCCGGCAAGATTGCCCCCGGCCCGCGCCACGAGCGTCGGCATCATGTCCACGACATGCATCATGCCATCGACCTTCTGCGCCTTGATCTTGCCCGGCCAGTTGGCGAACGCCATGGCGCGCGTGCCGCCTTCGTAGAGGCTGCCCTTGCCGTCCCGGAACGGGCCGTTGCTGGCGGGCGGTGCGCCCTTGGTGGCGATCTGGCCGGCGAACATGGCCGACTTCACGCCGCCGTTGTCGCTGTGGAAGACGATCAGCGTGTTGTCACGCATGCCCTTCTTCTTCAGCGCGTCGAGCACGGCCTTCACCTGGTCGTCCATGGCGCTGATCATGGCGGCATAGGTGCGACGGTTCTCGTCCGCGATGCCCTTGAACCGGTCGATGTACTCCTTCGGCGCCATCAGCGGCGTGTGGGGCGCCGTGAAGGCCAGGTACATGAACATCGGCCGCTTCGGATCGTGCTTCTCGATGTAGCGAACCGCGTCGCGCCCCAGGAGCGTCGTGACGTAGCCCGGCTCGTCGAGCTTCTTGTCGTTACGATACCAGTCGGTGATGCCGTCGATCTTGTGCGTGTTGTAGTCGATCTCGCCGATCAGGGCGCCGTACTGGTAGTCGAAGCCGCGCTGGCGCGGCCAGAGCTTGCGGTCGGCATGGCCGAGGTGCCACTTGCCAATGATGGCGGTGTCATAGCCGGCTTCCTTCAGGACCTGCGGCAGGAGCTTCTCGTCCTGCGGGATGCCGTAGGTCTGCTCGGGCAGGATCACGAAGCTCTGGAGGCCGTAGCGCAGCGGATAGCGCCCAGTCATCAGCGCCGCGCGAGTCGGCGTGCACATCGGCTGGACATAGAACTGCTCCAGCGTGGCGCCTTCGTTGGCGAGCTGGTCCAGCGTCGGCGTCTTGAGGTCCGGGCTGCGGAAACCGAGGTCGGCCCAGCCCAGGTCGTCGGCGAGGATGTAGAGGATGTTGGGCTTGGTGGCATCGGCTTGCGCCGAGGCCGGCCGCGGCGCGGCGACGAAGGCCGCGCATGCGGCCAGGGCCGCGATCTTCAGGATACGCATCATGGTAATCTTCCCCGAGGGATGCTGGGCGAATGACTGAACGGTGGTGGGGTCAGAACCGCGAGACGATGCCGAACATCGGCCCGTGCTGGAGCGCGTCGAAGACGAAGGTGCCGTTGCGGTAGTCGACCTTCATGGCGCGATAGCCGGCGAAGCCGGAGACGCTCTTCGTGAAGTTGTAGCCGAGCCCGCCGAAGACGTCCCACTCGTAGCGGGAGCCGCCGCCGCCGGCGAAGCCCATGAGCGTGGCGTAGAAGGACTCGTTGAAGTTCACCTTGACGCGGGCGCCGACCACGGCGTCCGCCCACTGTTCGCTCTCGCTGAGGACCAGCGTGGCAGGCAGCGTCTGGACGCGAAGCTTGGTGTTCACCGAGAAGCCGCGCACGCCGACGAACCCGTCGACCGAATAGGCTGGGTCGTCGACGATGCGGTAGCCCGCCGCGCCCAGCGCGATGGTCGAACCGCTTTCCACCGTGATGCGCGCCGGGAAACCGGCCGGGAAGAACGTCTTGTCGGGCGAGATCTTGCTGGCGATCAGGTCGAAGAACAGCAGGGCGCGGCCGTACTGCGCCTCGCCCGCCGCCATGATGCCGCCGTCGAGGTTCTTCACCACCTGGTCGAAGCCGATCGAGACGTTGGCGGCCGGCAGCGGCGGCAGGGTGCGCAGCCGTCCCTCCAGGCCGGTCGCCCAGAGATAGGCCGCCATCGTGAAGGTCCACTGCGGCCCCATCACGACAGGCGCGGGCGCCATGGCCGGGGCGCGGCTCGGCAGGTCGGCGGCGCGGGCCGGCGCGACCGCGGCGATGGCCGACAGGGCGGCCGCGGACAGGGGAAGCAGCAGGCGGGAGATCAGGCTTGGCATGGCGGTTCTGGCTCGACGGATGCGATTACTGGGTCGGGGGCACGCAATAGTTCCAGTAGCCCTTGGTCTTGGTGTTGTCGGACCAGAACCAGCAGAGCTCGGGAGACGGCGGTTTCGGCGCCACGGCCACCGCGCTGGCGACGATGATCGTGCCGATCGTCACGCCGGCGACCACGCGGCCCCAGTACCAGGGACGCGCCACGGGCACGGGCCGCACGGGCGCCACGACGACCGCGCGCCGCGGCGCGGGGCGCGTGTGCACCGCTGTCGCGCCGCCATACCTGTTGCGATGGACCACGGTGGCGGCGGAGGCGGAGGGAACCACCTCGGGCGCCAGGGCGATGAAGGCCGCGACGAGGGCGGCCCCGGAGAGAAGCGAGGTGGCAGGGGAGGACAAGAGCGGGCCTCTGAAGCGTGGCAGTGAGACTCGCGCCACGCTAGCGCCGGCCCCCTCGGGACGATTGCCATTTCACGCCAACCAATGCGTGAAATTGAACGTAGAAGTTGATCAAACTTAAGCTAGGCCACGCAGAAAGCCAATCAGCTCGGCAATGACGAGCTCCGGCTTCTCGCGGTGGGGGACATGGCCGCAATCCGCCAGGGTCACGGCCCGGGCCGGACCACCCGCCCGGGCGACGATCCGCTGCGGATGGGCCAGGGATCCATACTCGTCGCGGTCGCCGTGCAGCGCCAGCAGCGGGCACGACAGACGCCCCAGGTCTTCGTCCTGCGACCAGTCGGCGAAGTCGGGCGAGAGCCACGTCTGCGTCCAGGCCTCGAGCACGAAGCGCGCCTTGTCGCCGTGGTAGCGGGCGAGCCGCTCCATCTGGCCCGGCTCCGCGAAGGCCGCCTTGGCCTCCAAGATCCCCTGCAGCGTGCGATCCTCGACGAAGGCCTGGGACGCGATGGTGATCACGCCCTGGCAGAGCCCGCCGTGGCTTGCCGCCGTCGCCACCGCCATCGCCCCGCCGACGCTGTGTCCGAGCAGGACGAGCGGGCCGAGCCCCAGGGCCTCGCTCAAGGCCGGCACCGCGGTGCGAGCCTCCTCGCGGATGAAGTCCGGCCCGATCGGTCCCGGATGCGCGTCGGACCGCCCAAAGCCGAGCCGGTCATAGGCCACCACCCGCAGGGTGGTGGCGGCCGCGAGCCTTGCGGGGAAATCGCGCCACAGGTCCACGCAGCCGAGGGAGTCGTGGAAGAGGAGAATGGCCGGCGCGGGCGCGGCGGCGCCCCAGGACCGCGTGAACAGTCGTCCGCCCGGTGTCTCGACGTGGTGATCGGTGGTGTCCATGCCGCGGTGATTGGACGCTCGGACCACTGCCGTCAATCCGGCGCGTGATGCAAGCGCTCCCGTCCCAGCCTGACCGTCGAGACGTGGTCGTACGATGAGTGAGCTGGCGGACCGGGGCCCGGGCGTCGCCCGGACCCCCGCACGGCTCTTAGAAGAAGCCGAGCTTCTTCGGGGAGTAGCTGACCAGCATGTTCTTGGTCTGCTGATAGTGGTCGAGCATCATCTTGTGCGTCTCGCGCCCGATGCCGGATTGCTTGTAGCCGCCGAAGGCCGCGTGGGCCGGGTAGGCGTGGTAGCAGTTCGTCCAGACGCGACCGGCCTGGATGGAGCGTCCGAAGCGGTAGGCGCGGTTGCCGTCGCGGGTCCAGATGCCGGCGCCCAGCCCGTAGAGCGTGTCGTTGGCGATCGACAGGGCCTCCTCGTCGTCCCTGAAGGTGGTGACCGAGACGACCGGTCCGAAGATCTCCTCCTGGAAGATCCGCATCCGGTTATGACCCTTGAAGACGGTGGGCTGGACGTAGAAGCCGCCGGCGAGGTCACCCGGCAGTTCGGCGCGGCCGCCACCGATCAGCACCTCGGCGCCTTCCGCGCGGCCGATGTCGATGTAGGAGAGGATCTTGTCGAGCTGCTCGCCGGAGGCCTGCGCGCCGATCATCGTGGCGGGGTCGAGCGGGTCGCCCTGCACGATGGCGGCGACGCGCTTCAGCGCCTTCTCCATGAACCGGTCGTAGATGGCCTCGTGCACCAGCGCGCGGCTGGGACAGGTGCAGACCTCGCCCTGGTTGAGCGCGAACATCACGAAGCCCTCGATGGCCTTGTCGAGGAAGTCGTCGTCCTCGGCCGTGACGTCCCTGAAGAAGATGTTGGGCGACTTGCCGCCCAGTTCCAGCGTCACCGGGATGAGGTTCTGGCTGGCGTACTGCATGATCAGCCGGCCCGTGCCGGTCTCGCCGGTGAAGGCGATCTTGGCGATGCGGCCGCTGGAGGCGAGCGGCTTGCCGGCTTCCAGGCCGAAGCCGTTCACGACGTTGAGCACGCCCGGCGGCAGCAGGTCGCCGATCACCTCGAGCAGCACGTGGATCGAAGCCGGGGTCTGTTCGGCGGGCTTCAGCACCACGCAATTGCCGGCCGCCAGCGCAGGCGCGAGCTTCCACACGGCCATCAGGATCGGGAAGTTCCACGGGATGATCTGGCCGACGACGCCCAGGGGCTCGTGGAAATGGTAGGCGATGGTGTCGTGGTCGATTTCGGAGATGGCGCCCTCTTGCGACCTCACCGCGCCGGCGAAGTAGCGGAAGTGGTCGATGGCGAGCGGAATGTCGGCGGCCGTCGTCTCGCGGATCGGTTTGCCGTTGTCCCAGGTTTCGGCCAGCGCCAGGCGGTCGAGGTTGTCCTCTATCGCATCGGCGATGCGGTTGAGGATGAGGGCGCGCTCGGCGGCGCTGGTGCGACCCCACGCGTCCTTCGCGGCGTGAGCCGCGTCGAGGGCGGCCTCGACGTCGTCGGCGTCGGAGCGCG
This sequence comes from uncultured Alsobacter sp., assembly GCF_945952055.1. GTDB lineage: Bacteria > Pseudomonadota > Alphaproteobacteria > Rhizobiales > Beijerinckiaceae > Alsobacter. The sequence continues at coordinate 78,429 of NZ_CAMFHB010000003.1, forward strand.
CGATCTCGCACAGGACCTGGCCGTTCACGGGCGAGGTGTTGTCGAAGTAGCGGCCGGCTTTCGGTGCGACCCACTTGCCGCCGATGTAGTTGCCGTAGCGCGGGGCGAAAGGCGCCTTGGTGGAGCGGAGCAGTTCGGGCTTGTTCATGCGATCCTCCCTCGGTCGACGCGTCGTGCGTCGGCAGCGACAGTCGGATCGGGAGGGCATCGTGTCAGCCCGGCCGCGGGCGGCCGGCGAGGGGACCTGTCGCACGGTTGAGACACTGTGCAGTGCAATAACTCAGCCGCGTCGATCCAGCGCGAGCTTGCTCATCTTGCGGTGGAGGGTGGCGCGCGAAACGCCGAGCTGCCGGGCCGCCGCCGAGACGTTGCCCCTGGCCCGGGACAGGGCCCGCTCCAGGATCACCTTCTCGGCGTGGCGGACCTCGTCGCTGTAGCGGTTCTCGTCGTCGCGGCCGTCGGCCAGGGCCAGCGGCGTCCCCACGAGGTTTCCCCGTCCCTTGAAGGCCTGGCGCGCCGCGCGGGTCGCGCCGACGACGATGTCGTCCTTGTCCGCGGCCAGAAGGCCGTTGGGCGACCATTCGGCGCCGCAGGCGAGGACGATGCGCGAGCCGGCGAAGGCCAGGCGGAAAGTCTCCGCCTCGATGCGCCGCGCCGCCTCTGCCACGGCCAGCGCCACCAGGTTGGTGACATCCTCGGTCTGGTCGGCCCGGCACGAAGACACGTCGAGCGCTCCGGCGAGGCGGCCCTCGTGGTCCCACACCGGCGCCGTGGTGCAGGACAGGAGGGTGTTGCGGGTGAAGAAGTGCTGGTGCCTGTGGATGGTCAGCGCCCGCTGCTCCACCAGGCAGGTGCCGATGCCGTTGGTGCCCTCGCTGTCCTCGCTCCACAGCGTGCCCGGCCAAAGCCCCCAGTCCTCGAAGGTCTCGTCGTCCGCCGCGGCCCCGCGTCGCTCCAGCGGCACGCCGTCCCGGTCGGCGAAGAGGACGCAGCACCCCATGCCGCCGACGGCCTGGTAGAGCCGGTCGAGGCTCGGGCGCGCGGCCCGCAGCAACGGCGCGCTCTGGTCCCGGGCTGCCTCCAGCCGCGCCTGTTCGAGGCGCTGCGGCGACCGGCGCTCGGTGGGATCGAGGCGGTGCAGGCGGGAGGAGCGCTGCCAGGACGCGACCAGGGCGGAACTCGCCGCCTCGCCGGAGCGGATCGCCGAATGGATCCGGTCGGCATGATGAGCGGTCTGCATCCTCGCCATGCGCACCTCCCGAGGCGGTGTTTCGCCCTGCGGGGTGCTTCGACCCCTTGGTCCGGCCGCGCCGACACGGGGGCCTGCCGGGCTGCTCGCATCACCGATAGCGCCCGATCGCGCCGGCCGTCATCCCCTTCCTTCGACGGGAGGTGTCAACGGCGGCGCAGGACCACGGCGAGCGAGGGGATCGTCCCGGCCTCCCCGGGCATGGACACGTAGGGCTCCGTCCGCTCCGCGACGGCGACCCCGGCGGCATCGGCGACGGCTTGCGCAAAGCCGCCGTCCCACAGGGTGGTCTTGATGGTCAGCACGATCGGGCCGCCTGCGCGAACGATCCGCACGAGTTCGGGCAGGCCCTCGGGACCCACGTGGCCAGTGGTGAAGACGCCGGTGGAGATCACGGCCGCGAAGTGGCCGTCGGGGAACGGCAGGGCGCCTCCCAGGGCGAGCCGGTGCAGGGCCGCATAGGCCCCCTTGCGGCGGGCGACGGCGAGCATGCCGTCCGACAGGTCGAGGCCCTCGACCGGGGAGAAGCCGAGAATGCCGAGCCAATCGCCGAGCAGACCCGTGCCGCACCCGGCATCGAGAACGGGGCCCGTGCCGCGCGGTGCGTGCCGCGCGAGGAGGGCGAGGCCGACCGAGGGATGGCGATAGCCGGCGCGCGCCATGTCGGCGTCGTAGGTCTCGGCCCAGCCGTCGTAGAGCGCCGCCACCTCGGCGGGCGCCTTCGCGTCGTAGACGGAGCCGAGCGGCCCTTCGTGATGTCCAGAAGCCATGCTGCGGCGCCTTTCGACCGATCCCCGGCGAAGCTTCCTCGGGATGCGGGCGGGGAGCAAGGACCTTCGCCACGGCAGGAGTGCTGTACCCGGGCGGGCCGCAGCGGCTATCGTTCGCGTCCCGCCGGTGCGCCGGCGGTCCTATGTCCCCGACAGTCAGCGAGAGCCGCGATGCCCAAGCCCGCTCCCATCGACCATGCCGACGCGTCCGACGCCGTGAAGGCGGTCTACGACGAGATCAAGCAGGCGAGGAACGTCCCCGACGTCAACAATTTCTGGAAGTACATCGCCAACGACGAAAGGACCCTGCGGCGCACCTGGGACAGCCTGCGCGAGGTGATGGCGCCCGGCGCCCTCGACCCTCTCGTGAAGGAACTCGTCTACCTGGCGGTCAGCGTCACCAACAATTGCGACTACTGCATCGCCAGCCACAGCGCCGCGGCGGCCAAGGCGGGCATGACGCCGGCCCAGTTCGGGGAGCTCATGGCCGTCGTGGGCATGGCGAACGAGACCAACCGGCTCGCGGCGGGCTACCGGATCCCGGTCGATCCGGCCTTCGACCGCTGACGATCCCTTCCAGAATGGAATCGGTGCATCCGCGGGCGAGGCTCTAATCGTCTCCACCGGATTGTGAGACAGAGAAGCGGACACGCTGCTTCGGAGATCTCCCATGGCCGATACCGGCACATCCCACGGCCCGCGCCACCTTGCCCTCGGGCGCGTGGTCCTGACGGTGAAGAACCTCGACGCGGTGCAGGCCTTCTACGAGCGCGCCGTGGGCCTGCACGTGCTGCGCCGCGACGGGGACCGCGTCGAGCTGGGCGTGGGCGACGCGGTGCTCCTCGAATTGCGGCGCGATGCGTCGGCCCGGGTCCGGTCGCCACGGGAAGCGGGGTTGTTCCACACAGCCTTCCTCCTGCCGAGCCGAGCCGATCTCGGTCGCTGGGTGAAGCACGCCGCCGCCACGCGAGCGCCTGTCGTCGGTGCGTCCGACCACGCCGTCAGCGAAGCGATCTACCTGTCTGATCCGGAAGGCAACGGCGTGGAAATCTATGTCGATCGCCCCGCCGCCACGTGGCGGCGCAACGGGCACGAGGTGGAGATGACCACCGAACAGCTCGACATCGACGATCTCGTCGCACAGGCGGGTGCCAGGGCCTGGGCTGGCTTTCCCGAGGGCTCGACCGTCGGCCACGTGCACCTGCAGGTGGGCGCCATTCCCCCGGCCGAGGCCTTCTATGCCGGCGTGCTCGGCTTCGACCTGACCTGCCGGTATCCGGGCGGAAGCTTCTACGCCTCCGACGGCTACCATCACCATCTGGCGACGAACGTCTGGAACAGCCGCGGGGCGGGCCCGCGCGAGCTGCCCTCCACCGGGCTCGCGGAGGTCGAGATCCGGGCCGACCGATCGCGGATCGAGGCCGTGCGCCAGCGGGCGACCGATGCCGCCGGTGACGGCGAACGGCTCGTGCTGCGCGACCCCTGGGGCACGTCCGTCGCCCTCGTGGCGCATTGAGCGCAGCCGGGCGAAGGAGCCAAGACCATGCTCGTGAACGGACGCTGGACGGCCGACTGGCAGCCCGTGCAGGCCACCGACGCCAAGGGCGGCTTCGTGCGGCAGGTGTCGAGCTTCCGCAACTGGATCACGCCGGACGGCTCGCCCGGCCTGACGGGCGAGGGCGGCTTCGCGGCCGAGGCGGGCCGCTACCACCTCTACGTCGCGCTGATCTGCCCGTGGGCGTCGCGTACGCTCATCGCCCGGGCGCTGAAGGGGCTCGAGCAGGCCGTGTCGGTGTCGGTCGTCGAGCCGGAGCTCTCCGAGCAGGGCTGGCGCTTCCCTGCCGCGGACGGGGATCTCGTGAACGGCGTGACCTTCATGCACGAGATCTACACGCGGGCCGACCCCCAGTTCACCGGGCGCGCGACCGTTCCCGTGCTGTGGGACAAGACGCGTCGCACGATCGTCAGCAACGAGTCGGCCGACATCGTGCGGATGTTCGACAGCGGCTTCGCGAGCCTCGCGGCGACCGACGTCGAACTGTGTCCCGACGACCTCCGCCAGGCCATCGACGCGCTGAACGACCACCTCTACGGGGGCTTGAACAACGGCGTCTACCGCGCGGGCTTCGCGACCACGCAGGTGGCCTACGAGGAAGCCTACGCCCAGGTCTTCGCGACGCTCGACGGGCTCGAGGCGCGGCTTGCGGCCGGAGGGCCCTTCCTCTTCGCCGACCGCTTCACGGAAACGGACATCCGCCTCTTCGTCACGCTGGTGCGCTTCGACGCCGCCTATTTCGGCCTGTTCAAGTGCAACCGGAAGCGCATCGCCGACTATCCCGCGCTGACGGCCTATCTGAGCCGTATCCTGGAGATCCCGCGGGTGCGCGGCACGGTCAGCATCGACCACATCAAGCGCGGCTACTACTCGATCAAGACGCTGAACCCGACCGGCATCGTCCCCCTCGGCCCCGAGCTCGCGTGGGACCGGCCCGAGCGCTGAAGCACCTTCCCTTTCGCCTTCGCAGCGGCCACCTTCGGCTCTCGTTGGTTTGGGACCCGCGCATGGACCGCCTCGATTGCGACCGCATGTTCGTCGCCGTGCTGGACACCGGCAGCTTTGCCGCCGCGGCTCGCCGGCTCGGCACGAGCAGCGGCCAGGCCTCGAAGCTCGTGGCCCGGCTGGAAGCCGACCTCGGCGTGCAACTGATCAAGCGCAGCACCCGGGCCCTGTCGCCGACCGAGGTCGGCGAGGCCTACTATCTGCGCGTGAAGGCCCTGCTCGAGGAGTTCGACGCCCTGGAGGCCTCCGTCCGGAATGCCTCGGGGGCACCCTCGGGACGGCTGCGGCTGACGGCGCCGGCCTCCTTCGGCACCTTGTGCCTGAACCCGATCCTCCTGGATTTCGCCCGCGCCTTTCCGCAGATCCAGCTCGACGTGAGCTACACCGACCGCCTGGTGAACCTCGTCGACGAGGGCTTCGATGCGGCGGTGCGCATCGGCCAGCCGGCCGACAGCAGCCTGATCGCGCGCCGGCTGTGCGAGGCCCGAATCGTCGCGGTGGCTGCTCCGGCCTACCTCGCCGAGCACGGGGAGCCGAGGACTCCAAGCGAGCTGTCCGCGCACGACTGCATCGTCGACACCAATTTCCGGGATCCGCACACGTGGTCGTTTCCTTCGACGGCCGCGCGGGACACCCCGGACGTGGTCGCCGTGGCCGGGCGCATGTCCTTCTCGAACGGAGAGGCCTGCCTGGCGGCCGCCGAGGCCGGCCTGGGGATCGCGCGCGTGCCGAGCTTCATCGCCGGTCCCAGCCTGCGGGCCGGTCGCGTGGTCCGTCTGCTGGCCCAAGTGGAGGAACCCCCGCTGAGCGTCTTCGCGCTCTATCCGCCGGCCCGGCATCTGGCCGTCAAGGTCCGCGCCCTGGTCGATTTCCTGGCCTCGGCCTGGCGCGACGGCCCGGAGTGGGACCGCGGCTGGTGACGGGGGGCAACGCGGGCTCTTGGCGATCAACGCTGTATTGGCGTTGCCGACAGTGTGCCGCCTCGCCGGTTGGTAGGCGGCCGGGCCGGCCACTATCGTCATGGTTGGGACACGACGCGCCTTCGGCCCGGCAGTGGAGAGCGGTCGAAGTCCTCGCAACCTGCCCCGACCTCACGCGTGACCCGCGGCGGCGGCTGTCAGTTCGAGCCGAATTGGGGCGGCAGCAGCTGGCGGCTCGCGTAGAACTTGCCGTACTGGGTGTCGCGGGTGGACTGCTTGCTGTCGAGATCCTCGAACAGAGCCTTCGCCTTCACGTACTGGCCGGACTGGTAGAGGGCCCAGGCGCGGACGATCGACAGGCCGCGATCCTCGGGGCGGGCTTGGCGGCGCTTGTCGAGCGCGGCCAGGGCGGCCTCGTACTGGCCGGCTTTGAAGTGTTCCAGCGCCTGCCTGCTGAGGGCGTTCGATGCGTTGTCGGCGGGTGCGGCGGGGGCGCTGCCGCGCGGCCTCGAGACGGTTTCGATGCGCTTCAGCGCCGCGACGGCCGGGAACTGCGGACCGTAGGAGGCGAGTGCCGCGCGGAACGTCGCGGCGTCCTTCAGGCGGTTCGCCGTGAGGGCGTAGCCGAGGGCATTCGCCTCCATCGGCTCCCAGTCGAGCGACTGCTTGAACCAACGCATCGCGTCGGCGAAGCGTGAGCCATTGTAGAGGTACCAGCCCAGGGCCTGTGCGCCGACCGCCGAGCGGCCGTCCATGACCACCGGTTCCAGGCGGGCGATGCGGTTCGGATCGATGTCGACCCGCGGCGAACGGGTGAGGTCCGTCGCCATGATCTCGATGTAGAGGCGCGCGATGGCGGGGTCGACCGCGCGGCGGTCGTAGGCCAGCCGCTCCGCGACGTCTATGTTGCCCATCGCCCGGTGACTGAGGATGAATCCTTCGATCGCCTTGGGCGACGTGACCATGCCCATGGCGGCTTCGAAATTGGTCACCGCCGCCGGCATCTCCTTGCGCGAATAGTGCAGCCAACCGGCCAGCATCACGTCCTCTGCCTGGCGGGCCTGCAGGGCCGACGCCTCGAAGGCGGCCAGGTCGGCGGCTGCCACGGCCGGACCGCCGTCGATCGCTCTTGCGATGCGCGAACGCAGGACGTTGCGGCGCACGGCTTCGAAGGACGACGCATCCTTGGCCTGCAGGCCGATGGTCAAAAGTTTCTCCGCCTGGTCGGGCGCGAGCAGGGTGGCCGCCTTCTCGACCGTGGCCGTCCGCTCCTTCGTGTCGGTGCAGCGCGACAGGATATAGCTGTAGAGCTCGAAGGCCTTGTCCGAGGCCCGGGTCTTCACCAGGGCCTCCCCGACGCGCCACAGCACGTCCATCTCGCCGCAAACGAGAATTCCCGGTTGGGCCGATGCGAGCGCGACCACCTGGACGGCGTTGCCGGCCTCCGACGCGGCGACGATCTCGCGCCGGCTCTTCGAGGCGGCGAACTTCGCGCTGAAGTCGGCGGAGGGGCGCCACTGCGGACGTGCCGCCTGGATCAGAGCGATCACGGACGGGATCTCGTCGAGCTTGCCCTGGCCGAACAGCGCCCAGAGCCGCTGTTCTTCGGCAGGGTCCGGCGTGGATTCGAAAAGATCCTGCGGCGGTGTCCAGTTCGGGTTCTCGTTGCGCAGCTTGCGGATCTCGGCCGCGACCCCGGCGATGTCGTTGCGCGCGGCGAGCGCGCGCAGGGTCGCCTCGTCCACTCGGCCGGCCAGGCCAGCCTGACCGGGTACCGACACGCTCGTCGTCCCAACGGGACGTCCTGCCGAAAGACCCGTCCATGCGTCCTGCGCCGAGGCCGGCAGGGTCAGGGCGGTGGCGGACAGGAGTGCAATCAGGAGGGTCTTGATAGGCATTGGGCGTATCCCTGCTGAGTGGCGGCGAGAGCCAGGATGTGGAGCGTGGTCGAGTAGTAGGTCTGGATGGGAACGGTGCGCAGCGAGGCCGGCATCGGCTGTCCGTCGAGCGCGCAGGACACGAGGGCGGCGACCGCGCGATAGCCGGCCCCTTCCATCGTGCTCACCGCCTCGCCGGTGGTCAGGTCGATCTCGAACGGCCCGAGCGAGCGTGCTTCGTTCCACAGCCCGGCGAACGGGCGCAGGGGCTCGGCGTCGCCGCGTGAAGCCCAGGCCAGATAGAGCGGAATGCGGATGGCGTTGTAGCCGAAGCGCGCCGGAAAGCCCTGTGCCGGCTTTGGCTCGGTCCCGGCCAGCGACAGCCAGTCGGGCGGCAGCCTGACCAGGCTGAACCGGGCCGCCTGCGCGAGCAGCAGGCCGCTGGCCCGCAACTCGGCCCACGGGACGTCCGGAGCAGTCCGGGCAAGCCGGTCGAACGCGGGGAACACCCAATACGACAGGTTGACCACGGGACCGTCGCTCTGGTCGCCGGCGCCGAAGCCCGTGGCGGCCGGCAGGATGACGGTGCCGCGCTGCCAGCGCGCCAGGGTCTTGCGGGCGACGGCGGAGACGATCTGTCTGGCGTCCTGCGCATAGTCGGCCGACTTCCACCGCTCAGCGGCCTCCGCCAGCGCCCAGGCGATCAGGATGTCTCCATCGGTCGCGTTGTTGGCGTCCGTGACGTGGGGACTGGCCCGCTCCTCCCAGCGCCAGGCCGCGAGCCCGTCGTTGCGGATGAACAGTTCACGCCGCGTCCAGGCCCAGATTTCATCGAAAGCCTCACGGTCGTCCGCGAGTGTCGCGATGAGCATGCCATAGCCTTGCCCCTCGCTGTGCGAGACCCGGTTGACGTCGTCTAGGACCCGCCCGTTGCGGACGAAGGCTGTCTTGTAGGCCGGCCACGCGCTCGTGAGCCAGGCATCGGGCACCGACGGTGCGGGGGCCTCCTGCGCAGCGGCCGCCTGAACGGGTGCGGGCGCGGAGGCCGCGACCTGTCCGTCCTTTCGGCCGGCCAGGTTGCCGGCCGTGAAGGCGAGCGCCGCGCCGGCCAAGACCGCCGCCGCGATCTTCAGCCTCGTCATGCCTTGACGCCCGCATGGCGCACGCAGGCCTGCAACGCTGCCGCCAGAAGCACCGCGAGGATTGCGAGAAGGCCGATGTAGACGGGGACGTTGCGCGACATCCAGCCCGCCACGATCAGCCGGGCATTGCCTGGCATCAGCTCCTCGGTCACGACGTAGTCGCGCGGTTCGGCGGCGAGCGAGCGCAAGGACGCCGTCGGCCTGTTGAACACGCCGGCCTGTCCGACCAGGTCCTGCCAAAGGTCCGCCGCCAGCATCTCGCGCAGGCTGGCCTCGATGAGCGCGTTCGTCGGTCCGGTGATCACGGTCGAGGACGCGATCTGCGGCAGCAGCTTCCAGCTCGTGTCGAGTCCCGTCCTGTCGGCGTCCTGGCTGATCAGCAGCGAACTCGCCGGCGTGAGCAGGCGGGATGGCGACGGCTTGTCCATCGCATTGGAGTAGCCCCGCAGTCCGGTCGCGGTGAGAGCCTGTTCGATGAGCCCGGAGGACGTCGCCGAGAACCGCGCGATGGTAGCGCCCGGCGCCATGAGCGGTCCCTCGCGTGGGCCCACCAGTTCGCCCGAGCCGGCCACGGGCAGGACGAACGAAGGCGCATCAGACGCCGTGACGGCAGCGGCGCGGGGCGCCGCGAGGCTGGCGAAGCGCATGGGTGTGCCGAGATCCGAAGACAGGCTCCACACCCGGTTCAGGTCGCCCGGCTCAACGCCTGCCGCCGACAACGTCGCTGCTGGCACGTCTCGGAAACCGCCGATCGTCAGAGGATGCGGCACGGATCCGTCGGGCTTCTGGTACTTCAGCGTGAGCGGCGAGATGCGGCCGGTGACGGACGTCATCTTGGCGACGAGCGCCACGGTGGACCGCGCGAGTTCCGCAGACGGCCTGGGCATGAACACCGTCAGCCGTCCTTCCGGCGAGACGGCCTGGAGCGCCCCGGCCAGGACGCCGGACAGGGATGGGAACGTCGCGATGCGGGCCAGGCGTGGCACCTCGAGTTCGCCGGTCTGCATCAGCAGCAGCCGCTCGCGGCTGGTGTTCTGCTGCGCGGCGAGACAGCGCGTCTCGCCCTCGTCGGTCGTCTCGGCCTCGATCTCGATCGCGTTGACGCCCGGCTTGAACGCGGTGAGGGGCAGATAGGCGGCGCGCTTGGAAAACACGTCCCCGCGGTGCCGGGCCAGGGGAAGGCTGCCGACCACCGTGCCGTTGACGCGCACGCTGATGGCGCTGGTCGAAGCGAGGTTCGCGGCATAGGCGCCGTCGAGCTTCATGATCATGCGACCGTAGTCGCCGGGCAGGAAGTCGGCGGGCATCTGCACCTTGACGCTCTGGCGCATGTAGCGACCGGAGAAGCGCACGGTTGAGAGGCCCAGGGCGGAGAGTGGCAGCGTCTCGCCACCGTCCAGCCGAACGCCGTTCGCCGCATCCAGCGCGCGCAAGCCAGCGGCGCTGCCGGTGGGGCGCAGGGCTGCGATCCGCTGCTCCAGGTTGGCGAGCGAGGCCTCCAGGTCGCGTTCGTTGGCGCCGGAGACGGTGAGCGTCACGCGGTCCGTGCGCAGGTCATGCGAGACGGCAAAGGGCTGGCGTGCGCCCTCGAGGCCCTGCACCACGACGAGGTCGATCCCGGGGTCGAGGCCGGGGTCGGGATTGATCTCGATGTCGGTCTTGTCGAAGCGGCCGGCGAGAACCGCGGCCTGGGCCATGCGCGCGAAGAGCGTCATCGTGGCGGCGTCGGCATCGGGCCGGGTGCGCAGACGCAGGCTGACACGGCCCGTCCGGGACACGGGCGTGGCGGCCAGCTCGCGGATGTCGCGGATCTCGCCCGGGCCTGAGGCGAATTGCAGTCCCGACTGTTCGGGCAGGATCTGGGTCCACAGTTCGTAGCTGCCGCTGCGCGAGCAATCGAGGCGGTGGGACTGGTCGACGCTGATGCGCACGGCGTTGAAGCCAGGTTCCAGAAGTCCACGCGGAACCTCGACGATCAGCGTCTCCGGCCTCTCCGTCGCCGTCAGCAGGCGCTCGCCGACAGGCACATCGTTGATGCTGATCCTGATCCGCGACAGCTCCGGCAGGACCGTGAGGGCATTCATGAAGCTCAGCTGCAGCGTGGCTGGCTGCGATGCATCGCGGGCCGACACGAAGACCGGCATGATGCGCGTATCGAGCTCGCCCCCGAGCCGGGACGCACGCAGCGGCAGAGGCAGGAGGCGAAGGGCGCCGGACGCCACCACCGTGGTCGGCGTCTGAGACTGGGCAGGCCCGGCAGAGGTCTGGAAGATCGCGGACAGGGCAAGCGCGACGAGAGCGGGCGTGAGGCGGCTGGTCATGGGGTCATCCGTTGATCGAGCGACAAGGGGAGGGGGCTCACGCCCCTCCCGGTCCCGGGCCCGTTGCCGGCCGGCGAAACACGGCGAAGTAGAGACCGCGCGTCAGGTAGGTGATGCTCCAGGCGAAGACTTCAGCCGTTCCGACCAGGAGGCTGCGCACGCGCTGGCGTCCCAGGCGGATCCGGCTCAGCAGGCCGAGATCGCCGTACATGAGTTCCGCAATGAGCCGCGTGCCCTCGGTGTTGAGCTCCGTGAAGCTCCATCCGTAGATGCGCTGCGTGCTGTCGCCCTGAGCATTGACGACGATGCCGTGGAAGATCGCGGGCGGACGGCCGCCGCGCGTCTCGATGGTCAGTTCGCAGGCCTTGCGCAGCGGGAGAGCCGTCTGGCTCGCGGCCGGCAGAAGCTTGAGACCGCCCATCGACGCCTCCCGGATGATGACGGGGACGGTGGTGGTGCCGCTGACCAGCGATCCGCGCCATTCGATCGGCAGGCGCTGCGCCCGGCGCCGCTCGCGCCGTTCGCAGACGACGCCAAGGGCCACGGCCGCGATCACGAGGTTCAGCAGGTTCCAGATGCTGACGATCACCAGCATGCCACGTGCCTCGGTCTCGGCGTTGAACCGCATCACGCCGATCGCCAGTGCCAGCAGCAGGACGCCGACGACCGCGAAATAGGGCCACGCCAGTTCGGACAGACTGTCTTCCTCCGTCGTCACGCCCTTGGCGGTGACGTTGAAGACCGGCCGGCGCGGGTTGCGGATCACGCTGACGATGGCGGGCAGGAGGTAAATCGTCTGAACGTACTCGTAAAGTTCCGACACCCACGGCCAGCGGAACTGGCCGTAGTTGTAATTCTGCATGATGAGCGATGCTGCGAGATAGCTGATCGTGTAGGCGCAGAATTCCTCGAGTGTCGAGTTGTAGATCTGCAGGTCGAAGAACAGGTACATCAGCGGCGCGAGCAGGAAGATCGTGCGCGGCAGTGGGAATAGCCAGAACATCGAGCTCGAGAGGTAGCAGATCCGCTGGGCCATTGTGAGGCCCGCGTGGAACAGCGGGTTCTTGAGGATCAGGATCTGGAGCATGCCGCGGCACCAGCGCGAGCGCTGGCCGATGAAGGCGGCGAAGGTTTCCGGTTGCAGGCCCGCCACCAGCGGCGTGTCCACGTAGAGGCTGTGCCAGCCGCGGGAGTGCAGTTCCAGTGCCGTCTCGCAGTCTTCGGTAATGGACGCTCCGGAGAAGCCGCCCGCCTCCTCCAGCGCGGTGCGACGCAGGAGGGCCGCCGAGCCGCAGAAGAACGCCGCGTTCCACTTGTCCAGGCCCTTCTGGATCATGCCGTAGAACATCTCGTTCTCGGACGGCATGCGTTTGAAGGTGCCCAGGTTGCGCTCGATCGGGTCGGGGTTCAGGAACTGGTGAGGCGTCTGCACCAGGAAAAGGCGATCGTCGGTGCTGAAGTGGCCTACCGTGAGCTGCAGGAAGTTGCGGGCGGGCGCGTGGTCGGCGTCGAACACGGCGATCAGCTCGCCCTTCGAGTGGCCGAGCGCGTGCGTAAGGTTGCCGGCCTTGGCCTGCTCGTTGAACGGCCGCGTCAGGTAGACGGCGCCGAGCTCCGCGCACAGGTCCTGAAGGTCGCGGCGCCGTTCCGCGGCCTTCTCCGACACGTCCGGATCGGGATCGTTGACCTTCTGGTCCGTGCCGCCGTCGTCGAGCAGGTAGACCGTGAGCTTGTCCGCCGGGTAGATCATCGCCTTGGCCGATGCCAGCGTGGCGATGAGAATGTCCTTGGGCTCGTTGTAGGTCGGGATGAAGACGTCCACCGTGGGGGCGTCTTCGGGCGACAGGAGCGGCGCCTTTCGGCGCGTCACCGGCCCGGCGATGACGAACAGGTTGATGAACAGGAACATCACGCAAAACATCTCGGCGCCGTAGAGGATGACGCCCGGGATGAAGTTCTCGAGTTCGGCAGACGAGGGGATCGTGCTCGTGGTGCGCCAGTAGACGTAGCGGACGATCAGGATGCCCGCGATGACGTAGAAGAGATGGCGCCAGTAACCCTGCAGTCGCAGCAGCCTGATCCCGATCATCGCTGCGACGCCGGCGATGCCGATGGCGGCCTGGGATGCGGCGCTGAGTGGTTGTGCAGCGACGGCGAGGAGAACGACGGCGAGCGCGAGCGTCGTCGCGAGCCTGATAGCCCCAACTTGCATGGTTCTGACCACTCAACTTTAGGTTGTTGTTGCATCCGAGGATTGCAGCCTTTGAATATGAATAGAGGCGTAGCAGAGCAAGCTCTGCTGCAGCGCATCGTTAATGCAATCAATCTGCTAAATTCGATTCATCTTCTGGCGATGCAAACTGCCGCTTTTGGCGCCATTTATTACTGTTCTCAGGGCGTTGCGCCGGATGATTGGGCAGGCCTCCTGCGCGCTCGCAAATGGCGGAGGAGCACCGGATGGACCGAAGCGGCCTGGGCTCGACTTCCCCCGTTGCGCGGTTCAAAGATGCTGTCGGGCGGACCGGGAGGGCGGCGTGACGGCACAGACTGCGGAGCGACGGGATGAGGACTGGCCGGAGGAGCTTCACCGCGTCCTGAAGGCGGCCGGCGTGCGGCACATGTCCTACGTGCCGGATGCGGGCCATGCCGCGCTGATCCGCCTGCTGTCCGCGGATCCCGAGGTGACCGCGACGGTCCTGACCACCGAGGAGGAGGGCATCGCCGTCGCCGCCGGCGCGTGGCTCGGAGGCGGACGCTCGGTGGTGCTGATGCAGTCCAGCGGCGTCGGAAACTGCATCAACATGCTGTCCCTGCCGGCGATGGGCCGGTTCCCGCTGCTCATGCTCGTGACCATGCGCGGGGAGTGGGCCGAGTTCAACCCGTGGCAGGTGCCGATGAGCCGCGCCACGCAGCCGACGCTCGAGGCGATGGGCGTCACCGTGATGCGGGCCGAGACCGCACGGGACCTGGTCGAGTCGGTGGAGTCGGCTGCCGCGCTCGCCTTCACGGCCGACCAGCAGGTCGCCGTTCTGATCGGACAGCGGCTGCTCGGCCGCAAGGTGTGGTGACGCGATGACGACGACAGAGCCCCAGCTTGCCCGCCGCGACGTCGTCGCCGCTCTGCTGCGCGACCGCGGCGACATGCTTGTCGTCACGGGTCTCGGTTCGCCGGCCTACGACGTCCATGCGGCCGGCGACCACGACGGCAACTTCTACCTGTGGGGCGCGATGGGTGGCGCGGCGCTGATGGGGCTCGGACTCGCGCAGGCGCGTCCCGACCGCCGCGTGCTCGTGGTGACGGGCGACGGCGAGCAGTTGATGGGCATGGGTGGGCTGGCCACCATCGGTGCGGGGGGACCGCGCAACCTCGCGATCGCCGTCATCGACAACCAGCACTTCGGCGAAACCGGCATGCAGGCGAGCCACACCGGGCGCGGGGTGGACCTGGCAGGCGTCGCGACGGCCTGCGGCTTCGCGTCCGCCGTGACCGTGTCGGACGCGGCCGGCCTGGCGCAGGTCTGCGAGGCGCTGGCCCGCCCGGCGGACGGGCCGCGTCTGGCGGTGATCAAGGTGCGGTCGGTGAACCCGCCGCGTTCGCTCCCGATCCGCGACGCCGTGGCCCTCAAGACGCGGTTCCGGGCGGCGCTGGGGTTGGCGCCGAACTGAGACGGGCGAACGTCGCCCGCCTGCGCCGCGGCTCAGCGGGCGTCCTTCAGCAGGGCCTCGCGGTCGGCCGCGGGCATGGCGCGCAGGCGCCGCCTGACGGTCAGCCGCAGCGCGCCAAACCCGGCCAGGAACAGGATCGCCTTGCTGGCGAATCCGAAGGCCGGCATCACCAGCGCCCATGTCGGGACATTGAAGGCGAGCGCGACGGCGCCGTTGACGGCGGCCGAGACGAACATCAGCCCCGACCAGGCATAACCGACCGCGATGGCGATGTCGGGCGCGACCCGCCGTGCGATGGCGGGCAGGTAGCGCAGGAGCCATCCTCGCTTGAGCATCACCACGCCGATGGCCGCGTAGACCACGGTGGGCTTGGCCAGGATGAAGCGAGGATCGTCCGTGAGGAGGGTGCCGGCCGCCGCGGCCAGCACGACGACGAGGCTCAGCCATTCCAGGGACTGCACGGGCCTGCCGCGCAACAGCTGGAACGCGATCTGCGCGAGGCCGACCGCCGTGCCGGCGAGCGCGGCGAGGACGGTGTTGCCGGTGGCGGCGAACAGCACCGCGAAGACGAGCGTGGCGGCGAGGTCCTGGAGAAGAAAGGAGAGCGCCTGCAGGAAAGGGGTCATGGAAAATGATCGTCTGAAATGTCGTCGTGTCCATACCGTGCCGGCCGCTGCCCCGCCAGTGCCTTGCGCGAAGCCCGGCGATGCCGTCATCGTTGCCGGGGGCCAGGACGATCGCGGCCCGTCGTGGTTGCCAGACGGGCGCGTGCCCTGCCGGCGGGGAGATGACGATGCGCAGGCTGGGACGATGGGCGCTCTCGCGCCGTGGGCTGCTGCTGGGCTCTGCGACGATGGGGCTGCTGCCCGGCGTCGTCGATCCACGCTCCCTCGGCGCCGCCGCCCAGTCGACCGGAGGCGGCGTGGTGCCGGGCGCGCGCGAGATCCCTGCCCGGCCGCTGCCGGTGCCGGACACGGTGAGCCAGGCGCTGAAGCCCGCCGTCGCCGCGCCGCTGCCGGCGGGCTGGGATCGCGTGCCCTCCGACGCCGCCGGCTGGAGGGCGCTCGCCGAGGCCAGCGGCGCCCATGCCGGGCCGGCTCTCGAGGCCGTCCGGACGCGGCTCGGCGTCACTCTCGAACGGACCGTGCTCGGCGGGGTGCCGGTGTTCGTCTCCACGCCGACCGACATGCCGGAGGCCCGTCGCGGCCGCGTCCTCATGCATCTGCACGGCGGCGGATACGTGCTCTACCCCGGCGAGGTCGGGGCCGGGGAGGGCATGATGATGGCCGGTTATGGCCGGTATACCGTCGTGTCGGTGGACTACCGCATGGCGCCCGACCACCCGTTCCCCGCGGCGCTGGACGATGCCATCGCCGTGTGGACCGCGTTGCTGGCCACCAACCGGCCGGAGCGGATGGCGATCTTCGGCACCTCGGCCGGCGGCGGCCTCACGCTCGCGACGCTGCTGCGCGCCCGGCAGCAGGGTCTTCCCCTGCCGGCCGCCATCGCGCCGGGCAGCCCCTGGGCCGACCTGACGCGGACGGGCGACACGCTCTTCGCCAACGCGCTCGTCGACAACGTGCTGGGGTCCATGGACGGCTGGGTCGGAGCGGCGGCCCTGCTCTACGCCGGCGGGCGGGACCTGCGCGATCCCCTGATCTCGCCGATCAACGGGGACTTCTCGGGCTTCCCGCCGGCCATCCTGACCTCGGGGACGCGCGATCTCCTGCTGAGCGACACCGTGCGGACGCATCGCAAGCTGCGTCAGGCGGGCGTGGAAGCAGCGCTGCAGGTGTTCGAGGCGCAAAGCCACGCCCAGTTCCTGAAGCCCTTCACCCCGGAAACCGAGGAGGCTTTCGCCGAGATCGCCCGTTTCCTCGAGCGGCATCTCGCCGGCTGAGTCTGCCCCTGCGGCACTCGCCCTGTGGCCGGCCGTGGCGATCCGGCTCGTGCCGTGCAGTCGCGCTTCATACGCGCTCGCGTATAACCTGCTTTAATACGCGTATGCGTATAATTCGATTTCATACGCAAATTCGTATATTGAAGCTTTATACGTGATCGCGTATATGATCGCCAGGAGGCGCCCATGACCGATCCCATCGTCCGCACCGAAAAGCAGCTTGGCGCCGTCCTGCGCCGCGTCCGCAAGCAGCGGGGTCTGACGCAGGGCGGACTGGGCGACCGCATTCATCTTCGCCAGGCGACGGTGTCCCGGCTCGAGGCCGGGGAGCCCGCGATCCAGCTGCGCACGCTCATGGCCGCCCTGGCGGCCCTCGACCTCGAACTCGTCGTCAGGCCCCGCAGCCAGGGCGGCCCCGCCGACATCGAGGCGCTTTTCTGATGGCCCGCCGGCCGACCCATGCGCCTCTGAACGTGTTCCTGAACGGCCGCCCCGTCGGCGTCCTGCGTCGCGAGACGAGCGGCGCGATCGATTTCCGGTACGGGTCCGACTGGCTCGAGTGGCCCAGCGCCTTTCCGGTGTCGCTCTCCCTGCCTCTGCGCGAGGACCGCTATGTCGGGGCCCCGGTCATCAATGTGTTCGACAACCTGCTGCCGGACAGCGATCCGATCCGAAGGCGCATCGCGGAGCGGGTCGGCGCGGCTGGTACCGATGCCTACAGCCTGCTGACCGCGCTCGGCCACGACTGCGTCGGTGCCCTGCAGTTCCTGCCCGACGGCGTCGATCCCGGCCCCGCCGGTGGCGTCGAGGGCAACCCGGTGACCGACGAGGAGATCGCCGACATCATCAGGAACCTCGCGACGGCCCCGCTGGGCATGGGCGAGGACGAGGACTTCCGCATCTCGATCGCCGGGGCGCAGGAAAAGACCGCCCTGCTGCGCAAGGACGGCCGGTGGTTCAAGCCCCTGGGGACCAGTGCCACCACCCACATCCTCAAGCCGCAGATCGGCCAGCTCCCCAACGGCGTCGACCTCTCCGACAGCGTCGAGAACGAGTACCTGTGCCTGAAGCTGCTCGCCGCGTTCGGCGTGCCGACGGCCCAGGTGGAGATCGCGGATTTCGGCGGGCGCCGCACACTGCTGGTCGAGCGCTTCGACCGCCTGTGGACCCGGGACGGGCGCCTGCTGCGGCTGCCGCAGGAGGATACGTGCCAGGCCCTGTCGGTCCCGCCGACGCGGAAATACCAGGCCGACGGTGGCCCCGGCCTGCGCGAGATCGTCGATCTCTTGAGGGGCAGCGACAGGCCCGATGCCGACATCACGACGTTCATGCGCGCCAACGTCATCTTCTGGCTGCTCGCCGCGACGGACGGCCACGCCAAGAACTTCAGCGTGTTCCTGGGGGCAGGCGGGCGCTTCCGCATGACGCCCCTCTACGACGTGCTGACGGCCCAGCCGAGCCTCGACGCCGACCAGATCCCCCGCAGAAGGTTCAAGCTCGCCATGTCCGTGGGCGACAACCGCCACTATGCCATCCACGAGATCGTGCCCCGCCACTTCCTGCAAACGGCGGACAAGGCGGGTGTCGGCACCCCGGCCATGATCGGCATCTTCGAGGAGATCGCGGCGAGCGCCGTCCGGCAGGCGGAGTCCGTCGTCGCGGCGCTGCCCGGGGGCTTCCCCGCGCAGCTCGTGGACTCCACGCTGGCTGGGCTGGCAGACCGCACGCGGCTGATCGAAGCTTTACTGGTAGGCGGCGTGGACGCCTGACACCTCGCGAGCAGCCACGTCTGGCGAGGAGTGCACGGCCCGACCCTTACGCCCACCGTCAACTTGTCAAACAATGCCCGGTTCACGCCTCGCGCCGTGCGCTATACCGCGTGGCGCAATGGCCCAAGCCGCGGGATCTCAGGTGTCAGCCGTGTGGCCGCCCGCGACCAGGCCCGGCCTGCGGTCCAAGCGCCTGGTTCGTTCTACGACGCTCACGTCGGTCATGTCTCCTGGAGTGGTGTAGGAGCGGGCCGCCGCTGAGGTGTTCATCGCCGGTCTTCGGCTAGGGTTCGGTTGCGAAGCTGAACCTGATGCAGGTGACGACGATGACCGACGACAGGATGGCCCTGATTGAGCTGATCGAGAAGGGGGCGGACAGCGATCTTGTCCGCGAGCTGTTGGCCTTTGCGGCCGACCGCATGATGGAACTGGAGGTCGAGGCGAGGACCGGTGCGCTAGCGGGGGTCCGCAGCCCAGATCGCCTGACGCAGAGGAACGGCTATCGCGATCGGGCCTAGGAGACACGGGCCGGTCGCATTGACCTGGCGATCCCGAAGCTGCGCAAGGGCTCCTACCTGTCGACGTTCCTGGAGCCGCGACGCACGGCGGAGAAGGCACTCACGGCGGTCATACAGGAGGCCTACGTGCACGGGATCTCGACACGGGCGATCGACGACCTCGTCAAGGCGATGGGAGGCTCCGGCATCTCGAAGAGCCAGGTCAGCCGGCTTTGCGAAGAGATCGACAAGCGCGTGAACGCCTTCCTGTCTCCTCCCATCGAAGGAGCCTGGCCCTACCTGCGGATCGTCTCGGTTGGCGTGATAGTCGCCGTCGGCGTGAACACGGACGTGCTCCGCGAGTACCTTGGTGTTGCCACCCGCGCTTCGGAGGGTGAGCCCTTCTGGAATGCCTTTCTGCGCTCCCTTGGCCGACAAGGGGCCTGCGTGGCGTGAAGCTTGTCGTGGCCGACGACCACAAGGATCTGCGGGCAGCTGCGGCGAAGGTGTTCAGCGCCACCCACCAGAGGTGCCGCGTGCACCGGCTGCGCAACGCTCTCGCCGCTGTGCCGCCCAAGCAGCGACCGGCGGCGGTCGCCATGCTGAAGACGATCTTCGCCCAGAACACGGCAGAGGCTGCTCACGCGCAATGGCGTCAGGTGGCCGATGCCCTGCGCGAACGGTTCCCCAAGCTCGGCGAACTGATGGACGGCGCACGTGACGACGTGCTGGACTACATGACGTTCCCACGCGATCACTGGGCACAGATCGCCTCGACCAACCCGCTCGACGAGTGGGCCGTCAGCCGCCGTTACATGAGTCTGGAGTCCCTCGCCGCACTGAGCGATGATCCCATTCTCAGGTTGTCCGCCGTGGCTGCCTGATCAACCCTCGGGCCCTGCCGAGGGCCGGTGCTCGTGCACCACTCCAGGGGACACGACCTGTCATCGCGGATGGCATCTCGGTCTATGCCGCCCGGTGCAATCTTGCCCACGACCTGGCTCCGACAGTTCGCCGGATTTTCGGTATTCTACGCAAGAGGGGGGCTCAGGGACATCAGTGCCAGCTATCCACGGATTTGTGGCGATCCCGCTGATGGTCGACATGCGGGCCGCTGCTACCCTCTAACGAGGCGAGATTCGCCTGGCGTCCCGTTGTGGGAGCGTCACCCTCGATTCCGAACAAAGGGGTTGCAGATGAGAATCGACGAGCGCGTCATGGCGCGCAAATGGTGCCCATTCGCACGCATCATACCCGACAACGCTCCCGGCAAGGCCGCGGTCAACCGGGACATAGACGGCACCGCGGCGGCGGGGACGAAATGCCTGACCACCGAATGCGCCGCGTGGCAGCGACTGTCAGTGGCACGAGGAATGGAGTACGCGCAGGGCACGGCGAGCGCAGAGCCAGAACGCCCGAGCCGAGTTGCGCAGAACTGGATCTGGGTTCCGCCAAGTGACGGCGGCTATGGTGTTAGAGGGGTCTGGATGGAGCCTGAAGAGGAATTCAAGAACCGGCACGAGGGGCGCTGTCGGCTAATGAGCGACGCCAAGGAGTGATGTGATGAGGCGTTCTTCGGGGCGCCTTTTCACTTCCGATCGCCAGCGGTCCAACGCCGCGCCCATAGCCGCTGAATCACGATCGACGCCAGAGCTAGGAGTATCGGGACGAGGAAAAGACCGCCGATGGCCGCCTGCTTGGTCTCGGCTTGAGCTTCCATGTCCCCTTCGGTGAGCGGCACGGCGTCCACGATTCGCGGCGCGTGAACTCCGGGCGGTACAGGCCCAAGCGGGTCCTTCCCCTCAACGAAAATCGTCATGACGCAATCTCATGCCGGCAATGGTCTGAGACTGCCAGCCGGACGGCGCTATTCGCAACCAACCAGCTGGCGAATGAGTGCCATCCAGCCGCCCTTGTCCGCCGGCGTACGCAAGCGCTTATTTGACGCATACTGGACGATTTGGATCGCCTGCCAGTTGAACCGTTGAAAAAATTGGCGCACCCGACACGATTCGAACGTGTGACCTTTGCCTTCGGAGGGCAACGCTCTATCCAGCTGAGCTACGGGTGCATGCTTGTGGCAAGCCCGCTTTGTCTAGCCGATTGCGACGGCGCGGGCAATGGTGGGTGTGGGGGAAGCTTCGTGGCAGGCGCGTGCCGCGGCGACCGTCAGACATCGAAGCGTGTCGGGTGCGCCACTAAAGACGCGTGGAACCGCTCTGTGGTCTGCGGAGATGAACCACCGAGGGAGAGGCCAAAGCGACTTCGAGCCGCACTGCTCCTCCACTTGGAACCTTACTCGATCACATCATCCGCTCTGGCGAGCAGGCCCGGTGGGACCGACATGCCGATCTTGGCCGCCGCCTCGATGTTGATGACGAGCTCGAAGATGGTCGGTTGCTGGATCGGGATGCTTGCCGGGCTGCCGCCACCGAAGATGAGCGCGAACATCGGGGCGAGGACGTTGCGTGCCAGCTTGGGCAAGTCGGGTCCGTAGCCGATGAGACCTCCCTCGCGGGCGGTGGACGGCCATTGGTGCATGACAGGCACCGACCAGTCCCGGCCGAGTTCGCTGAGGCGGTGGCGGCCGCCGAACAAAATGGCCGAGGAGAGCTGGATGATGCCGTCGACGCCGGCGTCCTTCAGCCGCATGAACGACGGTTCCACACCCGCCACGTCTTCCGTCCAGGCCACGTCGAGCTTGAGACCACGCTTGCCTGCGAAGAGGCGCAAGGCTTCCACGTCGGCTTCGGTTGAGGAGATCGGATCGGCCAGAACGCCGAACGTCCTGCCTTGCGGCAGGAGGTCGGACAGTAGCTCGACACGCTTCCGGTCCAGTTCCGGAGACAGCAGGCTGATGCCCGTCACATTGCCTCCGGGTGCGTTCAGGGACGCCGCAAACCCCGATTTGACGAGATCTCCCGCCAGCGCAACGATTGGGATGTTCCGCGTCACGCGTTGAGCCGCGACGACGGTGGCGTCGCCGGCGCAGAACATCCCGTCCGCCCTCCAGCCGACAAGGGTTCTCGCGTGGTCCTCCAGCGCGGCGGGCGCGAGGCTGGCGCCACTCGGATCGACAGTCAGATTGTTCCCGTCCACGAACCCCAGCTGGGCGAGGCCGGCAAGAATGTGATCGCACGTCTCTCGCGGCGTGAGCGACATGTATCCGACGCGGTAGATGCGCCCCGGCGCCTGAGCGTTGGCCGAGGTCGTCAGCAAAAGCGCGGTCGAACCGAAAGCCATGACGCGACGATTGAGCATTCCGCGAACCCTTGCCCGGCGGACAACCGGCGCGATGCCAAGGTCATCGGTGGCCCGCCACATGATGCGGCCAGACCCGAGCCAATACAATGAGGTGGCCAGGAGGGACGCGAACCGAGTCGGTTTTCAGGACCGGTCCGGTCATGCGCGGCCCCAAGGTGCCGTGATCCTCGCCGCCGCGCCCATCGTTCCACCGTAACCGCAGCCACTGCATGCCGCGGTGGGTGTGGACGAGGACACGGGGCCGTGCGACCGTTTTGGACAGGCGCGTCTCCTCGTGATGAGGCTGTTCCCATGGCTCTTGCACAGCCCTTCAGGATCATCGCCCACCGGGGCGCGAGCGGCTACGCGCCGGAGAACACGATGGCGGCGTTTCGCCGGGCCGTCGACATGGGGGCCACCGAGGTTTAGACCGACGTCGCCTTCACGCGGGACGGCCGTCTCCTGCTCTTTCACGACGAGACGCTCGACCGCACCAGCAACGCAACGGGCTTGCCCGAGGACTTCACGCTGGCCGAACTCCAGCAACTGGATGCCGGGTCCTGGCACGATCCGAAGCTGTCGTGGGATCGTGACTATGCCGGTGAACGGCTGATCACCCTCGACGACCTGCTGGACACGTTCGGGACATCGCTGACCTACCATCTCGAATTGAAGAAGCCGATGCCGGGCCTGCCGGAGGCCGTCGTCGCGGCGCTCCAGTCGCGTGGGCTGGCGGGACAGGCCTTCCTTTTCTCCATCGAGGATGAGGCCGGCTTGAAACGCGCGAAAGCGCTGGAGCCGCGCCTCAGGATCGCCTGGGCACCCGAGGACCTGCTGCGGACCGATCCGCGCGGTGCCGTCGAGCGCTGCGCCGACAACGGCTTCTCGATGATCACGCTCAATGCGAGGAACCAGTCCCGCGACATCGTCGACCTGGCACACGGCCTGGGCCTCGAAGCGCGCAGTTCCGGCATCGCGAGCCGGGAGGACATGATCGCGGCCGCGGAGCTGGGCTGCAACGGCATGACGATCAACTGGCCGGACTGGCTCATCGACTACGTGCGCTCGTTCGACTGACCGTCCATCGATCGAGGGTGGCTTGCTGTTTGCCGGCCATGGGCAACAGCCGGTGGCCTCTTGCAGCATGCGGAGTGCCGGTCCGTGACGGCCCTCGCGCAACCCTGTGGAGGCGCCCGGCATGGCCCCCACAGGCTGTGCTTTTGCGCGATCAGCCCCCGTCCGATTCCGGCTGGTCGCTGTTGAAGGCGGGCGGCGGGGCGCCGTTCTTCTTCTGCGCCTCGGACTGGCGGAAGAGGTAGTTGGGGAGTCCCGTCGCGAGCTTCGGCTGCGCCCAGACCAGCATCACCACCATCACCTGCATGATCACGAAGGGGACGATGCCGCGGTAAATCATCGACGTGGTGATCGAGGGCGGGGCCACCCCTCTGAGGTAGAACAGCGCGAACCCGAAGGGCGGCGTGAGGAACGAGGTCTGCAGCACCAGGCCGATGAGGACGCCGAGCAGGATCGGGTCGACGTTCATCATGATCAGGATCGGCGCGGTGATCGGCACCGTGATGAAGATGATCTCGAAGGTGTCGAGGAAGAAGCCGAGGACGAACATGATGGTCATCACCAGCATCACCGCGCCCGTCTGACCGCCCGGCATGGTCGCCAGGAAGCCGCGGACGAGGTCCTCGCCGCCCATGCGGGTGAAGACGAGGGCGAAGGCCGAGGCGCCGAGGAGGATGACGAACACCATGGAGGTGATGGTCATCGTTCCTTTTGAGCTCTCGAACAGCGTCTCGAAGAAGTCGCGTCGCAGCTCCGCCGAGGCGACGACCGGCACCATTGCGGCAACGATCATCACGAGCAGCATCGTGAGCAGGCCGAAGGCGCCGCCGAGCCACACGATCACGCCGATCAGCGCCAGGAACCCGATCCAGAAGAAGAAGAGGTTCTTCTCCAGGTCCGCCGGCGAGTGCCCCTTCAGATAGCGGTCGGCCAGGAGCTTGATGATGGCGAGCAGCAGCGCGCCCATCGAGCCCACCGAGGCGGATTCGGTGGGGGTCGCCACGCCAGCGATGATGGAGCCGAGCACGGCGACGATCAGCGCGAGCGGCGGAATGAGGGCCACCACGACGCGGCGGCCGAGGCCCGCGCGCTCCTCGGCGGTCATGACCAGGGCGGGCGCGCACTTGGGGTCGACCGCGGCCCGGAAGATGACCCACAGCGCGTAGATCACCGCAAGTCCGATGCCGGGGATGAAGGCCCCGGCGAAGAGGTCGCCGACCGACACGGTGTCGGGCGCGAAGTTGCCCTTGGCGAGCTGGGCGGCGGCATTGGCGCCCTGGAGGATGTCGGCGACGAAGATCAGCACCGTCGAGGGCGGAACGATTTGGCCGAGCGTTCCCGCCGCGCAGATGACGCCGGTGGCGAGCTTGGGATCGTAGCCCGCGCGCATCATCGCCGGCAGCGCGAGGAGGCCCATGGCGACGACCGTCGCGCCGACGACGCCCGTGGAAGCGGCCAGCAGCGTGCCGACGATGACGACAGAGATGCCGAGACCGCCCCGGATGGAGCCGAAGAGCTGTCCCATGGTGGTGAGCAGTACTTCTGCGATCTTCGAGCGTTCGAGCACGACGCCCATGAAGATGAACAGCGGCACGGCGATCAGGACCGGGTTGGTGATGACGCCGAAGAAGCGCGACGCCAGGCCCTGGAACAGGGCGGGGTCGAAGGCGCCGATCCACCAGCCCAGCAGGCCGAACATCACGGCGAGGCCGCCGAGCGTCCAGGCCACGATGTAGCCGAACATCAGGACGACGAGGATGGTGACGAAGAAGAGGGCGGCCAGAACCTGGCCGGCAATGGCGGGATCCCACATGGCGATCGTCGTCCTTCGGGCGTGGTCAGTGGGAGGCTTTGCCGGCGAACTCTTCGCGGCCGCCGAGGACGAGCAGGGAGCGTCCGATCATCGCGCAACCCTGCAGCACGATCAGGCCGACGAAGATCACGAGCGTGCCCTTGAGCAGCCACCAGGCCGGCAGGCCGCCGGGATTCGGGGATCCCTCGCCGGTGACGAAAGCGCTCCAGAAGTGGCGCCAGAAGGCCCAGCCGACGACGGCCATGAACGGAAAGAGGAACAGGATGGTACCGGCCATGTCGAGCTGGGCGCGCCGGCGTGGGGACATCCTGGCGTAGAAGATGTCGACCCGGACGAAGCCGCCGGTCATCATCGTGTAGGCGCCGCCGAGCACGATGGCCGCCGCGTGCTGCCAGACATAGGCTTCCTGGAGCCAGGTGAAATTGGTGTTCAGCGCATAGCGCAGGTAGACGGTCGCGAAGCAGACCAGCACCGTGCCGAGCGCCAGCCAGGCGACGGCCTTGCCGACCCAGCCGTTGAGCGTCTCGACGCCATGGACGAAGGACTCGATGGACTTCATGCTTCAACCCGGAGATCAGGACGTGACGCGCGTCGAGGACCGGCGGACCCGAGGGAAGCTTCGGGCCCGCCGTCCGTCTCCGGCTCAATGGGGATGGGCCGGATCGCTCAGGCGACCGGGAACTTGAACTGCAACGTGCGGGCGTTGAGGAAAGCCTGCTCGTTGAAGCGCAGGAACCGCATGGTGTTGTCGCGCGCTGCGAGATAGCTCTTCAGCGTGCGCTTCATGTGGTCGTCGCCCGTGTCCATCATCTCCTGGACGAGCTGGCCTGAGGCGTTGCCGAGCCCGGCGAGGACGTCGTTGTTGAGACGCAGGAACCGGACATTGTGCTGCGTGCGCAGCACTTCCATCGTACGACCCGAGCCGATGTCGTAGTCGACCTTCATGTCCTCGTGCATCCACTGCGACGCGATGCGGATGATCATCTGGAGGTCCTTCGGCAGGGCCTCGTACTTCTTGCGGTTGACCATCAGCTGCATCATGCCGCCGGGCTCCTGGACGCCGGGTCCATAGGAGATCTTCGCGACCTGGTGGAAGCCGAGCGCGAGGTCGTTCAGCGGGCCGATGAATTCGGCCGCGTCGATCGCTCCCGATTGCAGCGCCGAGAAGATCTCGCCCGCGGGCAGCAGGACCGCCGAGCCGCCGACGCGCTTGAGGAGCTCGCCGCCGAGCCCCGGGATGCGCATCTTGAGGCCCTTGAAGTCCTCCATGCTGTTGATCTCCTTCTTGAACCAGCCGAACGACTGCGCCGCCGTCTGGCCCGCCGGGAAGGAGATGATCCCAAATTTCTGGTTGAGCTCATCCCAGAGCTGCCAGCCGCCGCCATGGTACACCCAGGCAGCCTGCTCCTGCGCGGTCATGCCGAACGGCACCGCGAAGAACACGGAGAACGCCGGGCTCTTGCCGTGGTGATAGAACGACGCGTCGTGGCCCAGGTCGGCGGTGCCGTCCATGACGGCGTCCATGCACTTGAGCGCGGGCACGAGTTCGCCGGCGGCGAAGAACTTGATCTTGATGCGGTTGCCGGACATGTCCTCGATGGTCTTGGCAAGCCGCTCGGCGCCGGTGCCGGCGCCCGGCAGGCCCTTCGGCCACGAGGACACCATGCGAAGCTCGATGGTGCCGCTGGCGAGTGCCGGCTTGGCCAGCGTCGAGGCCGCGGCGGCGCCGATCAGCGCGGAGCCGGCGAGAAACTTGCGGCGACCGAGCTTGCCCGGATCGTTCCTGGTATCGCGAGACATGAATCCTCCTGACGATCTGGTTGTTTGAAAACAGAGGCGAGCGACACCCTCAGACATGCACTGAATGCATGTCAGGCGTGCGTCTTGAGCAGAGATGGCGTGGCTCAGTTTTCGGTCAAGGGACTCGAACGCAAAAATTTCATCTTCTCGCCACGCTCGATTTCACGTTTGTATCGAGGGGTTTAGCGACTGCGATGACGCTGCGTTGTGGGGGCGCTACGTGGGCGATCAGAGCGCGAACGTTCCCGGCGACGAGGCCTCATTCGGCTGGCGAGACCCCGGCGCCGGGGGCCCGAAAAATCGTCCCACCGCGCCCCATGAGGGTCCGCGCGGCGTGACCGATGAGATCGGCCTCTTCGACATCCCTGGCGAGGGCACGGCCAGCGGGCCACTCCGCTGCCCTGCGGGGCAGCGGTCGTCACGCGGTCCCGGATGCGGCCGCGGGGCGTGCCTGGATGATCGGGGCCGCCGCGGCGAACATCGCCTCGCGGGTCGGGGGATCCGGCGGGTAGATGCGTGAGCCGTTGATCGTCCGCTTGACGCCCTTGGCCTTGTCGCCCGTGGCGACGATCGTGTCCCGGTCCCACCCCGACGTGTAGAGCGCGCCTTGGGGGCCGAGGTCGAGCACGGTGACGTAGTCGGGCGCGGAGAAGGCCACGCGCTCGTCGGGACGCCCCAGGAGGTCGCAGGCGGCGTTGTGCCCGGCGATGCGTCCCATGGGCCGGGCGTGCTGGCACGACATCAGCGTGCGGTGCCCGGCATCGTCCGCCAGCGCGCTGGCGCAATCGCCCGCCGCGTGCACCGCCGCGAGGCCCTCGACCGCGAGGAAGCGATCCACGCTCAGGCGACCCTGCCGGTCGCACGGCACGCCGAGCGTGGCCGCGATCGGACTGGCGCGCATGCCCGTGGCCAGGACGACCGTCGACGCGACGATCCGGCTGCCGTCGCCGAGCGTGACGCCGTCGGGGTCGATCGAGGCCACAGGCGTGTGCGACAGGATCTCGACCCCGCAGGCGGCAAGGGCCTCGCGGACGCGCGGCGCGCCTTGTCCCATCCAGGACCCCGCCTCGCCGCGGTCGATCAGGACCACGCGGATGGCTCCGGCACCCGGGAACAGCGCCTGAAGGCGGCCGGGCAGTTCGCAGGCGATCTCTATGCCGACCGAGCCGCCACCCACCACGACGGCCGTGCGCGCGCTCCCGGTCGCGGCGCCGGCGCCGAGTGCGAGGAGATGGGCGTGGAGCCTCTCGCCGCCGGCAAACGTGTCCACGTCGAAGGTCGGGCCGCGAAGCGGCACGGGCGGGGGCGCGAGCGCGCTCCCGGTGGCGAGCACCAGTTGCCCGTAGGGCAGGGGCGTCGGGGACCCCGAGAGGGTGACGGTGCGACCGGCGGGATCGATGCCGACGACCTCGGCCGGCGCGTGCCGCACGCCGATGGGATCGAGCAACGAGGCCAGGGGGATGCGGACCGGGGCGAGGTCGGCCTCGTAGCAACGCACGCGGATCGTGTGGAAGGCCGAAGGATCGACGAGGACGATGTCGAGGGTCTCGGCGGATCGCCCTGCGAGGTCCCGCGCCCGCGCCGCGGCTGCGGCCGCCCACAAGCCGGCGAACCCGCCCCCTGCAACGACGATGCGATCGACCATCGAACCCTCCCGCTGTCGGACCATAGCCGAGGTGAAGGCCGATGACGACGCCCGCTGTCGGCGCGTCCCGGCCTCGCGGGCCAGTGGTCAGGCCTTCCCCCGCGCCGCCCGGCCCGGTGCCTTGGATCCGCACACGTCCAGGACGAGGCCGCGAAGCCAGCGATGGGGCGGATCGGCCTCCATGCGCGGGTGCCAGATCAGCGAGACGGTGATCTCGGGCACGGGAAACGGCAGCGCGAAGGCATGCATGCCGGTTCGAAGCCCCTCCGTATGCCGCGCCGGGACGGTGGCGACGAGGTCGGTTTGGCGGGCGATGCCGATGGCTTCGGCAAAGCCGCCGACGATGGCGGCCGATGCGCGCCCGAGGCCGATGTCCTCGAGGGCGCGGTCGACCGGCCCCTTCTCCCGGCCGCGCCGCCAGACGACGACATGCCGGGCCGCGACGTATCGGTCGCGGTCGCAGGCGCTGCCGGCCAAGGGATGTCCGGCGCGGACCACGCCGACGAAGCGGTCGCGGAACAGGGCGTGGGCGCGCAGCTCCGGCCCGCTCGTGGCGCGCAGGATCCCGGTCTCCAGGTCCACGGACCCGTCACGGAGCCGGTCGTTGTCCCGCTCGTCCTTCGGCAGGAAGCGAAGGCCGACGCCGGGCGCCTGCGTTTCGATACGGCGCAGGAGCGCCGGGCCGAACGTCTCGACGAAGCCCTCGCTGGTCCTGATCGTGAAGGTGCGCGACAGCCCGGCGAGATCGAGCGCCACGGAGGGGCGCAGCACCGCCTCGGCCTCCTCCACCAGCCGCCGCACCTGCTCCCGCAGGGCCAGCGCGCGGGGCGTTGGCACGAGGTCCCGGCCGGCGCGCACGAGCAGGGGATCGCCCATGGCGACCCGCAGCCGGGCGAGCGCGCGGCTCATGGCGGATGGGCTCAGCCGGAGCCGGCGTGCCGCGCCGGCGACGCTGCCCTCCTCGAGCAGGACGTCGAGAGTCGTGAGCTGGCTGAGGTCCGGCCTGGCCATCGCGTGATCCCCCACGTCTATGTATGGCGTTGGATGCACTGATTCAATGCAACCGTTGCGCCTTCCGCCATGTCTGCATGGGGCCGATGGTGATCTCCAGTCCGTCGTCCTGGAGGTCTTCCGATGCCATTCCCCTTCGCACGCCCTGCCGCGGGTTCCGCGCACGGAGGCTTCGCCGCGCTGGCCGCGGCGACCCTCCTGGCCTCGCTCGGAACCAGCAGCGCCAACGTCACCCTGCCCGCCGTGGCGGACGACCTGGGCGCGTCCTTCGGGGCCGTCCAGTGGATCGTCCTGTCCTACCTCGTCGCCATGACGGCGCTCGCCGTCATCGTCGGACGCCTGGCCGACAGGGTCGGGCAGCGCCGCGTCCTCGTGCTGGGCCTGCTGCTGTTTGCCGGAGCGTCGCTGGCGGGCGGATGCGCGCCGGGTCTCGCGATCCTGGTCGCCGCACGGGCGGCCCAAGGGGCAGGGGCCGCGGCCATGATCGCCGTGTCGCTCGCCCTGGTCCCGCAGGTGTCGCGTCCCGAGCGCCTCGGGTCGACCATGGGCCTCATCGGGACGATGTCGGCCATCGGCACCGCGCTGGGCCCGGCGGTCGGCGGCGTGCTGGTCGCCGCGCTGGGCTGGCGGGGCGTCCTCCTGGCCCAGGCGCCGATCGGGGCGGCGGTCGCCCTGGGTGCCTGGACCCTGCTTCCCCGGGGCCGGGCCGTCTCGCCGTCGGCCCACGCCCGCTTCGACTGGCCGGGCGCCATCGTGCTGGCGGTCGCACTCTCCGCCTTTGCGCTCGCCATGACCGGGGGGCGTGGCGCCTCCGGCCCGGTGACGGCGGGACTGGCGGCAGTGGCCGTCGCGGCCACCGTCGTGCTCCTGCGCATCGAACGGCGTGCGCCCGTGCCGGTCGTGCCCCTGGCCTCGTTGCGCGACGGGGTCCTGCGTGCGGGCTACGCGGCGTCCGCCGTGGTGTCGAGCGTGGTCATGGCGACCCTCGTCGTCGGTCCGTTCCACCTGTCGGCCGTCCTCGGCCTCGATGCCGCCGCCACGGGCCTCGCCATGTCGTGCGGACCCATCGTCTCGGCGCTGGCGGGCGTGCCGGCCGGTCGCCTCGTCGACCGCTTCGGCGGCCATCGGGTCGCGCC
The DNA here is from genome assembly GCF_945952055.1 of uncultured Alsobacter sp. GTDB lineage: Bacteria > Pseudomonadota > Alphaproteobacteria > Rhizobiales > Beijerinckiaceae > Alsobacter. Next base: position 108,822 of record NZ_CAMFHB010000003.1, read on the forward strand.
CGCCGGTCTCGCCGGGATGGTCGCCGCCGCCGCGTCGCTGGCGGTCGTTCCGGCGGGGCTCGGTGTTGCCGGCTACGTGGTGCCGCTCGTGGTCCTGACGGCGGGCTATGCGCTGTTCCAGGCCGCCAACACCACGACGGTGATGCGCGCCGCCGACGCCGAAGGGCGCGGTGCGGTGTCGGGGATGCTGAGCCTCTCGCGAAACCTCGGCCTGATCACCGGCGCGGCCCTGCTGGGGGCCGTCTACGCCGCCTTCGCGGGAGATCCCGCCGCGGCCGGCACGCCGTCGGAGGCTGGCAGCCATGCCGTGTTCGGCCTCGCGGCGGTCATGCTGGGCGCAACCCTCGCGGTCGTCCGCCGCGCCGCCCCGGCCCGGTAAGGGCGTTCACCGCAGCGGGCGGATGGACTTGATCACCAGCACGCTGCCGGAGGCCCCGCAGGCACCCACCTGCAGGTCGACGCGCGCGCCCTTGGCGAGAAGCTGGTCCAAGCCCTGCCGGATCCATTTGAGATCGGCGGCGCTCATCTGCGCCGCCGGCAATTCGTGCACGTTGGCGTAGCTCTCGGTGCCATCCGCCTCCTCGACGGTGACGCCTGACAGGAGGCCGCGAGGATCGGTCTCCTGCGACACGACCGTACCCGCCACCTTGGCCGGCAGGCATCCGGTCGCACCGCCGAGATTGGTGATCTCGACGACGCGCTGGCGGTCGCGGTCGAGCTTGTAGCGGGGCGCGGCCTTCGCCGTCGCCGGCACCAGAACGGCAAGGGCGAGCAGGGCCGCGATCCACCGCGTCGACATGAGCATCATCCTCGACGTTGCCCTCCGCCCACGCGCCGACGTGAGCGGATCGGAGCGGTTGGGGGCGCAGCGTCACTTCTGGACGATGCGTCCCTCGATCTTGTTCTGGACCGTCCCGAGCTTGCGGACATAGCCCATCACCACGTTGGCCATCAGCGTGCCGTCGGTCTTGCCGATGAGCGTCCGCCCGCGGCCCAGGGACGTGTAGCCGTCGCCCCCGGTGAGCATGAAGTCGTTGGAGGCCACCGTGTACTTCGCCGCCGGATCGAGGGGCTTGCCGTCGATCTCGATCGAGAGGACCCGCGAGCCCACCGGCTGCTTGATGTCCACCGTCGCGGTCATGCCCGAGACCTGCGGGAAGCGACCGGCGCGGGAGTCGATCTGCGACAGGCCGTTCTCGATGGCGTCCTTGATGTCCTTGCCGGTGATCTCGACCATGACCGTCGCGTTGCCGAACGGCAGCTCGGTGAGGACGTCGCGCCGCGTCAGCGTGGCGCCCGACGGATACTGCTTGTTGCCGCGGATGCCGCCGCCGTTGGTGATCGCGACCTGGGCTCCCGTGCTGTCGCGCAGCGCGTCGGCGATCAGGTTGCCGATGACGGCCTCCTGGGAGCGCACGGTCGCGCTGCGGCTGTCGAGGTCGACGGTGGTGACGCCGATCTTCACGTCGAGTTCGCGGGAGAGCTCGGCCTCGTACTTCTTCACGATGGTGAGGGCTTCCGGATCCGGGGTCACCAGGGCGCTGTCGATCGTGCGGAAGCTCGGCCGCCAGGTCACCGTGCGCTTGCCGCCGACATCGGCGATGGTCGCGTAGATGTCGATCGCCGTGACGTGCTCGCCTTCCTCGCCCGACTCCACCATCACCACGCGATTGTCGTAGATGAGCCGGAGATCGTGGTCGTGGCCGCTCAGCAGCACGTCGACCTGGCGCGAACGGAAGATCTCGACGTCACGGGCAAAGTCCGTGTGGGCGACGCAGACGACGATGTCCGCGCCGGCTTCGCGCAGCGCCTTCGACTGCTCGCGGACGGCGGTCATCTCGTCGGAGAACTTGAAGCCGGCGGTCGACGACATCAGGGGCGTCTGTTCCAGCGCCACGCCGAACACGCCCACCCGCAGCGGGCCCAGGTCGAAGATCTTGCGGTCCTCGTGGCCGGGCAGCTGCGTGCCGTCCGCGGAGCGCAGATTGGCGGCCATGAACAGCGCCTTCTGCTCGGACCGCCGCTTCAGGTAGTTCTCCTTGCCGAAATCGAACTCGTGGTTGCCCGGGACGAACACGTCCGGCGCCACGACGTTCAGCAGTTCGACGGTATGCGCGCCCTGGTCGAAGCCCGACATCAGGGACGGCGAGTACATGTCGCCGGCGTGGGCATAGAGCATCGGAACGCCCTTGGCGCGCTCGGCGCGGGCAATCGCGGCCAGGCGGGCGAAGCCTCCGCGGCCACCCACTTCGCTCATCTTGTAGATGTCGTTGACGAGCAGGAGCCGGCAGGTGGGCGTCACGCCCTGGGATGCGGCCTGCGCCAGGGCCTCGTCGGCACTGTCGGCCAGGATCGTGGTCGCGGCCAAGCCGGAGGCTACGGCAATCTGAAAGGCCTGGCGTCGGTTGATGCCGCTCATGTGTGGCTCCATTCGCTGAAACTGAATTGGCTGTCGGCCAACGATATCGTGGGGCGTCTCACCAGCACAAGGCCGCGCTGAAGCGCGCGGCCGCCGCCGCGGCCCGGCGCGCCGGCGGCGGCAGGCCCGGTCTCCGCCGCCGGTTCCGGCGCGTCAGGCGCTGGCTTCGGGCGGCAGGAAGTCGACCTCGTGCTCGGCCGAGAGCTGGATGACCCTGGGGATGTCGGTGAGGTTGTCGAGCGCGTTGAACAAGGCCTCGAGCTTGCGGGCCGGCGACACCCAGAACAGCGCGCGGGCCGGCTTGTCGGACTTGTTGAAATAGCCGTGCGGGATGCCGCGCGGCATGCGCACGAGGTCGCCGGCCTTGGCCTGCGTCCACACGCCGTCGAGCTTCAGGTCCAGGACGCCATCGAGAACCAGGATGAACTCGTCCTGCGTGGGGTGCACGTGCACCGGCACGAACTGGCCGGGATCGCTGTTGGTCTCGAAGGCGAAGGTGCTGTCGCACGTGGCCTTGGGGAAATAGGTCTGGCCGAGGATGTTCCAGGACCTGCCCTGGAAGCCCTCTCCCTCGCGCGTGATGCCCTTGTCGAGTTCGCTCATCGTGCCCTCCCGTCGTTCTGGCCGGCAGCGATCATGCACCGACCGGCGGCCACTTCCAGCACTTTCCGCGCGCGGTTCTCCCTGGGATTCGCCTCACGATTTCTCCACCCCTGCCGGGTTAGCGTGCCGTCGCAGCGTGAGCGCAGCCTTTCCAGGCGCATCGTTCGAGGGCCAGCCGGATGCACGGATTTGCACTCCCCGACTTGCGGGATCACCGCCGGCGCGAGGCCCTGCAGGGCTTTCCGCTGTTGCGCGGTTGCCCGACCACGGAGGCGATCAAGCTGGTCCTCTACATCGACGGCCTGGGCGAGGCCGATCGGCTGGCCTTTGCCGACGACCTGTCGAGCCTGGAGGAACGCCTGGTCGCCCAGCCGCCAGCCAGCAATGCCGAGATCCACGACGTCATTCGCGGCTTTCCCCTGGTCGCCGGATTCCTCGGACCGCGCATGGCCATGGTCGCGCCGCCCCGCAGGGGGCTGGACCTGCGCGTCACCCCGGTGAAGCTTCTCTCCACCATGCTGAAGGACGCGGCGGCCGGCGCCCCCGGTGGTCTTGCCGATCTCTCGGACGACCCGGCGGCGCGTGGCCCGGCAGCGGTGGTCGCGGCAACGCTCGACGAGGTCGTGCCCGTCGAGCCCCGCCGCCTGCGCAGGATCCTCGACGACACCATGGGCCGGGCCTTCGGGGCGACCGGAACCCGCGTCGACAAGGAAACCGTCCGCTACGATGCCGCCCTGCCGGCGGGGAGCGTGCGGGTCGACGTCACCTTCGCGGCGCCTGGCCGATTGCTGCACCAGTTCGACTACCGCTATTCCGCGACGTTCCAGGGGCGCCCGAAGATCTGGATGAGCGCCTACGAGAGCGTCTGGCGCCTCGCGTCGCGGTGGGACTGCGTCACGCAGCTCAATGCCGAGCGCAGCGTCGCGCATCTGGCGTCGCTCGTGGCGGCGTGCATCGACCTCACGTGAGGCGAGGCCGGCCGTCAGCCGTCCTGGCGGAACTCGATGCGCGACAGGAACGAGCGCAGCCGCTCGTTGTCCGAGCGGCGCAGGATCTCGTTGGGCGGGCCCTCGGCGATCTTGTGGCCATGGTCCATGAAGACGAGCTGGGTGCCCACGTCGCGCGCGAACGTCATCTCGTGGGTCACCACCACCATGGTCATGCCCTCGGCGGCGAGGCCGCGCACGACCGACAGAACTTCGCCCACCAGCTCGGGATCGAGGGCGGAGGTGATCTCGTCGAGCAGCAGCACCTTGGGGTCCATCGCCACGGCGCGGGCGATGCCCACGCGCTGCTGCTGCCCGCCGGAGAGCTGGCTCGGCAGGTTGGCGGTCTTCTGCGACAGGCCGACCCGGTCGAGCCAGTGCAGAGCCTTCTCGCGCGCCTGCGCGGGCGGCATGCCGCGAACCTTGGTGAGGCCCAGCATCACGTTCTCGACGGCGGTGAGGTGCGGGAACAGGTTGAACTGCTGGAACACCATGCCGATGTCGGCCCGGATGCGGGCGAGCTCGCCGTCGCTGCGGCGCTTGCGCGGGCCGCCGGGCTCGCCGCGAAAGCCGATCTCGACGCCGTCGACCTTGATGGAGCCGTCGTCGTAGGTCTCCAGGGCGTTGATGCAGCGCAGCAGCGTGGTCTTGCCGCTGCCGGACGGGCCGATGACGACGACGACCTCGCCCTTCGGCACGTCGAGGTCGACGCCGTCGAGCACCAGCGTGGACCCGAAGGACTTCTTCACCTGGGTGATGCGGACGAGAGGATCGGTCATGCTCACTCCCGGATGTAGGCGAAGCGGGTCTCGAGCCGGCGGCTCGTCGCGCTGAGCGCGTAGTTGATGACGAAGTACATGACCGCGGCGAGCAGATAGACCGGCATGGGCTCGTAGGTGCGGCCGATGACCTGCTGGGAGGCCAGCATCAGATCGACGATGCCCACCAGCGACACCAGCGAGGAGCCCTTCACGGTGTCTGTCACCGAGTTCACCCAGGGCGGCAGGAAGCGCCGGACGGCCTGGGGCAGGATCACCCAGCGCAGGCGCTGGGCGAAGGTGAGGCCGATCGCCTTGCCCGCGTCCGTCTGGCCCGGCGGGATGGACTGGATCGCGCCGCGCGTGATCTCGCCGACATGGGCGGTCTTGAAGGCGACCAGCGCCAGGATCACCGAGGGCATGGGCTGCATGTTGAGGCCCGCGAAGGGCAGCAGGTAGTAGATCGTGAAGATCACGACGAGCAGCGGCGTGCCGCGCAGGATGTCGGAGAAGATGCGCAGCGGCAGGCGGACCCACCAGGGCCCGTAGGTGAGCCCGATGCCGGCGAGCCCACCCGTCACGAGGGAGATCAGCACGACCGCGAGCGACACCCACAGCGTCACGAGAAGGCCCTGCCACAGGAAGGGCAGGGTGGTGACCACGAACTGGAAGGCCCCGCTCATGTGCGCCGCCCCGGCATGAGGACGCGCTCCAGCAGGCGCAGCGCGGCGAGCAGGATCCAGCCCACCACGAGGTAGACGCCGGCCACGACGATCCACACCTCCACCGCGCGGAAGGTGTTCGTCTTGATCCAGTTGGCGCCGAAGGTGAGCTCGGGCACCGCGATCACGGAGGCGAGCGAGGTATCCTTGAACAGCGAGATGAAGGCGTTCGACAGCGACGGCAGCACGATGCGCAGCATCGTGGGAAACCGCACATAGGCGAAGCGTTGCCAGGCCGTGAGGCCGATGGCCTTGCCGGCGTCGATCACGCCCGGCGACACTGCGGCGAGGCCCGCGCGAAACACTTCGACGAGGTAGGCGCCGGCATAGAGCGACAGCGTCAGCACGAAGCTCTCGGTGGCGTCGAAGGCGAAGCCGCCGATGGAGGGAATGCCGTAGAAGATCAGGTAGATAAGCAGCAGCAGCGGCAGGTTGCGGACGACCTCCACATAGGCCGAGACCACGCGCTTCAGCCAGGGATGACCGTCGTTGTAGACGACCGCCAGCGCCAGCCCGATCACGCAGCCGATCAGGATCGAGATGAAGGCGAGCTCGATCGAGAGGACGAGCCCCCAATAGAGCTTGTCCGCGTACTTCCAGACGAAGTTGAAGTTGATGTGGTAGTTCACGATGAGGCAGCGTCCCCCGCCGGTCGACCGGCGGGGGACGACCCGCTCAGATGATCGGGAAGCCCGGCACGCGCCGGGGCGGCGTCGTGCCGAAGAAGTCCATGAAGGCCTTGTCGTAGATCTCGGTCTGGTGGCCGTGCATGGCCACGTTCAGCGTGGTGTTGACGAAGGACAGGAAGTCGAGGTCGCCCTGCCGCATCGCGCAGGAATAGAGCTGCGTGTTGTAGTGAAAGCCCGAGTCCAGGTAGCGGTCGGGATTGCGCTTCACCAGCCAGCCCACCGTCGACAGGTCGACCACCGCCGCGTCGGCACGGCCCGACTCCAGGGCCTGGATGGCGTTGGCCTGCGTGTCGAGCTGCAGCACCTGCGCCTGCGGCAGGGCCTGCTTGACCAGCTGGTCGGCATCGACGTTCTGCAGCACCGACGCCTTGGCGGCCGAACCGGCCTTCATGAGTTCGTCGTGCGTCTTGTACTTGCCCTTCACCGAGGTCAGCAGGGCGACGCCCTCGACGTAGTAGGGCCGCGAGAAGTTCACGAGCTGGGCGCGGGCCGGCGAGACCGTCATGAACTGGATGACGATGTCGACCTTGCCCGTGGCGATGTTGGGAATGCGGGCCGCCGGTTCCTGGCGGACGAACTCGACCTTGTTCACGTCGTCGAAGAGGCCCTTGGCCAGGATCCGCGCGATCGCGATGTCCATGCCGGTGAGCTGGCCCTTCTCGTCCTCGAAGTGCCACGGCGCGTTGGTGGAGCCCGTGCCGACGATCAGCTTGCCGCGGTCGAGCACGGTGCGGAGCGTGCTGGCGCCGGCGGCCTGCGCCGCGGCCTTCTCGGCCGACAGCGACGCGGCCACGGCAGCGGTGCCCGCTGCTGCAAGGGCACCGAATTTCAGAAAGCCACGGCGGCCAGCGGCGCCGTCCTGCGCATCGTCCATGATCGATCCTCCCCTCGCTCGAGATCGCGAGGCCCATCGCCACGCGCGAGCAAAGGTCAGCTTACAGGTCGTCAAGGTTCAAGCAAGAGACCGGTTGCATGGCCGGTGCGCGCTGCCGCGCTGAGGCTCCGCGGGTGGCGCCCTCACGCAAGTCGCGGCGAGGGCGCGGGAGCCGCAGCCTTCGGGAACGGGCGGAACAACATGGCGATCAGGCAGGCGCCGACACCCATGGCGCAACTCGTGATGTAGAGCGCGCCGTATCCGCCGGTGCGGTCGAAGATCCAGCCGCCGAGCACGGGGCCCGTCGCCATGCCGAGACCGCCGGCCATGCCGGTGCCGCCCATGATGGTGCCCAGCATGCGCAGCGGAAAGTTCTCGCGGATCAGCACCGAATAGAGCGGCATCACGCCCGCATAGACGAAGCCGAACACGGCCGCGACGACGTAGAATTCATAGAGCGTGCCGGCGAAGAAATAGCCGAGCGCCCCGAAGGCCTGCGCCAGAAGGCCGGCCACCAGCACGGGCTTGGCTCCCAGCCGGTCGCCCAGCAGGCCGAAGCCGATGCGCCCGCCCATGCCGGCGATCCCCTCGAGCGAGTAGATCGACACCGCCGCCACGGTGCCGATGCCGCACAGCTCGGCGTAGCTGACCGTGTGGAAGATGGGTCCCGAATGCGTCGCGCAGCAGAAGAAGTTGGTGAAGACGAGCACCAGGAACGGGGCCGACGTGACCGCCTGGCGCACGCTCATTGGCGGCACGGCATCGGCACCGGCCATCCCCGCGCCGCCGGTCCTGCTCGCGGAGAGGGCCGGGGGGCGCCGCAGCAGGAGCGACAGCGGCAGGGTGGTCGCCGCCACGATGGCGGCCAGCACCATCAGCACCGTGCGCCAGTCCCGGCTTTCGACCAGCTGGGCGACGAGCGGTGACATGGTGACGGGGGCGAGCCCCATGCCGGCCGACACCAGCGATACCGCCAGGCTGCGGCGCGTCTCGAACCAGGCCGTCACCGTGGCCATGGTCGGGGCGAAGAAGGCCGCGACCGCGCAACCGGCCATGACGCCGAAGGCGAGCTGGAAGTGGAGGAGCGATGCCGCCTGGCTGGCGAGCAGCAGGCTGGCGGAAAACAGCGTTCCTCCCGCGAAGACCACCGGCCGCGCGCCGAAGCGATCCGACAGCGCACCCCAGCCCATGGCGCTCACCGCCATGGCCAGGAAGGCGAAGGTCATGGCGGCGGAGATGCCGGTGCGCGACCAGCCCGTGGCGGCCGCCATGGGATTGAGCAGCACGGGCAGGGAGAACAGCGACCCCATGGCGATGCAGCCCATGAGGCCGCCCGCCGCCACGATCACCCAGCGATATCCCGGTTCGGCCATTCCATCCTCCCACTGTCTCGAGACTAGTCCGTCGCGGGCCGGCCCTCCACGTCCTTGCGAGGCTCCCGCGGCCAGAGGACGTTCCGGCTTGCCAGGGGCCGACACGCCTGTTAAACGTTTTTCCAGAAAAACGTTTAACAGGCGTGCCCGATGGGACGGAAACGACCGACGATCAAGGACGTGGCGGCCCGCGCAGGCGTGTCGATCGCCACGGTCTCGAACGTCTTCAGCGGCAACAAGCCCGTCAATGCCGACCTGCAGGAGCGGGTGCGCAAGGCGGCGCGGGAGCTCGCCTACGAGGTCGACCGGGCGGCATCCCAACTGCGCTCGGGCCAGGCCAAGGTCGTCGGCGTCCTCGTCCCCGATCTCGACGACGTGTTCTTCACCTCCCTGGTCTCGCAGATCGAGGTCCTCGCCCAGGCCGACGGCTACGACATCATCGTGGCGAGTTCGCGCGACGACGTCGGCATCCAGCATTCGCGGCTGCGGGCCATGCTCGCCTGGCGCCCGTCCGGGCTCATCGTCGTCCCGTGCTCCGATGCGGTTCCGCCGGTGCTGGCCGAGGAAGTGGCCCGGCTCCCCATCGTGTTCGCCGACCGCGTGCCGCCGCAGGGCTCCGTGGTCGACACGGTGGCCATCGACAACCGGGATGCGGGAAGCATCGCCGCTCGTCACCTCATCACGCTGGGCCACCGCGACGTGCTGGTGGCCGCTTCGCACCTCTCCATCTCGCCCATCCGCGAGCGCATCGCCGGCGCGGCCGACCTCATGCGGGCCACGGTCCAGCGGGAGCCGACGGTGATCGAGCTCGGATCGAACGCCGAGCGCGGGGCGGAGATCCTGAGGCACTGGCTGGAGCGCCACGAACGGCCCACGGCCGTGATCGGTCTCACCAACGTCACCACGCTGTCGGCTCTCTCGGCGCTGGCGCAGCTGCGGATCGACATTCCCGATCCGGTCTCGGTGATCGGCTTCGACGACTATCCCTGGATGAGCGCGCGGCGGACCGGACTGACCGCGATCCGGCAGCCGATCGGGGACATGGCCGCCGCGGCCTGGGAGCGGTTGCGCCTGCGCATGGCGGGGGAGGCTGAGCCGCCCCGCGCCATCGTGCTCGGCACCAGCCTGCAGGTGCGGGATTCCACCATGACGCTGCGCGCGCCGCCGGCGGAGAGCGCGGCCCCGGCGCCGGTTCGGCGAGGCCCGGTGAAGCTGCGGGCCGTCAAGGACAGCTGAAGCATCGCGGCCCGGGTCGCGGGACGCAGGACAACGAGACCAGGAGGACTTGGTGGAGGCGACAAAGCCCATTCGCGTATGGCCGATGCTGGCACCCGTCCACGCCCTCGTGCTGGGCGTCATCGTGCTGCCGTCGCTCTATGTCGTCTGGCTGAGCCTCAGCGCGTCGACGTTCGGCCAGGCGCCGGTTTACGTAGGCCTCGCCAACTACTTGAAGGTCCTGGCCGATCCCGCATTCCGGCAGGCTCTCCTCAACACCGTGCTGCTCGTCCTCGTCGCCGTGCACGTCGAGCTGCTGCTGGGCCTGGGCATGGCGCTGCTCTTCGCCAGCGGACTGCCCTTCCGCCGCTTCCTGCTCGTGGCCGTGCTGGCGCCCTATGCAGTCAGCGAGGTGACCGCGGTGGTGATGTGGCGCTTCCTGTTCGATCCCGATGCGGGGCCGGTGACGCTCGCCCTGCGGGCCTGGGGCCTGCCGACGCTGGACTGGGCCTACGAGCCCTCGCACGCGCTCGTGCTCATCGGCCTGCTCACCGTCTGGCTGCACCTGCCGTTCACCTTCGTGATCCTGTATGCCGCCCGGCTCGCCGTGCCCGGCGAGCTCTACGAGGCGGCGCGCATCGACGGTGCGACCCGCTGGCAGGCCTTCAGGCGCGTGACGATGCCGCTGCTGATGCCGGCCATCGTGATCGCGCTCCTGTTCCGCTACATCTTCGCCTTCCGCCTCTTCTCGGAAGCCTGGCTGCTCACCAAGGGCGGTCCGGCGCGCTCGACCGAGGTCGTGGCCATCTACCTCTACCAGGAGGCGTTCACCTTCAACGCCTTCGGGCCGGCGGCCGCCACGTCGTGGATCATGGTCGTCGCATCGCTGCTGCTGGCGGGGCTCTACGCCCTCGTGCTGCGGCGCAGCGGGGCGTCCCATGCGCACTGAGCGGGCCCTCGTCGGCGCGGGCAAGGCGGTCGCGGTCGCGGCCATCCTGGTCTGGTCGCTGCTGCCGATCGCGTTCATCGCGGTGTCGTCCTTCAAGCCCGGGCAGGACATCTTCGCGGTGCCCCCCAAGCTCCTCTTCACGCCGACGCTCAAGCACTATGCCGAGCTGTGGCACTCCTGGGGCGCGTTCTTCGCCGGCCTCGCCAACAGTGCCATCGTCACCGCCGGCGCCACCGCGCTCGCGGTGCTCACCAGCACCATTGCCGGCTATGCCTATGCGCGCCATGCGGGGCGCTGGATGCAGGCAGGCATGGCCGGCCTCGTCATCGTGCGGCTGATCCCGCCCATTGTCGTGACGCTGCCGCTGTTCCCCATCGTCAACGCGCTGCGCCTCAACGACACGCACCTCGTGCTGATCGTGCTCTACGCCACCTTCTTCGTCTCGCTCGGCACGATCCTGATGCGCACCTTCATCGAGCAGATCCCGCGCGAGCTCGACGAGGCCGCCTCCATCGACGGCGCAGGCCGGCTCACCATCCTGTGGCAAGTCATCGTGCCGCTCGCCGCGCCGGGCATCCTCGCCGTCAGCGTCTTCGTCGCCGTGTACGCCTGGAACGAGTTCCTTTTCGCCTTCGTGTTCACGGCGACACGGGCGAAGACGGCCCCGCTGGTGATCTCCGAGATGATCGGATCCATCGACGGGGTGGACTACGGAATCCTGTTCGCCGCCTCGACCGTGCAGCTCGTGCCCGTGCTGCTCTTCGTCATCTTCATGAACCGACACCTCGTGGCCGGCCTGACGGCCGGAGCCACGAAGGGATAAAAAGGGAGGAAACCATGACCGATCACTTCAAGGCACTGCCCTCGCGTCGCGCCGTCCTCGGCACCATGGCCGCGGGCGCGGCCCTCATCGCCGCGGGCCCCGGCCGGGCGGCCGGCAAGACGCTCAATATCCTCAGCCACAAGGTGCACCAGACGGTGCTCGGCACCGGCGACGGCGACCTGCTCAAGGACTGGCAGAAGGCCAGCGATGCCGAGCTCGCCTTCACCACCTTCGACTCCAATCCCCTGCAGGACCGCCTCTTCCGCGAGGCGAGCCTCGGCGAGACGGATTTCGGGGTCGGCTACCTCATCGACAACCGCCCGACGGCGCAGGTCGCCGCGCTCTTCGAGCCGCTGGACGACTGGCAGAAGAAGAACCCCATCGAGGACTTCTCCGACATCGCGCCGGGCCTCGTGCAGGGCATGACGGTGGGCGGCAAGCTCATCGGCATCCCGGTGCGCCATGCCACGCAGGGGCTCTTCTACAACGAGGCGCTGCTGGAGGAGGCCGGCATCGCCGCGCCGCCCACCACGCTGGAGGAGCTGATCGAGCAGTCGAAGAAGCTCACCTTCACCTCCAAGGCGGGCACGCCCGTGACCGGGATGGTGCTGGCCAGCGACCTCGCCGTGTTCCCCGTGATGTTCGCGCGCGCCTTCGGCGGCGACTTCATCGACGGCCAGTTCCGCCTCGTGCCGAACCCGGCGGCCATGGAGGCGGGCCTCGCCGCGCTGCGCGCCCTGTTCGAGGCCGGCGCGCTGCCGCGCAGCTACGCCACCACCAAGAACGACGACCAGGTGACCTGGCTGCAGCAGGGGCGCGCCGCCTTCACGGTCCTGCCCTTCGCCCGCTTCGCGCAGCTGAACAATGCGGACCAGAGCAAGTTCCCGGGCAAGATCAAGGCGATCGAGTTCCCCATCTCGGCCGGCCTCAAGGGCAAGATGCCCATGGCGTCCGTGGTCGAGGCCTGGGCCATGTCGATCCCCAAGAACGCCCGGAACAAGGACCTCGCCTGGAGCTACATCCGCGAGGTGTCCAGCAAGCGCGTGACGCTCGGCATGGCCATCAACGGAAACGGCCCGGTGCGCGTGTCGAGCTACGCGGACGCGCAGCTGAAGGCGAAGAACCCCGTCGCCGCCGTCGAGGCGAAGGTCCTGGCCGACGCCCGCGGCGCCTTCCCGCCGTTCCCCGAGGCGGCCCGAGCCCAGGCCACCTTCCTCGAGGAGGTGCAGCTCGCCGTGATCGGGCGCAAGCCCGTGAAGGAGGCCGTGGCCGCGATCGTCGAGCGGGTCAAGCCGCTGATGCCCGCCTGACCGAGACAGAACCGCGGCGGCCTCCGGACGTCCGGGGGCCGCTTCCCCCACGTGCCGCACCCCAGGATATCCGACCCATGTCCAACACCCAGATCCGTACCATTCTCGAACCGGCCCGCTCCATTCCCGTCTCGGTCGAATACGACGTGCTCGTCGTCGGCGGCGGTCCCGCCGGCATCACGGCGGCGTTGGCGGCCGCGGAGGACGGCCTGCGCGTCGGGCTCATCGAGAGCCGGAGCTTCGTCGGCGGCAACATGACGATCGGCCTGCCGGTGCTGGGCTTCCTGGGCCAGAAGGGCAACCAGATCATCGACGGCCTGCCGGAGAAGTTCATCCAGCGCCTGCGTCGCGAGCGCGACGGCGCCAGCGAGCACCGGCCGTGCCCGCTGCACATGGGCATCACGCTGGTCGAGCCCGAGGCCGTGAAGACGGTCGCCCTGGAGATGCTGACCGAGGCGGGCGTGGACGTGCTGTTCTACACCTTCTTCTCCGACGCGATCATGGACGGTGACGACATCCGCGGCGTGATCGTGGAGAGCAAGAGCGGGCGCAACGCCATCCTGGCGAAGGTGGTCCTGGACTGCAGCGGCGATGCCGACGTGGCCTTCCGCGCCGGGGTGCCGACCGAGAAGGGCAATGCGCAGGGCGGCATGCAGCCCCCGACCCTGATGTTCTGCCTGGCGGGCGTCGACACGGACGCGCTGCGCATGAGCATCGCCAATGCCCCGCCCCAGGCCCGCACCTACCTCACCGACTTCATCCCCGCGGAGTATTTCGGCCAGAACCACCAGTTCATCGTGGTGGGCCTGCGCGAGCTGATGGCGAAGGCCAAGGAAGAGCGGGGCCTCAAGATCCCCAACGAGCGCACGATCATCATCACCGGCCTCAAGAAGGGCGAGGTGTGGATCAACATGACGCGCGTGAAGGGCACGGACGGCACCGATGCCCGCAGCCTCACCAAGGGCGAGATCGAGGGGCGGGCGCAGATCGACGACATCGTCACCTACCTCGTCAACTACGTGCCGGGCTTCGAGAAGGCCTACTTCACCAAGACGGCCCCCTTCATCGGGATCCGGGAGACGCGTCGCATCGTCGGGCGCTACGTCATGACCCAGGACGACGTGCTGGCCTGCAAGCACTTCGACGACGCCATCGCGGTGGCCAGCTACCCCATCGACATCCATCGGCCCGCCGATGACGGCTGCACGCTGATCTGGTGCGGCGACTGCTACGACATCCCCTTCGGCTCGCTCGTGCCGCAGAAGGTGCGCAACCTGCTGGTGGCCGGGCGCAGCATCTCCGCCACGCACGAGGCCATGGGCGCCATCCGCGTGATGGCGACGTGCATGGCGATGGGCGAGGCGGCGGGGCGCGCCGCGAAGATGTCGGTGCGCAGCAACCGGGCCGTGGCCGACATCGACGTCGAGGAATTGCGCCGGCAGCAGCTCGAGCACGGCGTGTACCTGCGCAACCCCGACGGCACCCGCGCGCTGCCCGGCGGACGCAGCGCCGCGGCCTGACGGGAGGCGAGCCCGCCATGACCGAGCACTTCATCGGCATCGACGTGGGGACCGGCAGCGCGCGGGCCGGCGTCTTCGATCGGGCCGGACGCTGCCTCGCCGTGGCACGGCGGGACATCGCGCTGCACCTGGACGGCGCCGACATCGCCGAGCAGGACAGCGCCGACATCTGGCGCTGCGTCTGCGCCAGCGTGCGCGAGGCCCTGGCCTCGGCCGGGGTCTTGGCCGCCTCCGTGGCGGGCATCGGGTTCGATGCCACCTGCTCGCTCGTGGTCGTGGGACAGGACGGGGCCTCCCTGCCCGTGGGTCCCCACGGGCAGGCCGAGCGCGACATCGTCGTCTGGATGGACCATCGCGCCGTTCCCCAGGCCGAGCGGATCAATGCCGGCGACCATGCGGTGCTGGCCTATGTCGGTGGCCGCATCTCGCCGGAAATGGAGACGCCCAAGCTCCTGTGGCTGAAGGAACACCTGCCGGAGACCTACGGACGGGCGTGGCAGTTCTTCGACCTGCCGGACTGGCTCACCTGGCGCGCGACGGGATCGCTCGCCCGCTCCACCTGCACGGTGACCTGCAAGTGGACCTATCTCGCCCATGAGAACCGGTGGGACGCGGACTATTTCCGCAGCATCGGGCTCGGCGACCTCGCGGACGAAGGGTTCGCCCGGATTGGCACCGAGATCGTCCCGGCCGGCACGCCGCTCGCGGCCGGGCTCACCGTCCGTGCCGCCGGAGAACTCGGCCTGCGGCCCGGCACGCCGGTCGGCGCGGCCCTCATCGACGCGCATGCGGGTGGCGTCGGATCGGTGGGCACGCGCTCGCCGCACGGCACGATGCTGAGCCGCCTGGCCTATGTGTTCGGCACCTCCGCCTGCACCATGGCCTCGACCCGCGATCCGCTGTTCGTGCCCGGCGTGTGGGGACCCTACTTCAATGCCATGGTGCCCGGCCTCTGGCTGAACGAGGGCGGGCAGTCGAGTGCCGGCGCGGCCATCGAGAGGGTGTTGTCCCTCCATCCTGCCGCGTCGGAAGCCACGGCGCTGGCGACAGCCGATGGCCAGGGGCTCGCCGACTGGCTGGCCGCCCGCGCGGCCCGGGCCGTCGACGATCCCTCGAAGGCCGACACGCTGGCGGGCTCGCTCGTCGTCGTGCCCGACTTCCTCGGCAACCGCGCCCCGCACGCCGATCCCGGCGCGCGCGGCATCGTGGCCGGGCTGGGCATGGAGCGGGACGTCGACAGCCTCGTCGCGCTCTACGTCGCCGCCGTCCTCGGGATCGGCTACGGCCTGCGGCAGATCCTGACGGTCAGCCGCGACGCCGGGGCGGTCATCGACGCCATCGTGCTCAGCGGCGGCGCGGGCCGGGATGGGCTGGTGCGCCAGCTTCTCGCCGATTGCTCCGGCCTGCCCGTCCTCGTGCCCGAGGGCGCCGACCCGGTGCTGCTCGGCGCCGCCATGCTGGGCGCCGCCGCGGCGGGCCAGCATGGCGACCTGTCCGCGGCGATGACGGCCATGGCCGCGCCGTGCGGCGCGACCTTCCAACCGGCCGGTGGCGACGTCGCCGCCCGGCACGCACTGCGCTTTTCCATCTTCGAGGACCTGCAACGGGCTGCGCGGCGCGCGAGCCTGCTGGCGGCTCCCGCATCATGACCGGAGACACCCCGTGAACCAGTCCCTCAGCGGCCAGGTCGCCGCCATCACCGGAGCCGCGTCGGGCATCGGTCTCGCCTGTGCCCGGCGCCTCGTCGCGGCCGGCGCCCGCGTCGCCTTCGTCGACCGGGACGAGGCCGCCCTCGCCAAGGCGACGCAGGGACTTGGCCCGCAGGCTCTGCCGCTCGTCGTCGACGTCACGTCGCCCGCCTCCGTCGCAGGCATGCTGCCGCAGATCCTCGCCTGGGGCGGACAGCTCGACATCTTCCACGCCAATGCCGGGTCCTATGTCGGCGGCATCGCGGCCGAAGGCGATCCGGATGCCTGGGATCGCATGCTCACGCTCAACGTCAATGCCGTGTTCCGCACGATCCGCGCGGTTCTGCCACACATGATCGAGCGCAAGACCGGTGACATTCTCGTCACCAGTTCGGTGGCGGGCGTGGTGCCGGTGGTCTGGGAGCCGATCTACACGGCCTCCAAGCATGCCGTGCAGGCCTTCGTCCACACCACCCGGCGCCAGGTCATCCCGCATGGCCTGCGTGTCGGTGCCGTTCTGCCCGGTCCGGTCGTGACGGCCCTGATCGCCGACTGGCCGAAGGAGAAGCTCGAGGCCGAGAAGGCCAGGGGCGGCCTGATCGAGCCCGAGGAGGTGGCCGAGGCCGTCCACTTCATGTTGACCCGGCCGCGCAACGTCACGATCCGTGATCTCGTCATCCTGCCCCAGAGCACCGATCTCTAGGAGCGTCATCCCACCGAGTGGCTTCCGGTCGGTGGAAACAGAGGATGCTCAATCAAGAGCGTAGAGCGTCCGACATGATGCAATCAGGTCGTACATTCTAGGACGTGCGCAACGCCCTCGCCCGGAACGCGGTCAGCAGGCCGGCCGCGGCGATGGCGAGCATGCCCGCCATGGCGAGGATGTCGGGGATGGTGCCGAACACCGCGAGGCCGAGCAGCACCGCCCAGAGCAACTGGACGTAGTTGCCGGGCGCCAGGAACGAGGCGGGCGCGTAGCGATAGGCCGACGTGAGCATGAAATGCCCGACCCCCGACAGCGTGCCCGACGCCACGAGGATCAGGGCCAGCGGCCAGGTGAGGCCCTCGGCCGGCCAGTAGGCCGGCGCCACGGCCGCGAAGGCGATGGCACCGATGACGTTCGCCTGGACCAGCATGGCGACCGTGGTCTCGGTGCGGGCGAGCGAGCGTGACAGCAGGTGGTATCCCGCCGAGAGCAGCGAGGCCCCCACCACGAACAGCGCGCCCGTCATGTCGACGTCGCCCCCTGGCCGGACGATCAGCAGGACGCCCCCGAAGCCGAGCGCCGCGGCTGCCCAGCCGAGCAGGCCGATCGTCTCCTTGAGCACGAGCTTGCCCGCGAACATCAGCAGAATCGGGCCGAGGAAGACGATCGACGTGGCTTCCGCCAGCCCGATCCGCTTCAGGCCCGAGGCGAAGGCGACCGACGACAGCACCAGGCAGGCGCTGCGCACCAGCACCAGCCCCTTGCGCCGCGTGCGCGTGACCGCCAGGCCTTGCCGCGGGACGAACACGCACACGACCAGCACCGCCGACACGACGTAGCGCCCGGCCAGCATCACGGGCAGGGCGAGAAGCTGCGTCAGGTACTTTGTGATCGCGTCCGTGGTCGCGAGGAACAGGAGCGCGGTCGCCAGGAGCAGCAGGCCCTTGACGGGCTGGTGATCGCGGTGCTGCTCCATGGGAGGGTGTGAACCGTCTGGGCGGGCGAGGCTTTGCTTCGTCTACACCATTGCGCCGGCGGCTGGATACCGGCTGCGGGCATGGGTGCTCAGCTTGCCTGCAGCCGCGCCCTGAAGGCCGTCAGCAGGCCCGCCGCGGCGATGGCCAGCATGCCCAGCGCGGCCAGTGCGTCTGGCACGGTGCCGAAAACGACAAGCCCGAGCAGCACCGTCCACAGCAACTGCACGTAGTTCGCGGGCGCCAGCAGGGAGGCCGGCGCATAGCGGTAGGCGGCCGTGATCATGAAATGGCCGACGGCCGCCAGCACGCCCGAGACCGCGAGCAGCCCGATCTGGGCGCCGGTGAGACCTTCCGCCGGCCACAGGCCCGGCACGGTGGAGCCGAAGACCACGGCGCCGATGACGTTGGCATAGACCATCATGGCGACCGTCGTCTCGGTGCGGGCCAGGGTGCGCGACATGAGGTGATAGACGGCCGAGAGCGCGGACGACACGGCGACGAGCATGGCTCCCGTGAGATCGACCCCGCCGCCCGGGCGCACCACGAGGAGCACGCCGGCGAAGCCCAGCACGGCCGCGATCCAGCCCAGGATCCCGATGGTCTCCTTGAGGAAGGCGCGGCCGGCGAACATCAGCAGGATCGGACCGGTGAAGACGATCGAGGTCGCCTCGGCCAGCCCGATGCTCTTGAGGCCGGTGGCGAAGACGAGCGACGAGGTGACCAGGCACAGGCTGCGCAGGACGACGAGCCCCGTGCGCCGCGTTCTGAAGCCAGCAAGCCCCACCCGCGGCAGGAATACCCCCACGACCAGCAGGGCGGTCACGCCGTAGCGGATTCCCAGCAGCAGCGGCACGGCCATGCTTTGCGACAGGAACTTCGTGGCTGCGTCCATGGTCGCCAGGAAGAACAGCGCGGACGCGACGAGGAGCACGCCCTTCACGGGCTGGTGTTCGCGCGGCTGCTCCATGGAACGTGTTCGACCTGGGGGGACTTGTGGGACGAGACTCGTGTAGCGCTCTTTGCCGCACGGGGCCAAGGCCTTATCGGCGTCGCGGATCCATTGCCAGGGCGTTCCCACGACACCACGTAGGGTCTTGCACATGCAAGCCCGCGGCCGCATCCGCCCTTACCGCGAAAGGAACACTCCTTGGGAACGCAACCTTCGTCCTCGGCGGCGCTGCGCACGTCGCTCCTGGCCGCCGGCCTGCTGGTTCTCGCCGGCGCTGCGGCCCGGGCGCAGAACTTCAACGCCGCGCCTCCCAACGCGGCGGGCCAGCGTCCCGCCTTCGAGGGCCAGACCAGGGCTCCCGTGATCGCGGACTCCATCCCCCTGGCCACGACGGTGGTCGTCGGCGGGCTCGTCAATCCCTGGGGCATGGCCGAACTGCCGGACGGGCGCTGGCTCGTCACGGAGCGCCCGGGCCGCCTGCGCATCGTCGATCGCCAGGGCACGCTGTCGCCTCCGGTCAAGGGCCTGCCCGAGGTGTTCGCGTCGGGGCAGGGCGGTCTCCTGGACGTCGCGGTCCGAAGCGATTTCGCGCAGAGCCGACGCGTCTGGTGGAGCTTCGCCGAGCCTCGCGGTGCCGACGGCAACGCCACGGCGGTGGCCACCGGCGTGCTGTCGTCCGACGGTGCCCAGATGAACGAGGTCCGCGTCATCTTCCGGCAGCAGCCTGCCTGGAAATCGTCGATGCATTTCGGCTCGCGGCTCGTCTTCGACCGCTCCGGGGCCCTGTTCGTCACCACCGGGGAGCGTTCCCTCATCGAGCCGCGGCAGTTGGCCCAGGACGTGGGGACGCACCTCGGCAAGGTGCTGCGCATCGATCCGGACGGCGGCCCGGCGAAGGGCAATCCGACCATCAAGGGCGGCCTCCCGGAAATCTGGTCGTGGGGCCACCGAAACCTCCAGGCCGCCGCGCTGGGACCGGACGGCGCCCTGTGGACCGTGGAGCACGGCGCGCGCGGCGGCGATGAGCTGAACCGCGTGGAGCCCGGGCGCAACTACGGCTGGCCCGTGATCACCTATGGCGAGGAGTACAGCGGGCAGCCCATCGGCGCCGGCCTGACGGCGAAGGAGGGCATGGAGCAGCCCGTCTACTACTGGGACCCGGTGATCGCGCCCAGCGGAATGGCCTTCTACCAGGGCGACATGTTCCCGGAATGGCGCGGCAGCGCCCTCATCGGCGGCCTCGTCGGCCGCGCCCTGGTCCGCCTCACGCTCGACAAGGGTCGCGTGACCGGCGAGGCCCGCCATCTCCAGGGAATCGGCCGCGTGCGCGACGTCGCGGTGGCGCGCGACGGCTCCGTCATGCTCCTCACCGACGCCCAGAACGGTGCGCTGATCCGGGTGACGCGGGGGAAGTAGCGCAAGCCCCCGCAGGGATTGCGGCGCGGCGGCTCGGCCGACGAGTTCAACCCGCGCTCGGTTTTCGCGACCTGCGAGCCGCTTCATGATCGGACCTCTCCGTTGTTGCGAGGGTCCGTCGTGCCTCGTCTGCGTGTCGCCCCGGATCCCGGTCCATGGTGAACAGCGTTTCGACCATCGCTCTCGAGGGCATCGAGGCGCGGCCCGTGGACGCGCAAGTGCAGATCATGCCCGGCAAGGTGGTCTTCAACGTCGTGGGCCTGGCCGACAAGGCCGTGGGGGAATCGCGCGAGCGCGTCCGCGCGGCGCTGATGGCCTCCGGGCTGGCGTTGCCGCACAAGCGCATCACCGTGAACCTCGCGCCCGCCGACCTGCCGAAGGAAGGCAGCCACTACGACCTGCCGATCGCGCTTGCCGTGATGGCGGCCATCGGTGCGATCCCGCCGGACGCGCTGGAGGGCTTCACCGTGCTCGGCGAGTTGTCCCTGGACGGGAGCATCGCGCCGGTGGCGGGCGTGCTGCCCGCGGCCATCGCCGCCCAGGCGCGCGGCCACGGTCTCGTCTGCCCGGCCGCCTGCGGGCCGGAGGCGGCGTGGGCCGGGGGCGACATGGCGATCCTGGCCCCGCGCTCGCTGATCCAGCTGGCCAATCATTTCCGCGGAACGCAGGTGCTGGCCAAGCCCATGCCCGGCATCCGGGCGATCCAGGGCACGCCGCCGGACCTGCGCGACGTGCGTGGCCAGGAGACGGCGAAGCGGGCGCTGGAGGTCGCGGCCGGCGGCCGTCACAATCTCCTGCCCTTGTAGACATTGGACCCCCGCTGTATGGAGGCGTCCATGACCAAGGCTTACTCGTATCTCCGCTTCTCGACCCCTGAGCAGATGAAGGGGGACAGCTTCCGCCGTCAGGCCCGGTTGGCTGAGGACTACTGCCGCACCCACGGGCTCACGCTCGACACCAAGACCTCCTATCACGACCTCGGAACATCCGCGTACCGGGGCAAGAACGTGGAGGCGGGGAGGCTGGGTGAGTTCCGAGAGGCTGTCCAGACGGGGCTGATTGCGAAGGGCTCCGTGCTCCTTGTGGAGAGCCTCGACCGCATCTCTCGCCAGACCGCTCGCAAGGCCGTCCGCATCCTCGAAGACATCGTGGAGGCAGGGGTCGACGTGGTGACCCTGTCCGATGGCAAGCGGTACACCGAGGCATCCCTCGACGGCTTCGAGTTCCTGTTCGCCATCATCATCTTCATCCGGGCCAACGAGGAGAGCCTCATGAAGGCTCGCCGCCTCAAGGCCGCGTGGGACGCCAAGCGTGCCAAGGTGAAGGACAAGCCGCTCACCTCCATCTCCCCTGCGTGGCTACGGCTGAACAGGGATGAGAACCGCTTCGAGGGCATCCCTGAGCGGGTGGAGGTCATCAAGCGCATCTTCGCGATGATCCTCGAAGGCGTAGGGCAGCATCAGGTTGCCTATCGGCTCAACCAAGAGGGCGTTCCGGTCTTCGGTCGCGGCAAGCACTGGCACCGCTCCTACATCGTGAAGATCCTCCACAACCCGGCTGTGATCGGTACCTACACCCCGCACATCATGGCGCACGAAGACGGGAAGGTTTCCCGGCTGCCCCAGGAGCCGGTCGAGAACTACTTCCCTGCCGTCGTCTCTCGGGAGGACTTCGAGGCCGTTCAGGAGGCGATGAGGGGACGCATTGGTGGGCGCACGATGATGAAGGGCGCCACCCCTAACGCCCTCGCGGGGCTGGTGCGGTGCGGGCTCTGTGGCTCTGCCATGACCCGCGTGAACAAGGGGCGTAAGGGCGTTGTCTCGTACGTCTGCTCTCAGGCCAAAATGGGCTTGGGCTGCCAGTACCACTCGGTGCGTCAGCGAGACATCGAAGAGGCCATCACCCGCAACGGCTCGAAGATCGCCAGCGAGTACCCTGATGCTGATGCAAAGGTCGAGGCCCGCTTTCGGGAGTTGGAGGAGCAAGTCAACGCCATCGATCAGGAGATCAGTGGCGTCATCGACCTCCTGATCACGACCCCTTCGGAGGCACTCAAGGAACGCTTGGCGAGGACCGAAGAGGCCAAGGCTGAGATCGTGAAGGAGATGTCCTCCCTGTCTGTCTCACCCGTTCCCCTGCCTCGTGAGACGGCGCTCGAAGAGCTTGCCGGTGGGCTCGTGAACTCCAAGGTGTTGCGGACGCTCTTCGACGGTGTCGTGGTTCATCCCCATCAGGGCACCCTCGGGATGCAATGGAGGAATGATGGGACCACCGAGGTGATGTTCAGGTGGCCGAAGGAGGAGGAGTGAGGCGATCTTCATCCCTTCCCGAGTTTCTTCGCACATCGATCAACGACTGAAAAAGTCCACTCCACCAACTCGTCCGAAAAGTTGACACGGTAGTTCGTGTCTACATACCGAAGAGCATGATCGCTTGCCACTGAACTCATGAAGTGAAAGCGATCTAAGTCGTCATCCGTCCATTCGACATGTGCAAGCCTCGCTACCGCGCGGGCCGCCTTCATGATGTCGTGGCCGTACTTCCGAGGGTTCTGCCCGACCGCTAAACAGACTGCTTTCAGACTAAGTTCGATGGCATGAGAGGCCAAATACCACATTGGGTATCTTGGCTTGAGCTGCGCCTGATGCGGTTCGAGATAACGTGCGGCGGCGGCATAGGATCGGGCGAGGCGCAGGAAAGACGCAGGTTCTGGAAGCTCATCCTCCTCTTCTGGTGGTTTGACCTCGCTGGGTTGCTCGCTCGGAAGCGCAACACTCAGTATGTCTCGAATAGCGAGGAGCTCATCGCCACCTATCTGCCGTTGGCCCATGACGATCCTGTTCACGTAAGTGACATGGAACACCCGATTGAGATGGGCTGAAAGCCTTCTGGACATCTCCGATTGGGAGATGCCGGACTTCTTCATGGCCTCGATGAACCATTCTCGAAGCTGTTGTTCGTCGATCATCTTTACCTCTCGTCCCGACCACCGCCACTGGAGCGTATCTGACGCCCCACAGCCCCGTACAGGCCCGCTTACGTTTCCCGGTAGGGTAGTAGCGGGGAACCCAGAGATGGCCGTCCCTGAGTCCCCCGTCGCAAGCTACAGCCCTCATCCGGTGAGGGGGGGTGGGTCACCCCCAGGTGAACCCGTGAACCTTGGTCCAGGCCATCTCGAAGCGACCGGCCTTGATGTAGAGATCCCCGGAGATGAGTTCGAAGACGAAGAAGTGACGGAAGAGATCGAGTGTCATGGCTTGTTCCCCCAGTTGACGGAATAGCTATGAGCGAAGACTGGGCGGTTTACAACAGTATCAGCCGTGACTAACGCGAGGGTGGATTGCTATTCGAGGGGGGATACTTAGTGCAATCTCACGTATGTCGCCTCGTCCTTTGCCGCCTTCCTCAAGTCGTCGATTGTCGTCGTTAAGGTCACCCGAACCGCTGCAGCATCCGGGCCGGGGACGTGGTGGCTTTCCACGTAGAGGCTGCACAAGGCCATAGCGTACCCCCGCCCAGGGTCACGCCCCCCGAACGTGGTGGCTGTCGTGCGGAGTTCCTCGGAAAGATCCTTCGTCTGCTGAGACGATAGCTCGGAGACGCCTCCGTATTGATCATCGACGGTCGAGATGAGACGC
This sequence comes from uncultured Alsobacter sp., assembly GCF_945952055.1. Classification (GTDB taxonomy): domain Bacteria; phylum Pseudomonadota; class Alphaproteobacteria; order Rhizobiales; family Beijerinckiaceae; genus Alsobacter. The sequence continues at coordinate 132,437 of NZ_CAMFHB010000003.1, forward strand.
TCCAGGTAGTACATGGCGTACGCCTGCTCGCGAGGCTGAAGGAGCCACATCCGCTCGATGAGGTCCTTGAGCTCAGCCAGGAGTTGCGTTCCGCGCGCTTCCATCCCGAGTTGCTTCATCGTCCCGAACCTCGGCCACCTCCAGGGGTCAGGATAGACCCGTTTGGGGCGGCCGAAAAATGTTTCCGGGTATTCATCATCGAGCCGTCGCGCGTCCCCCCCGTGGCCCCGCCTGGACCGCGCGCGGTGTTCCCGCACGGGCACGCGGTATCGGCACGCGCGCGGGGAAACAGGCGCGATCCGGGGGCTTGGTGGCTGAGGGAGAGGCATCCTCAGTGGGCCTCGGTGCCACACCTCGTGCCACATCCACCACGCAAGCCCTTGAGATTGCCCGCTATCGCGTCGGATGACGGATCAGATGTCCCACACCTTGACCTGTTGAGGTCATTGGCAGGGGTGGGGAGGGGCTCGGAAGGGGTGCGGAGGTGGGCTGGCGGTCGGTCAGTCGCTGACGTTCTTTCGTGTCTCTGTGTCTGGGTGGGTGTCTGGCCTGTCCGTGCGACAATCTGGCCCCTTCGCGCAACATTGTGCGACGTTTGCCGATAATCTTAGAATTTTCTACCGTTGCCGGCTAGCCAAGAAAACCCTGCATTTTCAGTCACTTGTCGATTGGGCCATCTTAAGGAGAAAGAACGCTTCCTCCGAAGTCGAAGAATATTGTGCGAACGCCAGGATAGGTCAGCAAGGCTTCCACATCCCCTAGAAAACCGAGCGGCCCCACTCCGCTCATTCAACACGACCAGCACCAGCCCTCGTGCGAGGGTCGAAGGATGACAGACGATGAAGAACCGAGACGACCGCGACGACCTTTACGCCATCGTGGACATCTACACTGACGACGAGCTTCACGCCCTCGAAGACGAGAAGCCCACGTACCCACCCATGCCCGCCAAGTACCACGCCAAGCTCTGGGGTGAGTTCGCACCCGAGGAGCGATCCGCCTACCGCGCCGAGTATGACAAGCGGAAGCTGGGGATGACCTACACGCTTCCGGTGAAAGAGACCGAGAAAGTTCGCACCATCGAGTGGTTCCTCTGGGATCACCAATGCGATGTCATCAAGCGTGAGTTCTACGACTACGAGGCCACCACTGCCCGCTGGGCTGCCAAGCGGTGGGCTGCCATGACGCCTGAGGAGCGCGCCTTCGAGATCGAGATGAAGGAGTGGAAGAAGGCCGAGGCGGCTTGGCTGGAAGGCTTGGACGAGAAGGAATGGTTGGCTGCCATCAAGGGCAAGCTCCACTTCCCTGGTTGGGAACGCTACGCCATCTCTGCCGAGACCGAGGAAGCCGCGAAGGCCCGCAAGAAGGCCGAGAGGGATGCAGATCTGGCCCGCAAGGAAGCCAAGCTGTCCCTTTACAGGGCCAACAGGCTCGCCGGGAAGCGGTTCGCCTCATTCGAGGAGGCTGCTTTCAAGTACGGCGAGGACTTACTCGGACGCATCCCTGAGACGGTGGAGGAGTACGAGGCCATCAAGGCTCACTCCGACATCCTGGAGAAGGAGGACGCCGCCATGCGCTGCCTCGAAGGGAGAGGCCTCGATGCTGCCCTCCACACCCTCAAGCTGGCTGAGGGAAAGGTGACGGAGAAGCTCCTCCACCTCCGCATCGGGTGGACTGCGAAGGGGCTCAAGAAGGACCGTGATCGGAAGCATAACGCCAAGCGGAAGGACGACCCGGAGTTCAAGGCGAAGCGCGCTGCCTACATGCGAGAGCGGCGGGCGAAGCTGAAGGCTCAGGTGACGGGCGCGTAACTCGACGACACAACTATGGAGAACCCGGAGGCGGGCTGGTGGCGACACCGGCTCGCCCTCGCGCGGGCTGGTCGCGTAACTCGACGCTACAATAGTGAGGAGCGAAGCGACGAACGACCTAATAGATTGATGAAGGTTCCTGAAGTGTAACTGAGAGTTGTGTGAACAATCACCACCACTATCAATCCCCTGATAAGCACCATCAGGTTCAACCATCTATCCCCTCTATGAAGAGGTAAGACAGATGTCCTCCTGATATAACCATCAGTACCACCATCCTTGGTCTCCCCTGAAACAGGGTGTGAGAGATGGGTGATGGTGCTCTTGGTCTTCCCTCGTCAGAGGATCTTGTCATCCCACTCCAGTGGTCTTCAGGTACACATTAGGTTGCCTGTCTGAGACCTGTTCCCGTGACATCGCGGGACACCACCAGTTTTCCCATTCCCTGGCGAGGGTGCGCGCTGCCCCCTTCGGTCTTCCTTTCACGGAGATCGGAGGGGGCGTGTCAGCACTGTCACCCAGCCCCACAGCAAATCCCCGAACCCAATAAGGAACCCCGGCCATGCCACATGGACGCACGGGAAAGGCGTTCACGTGCCTTGTCCCCGGATGTGAGACCCACAACGACGGGCGCTTCGGCGTCCTCTGCTCGAAGCACCGCCAGAACCGGGTCCGTAACGGTCACCCCGAGCAATCGGCTGTCACGGAGACCGAGCTACGTCCTTACGAGGATCACGCAAGGCGCATCCTCGAAGCCAACCGCTACAAGCCGCTCTGGGAGACGCTCTTCCGCCGTTGGCAGCTTGCCGGGGACAAGGCTGACGAGGTGATGGCGCAATGGACACGCGGTCAGCCCATGGACAAGACCGTGAAGGCTGCCGCTGAGAGCTTCGTTGCGATCAAGGAAGAGGTCGAACCGATGAAGGTTCTCTCGATCATCATCGGGATGCACCTCTACCGGGCGCAGCGACCCCATCGGTTCAAGTCTGACGAGGGCTTCAACTTCACCCTGGTTCGCCGGGTGAGGGCGCTCACGAAGAGCCACGCGGTCTACTACTACCACCCCAACGGGAAGGTGCGTGCTGCCAACTACATCGCCCTGCCGATAGCCTCCACGAAGCGTGTGGCTGAGTGGATCAACACCGTGTTCGGCACCATCGCCCTCGCCATCGTTCAGAAGCTCGAAGAGAAGAAGCAGAAGGATGATGAGGCACGCCGAGACTTCAACCGGATGGTGAGTGAGATCACCGTCGAAGACGAGAGCCCCTGACCTACAGGGGCCGTCCCATTTCCAGAACCCAAGACATTGACCCCGAAAGAACGCTTCGCCCTCTTCATCGCTGAGGGCCACGCGAAGGACCCCCGTAAGGGCACCTTCCGTTCACTCTACGAAGTCGCTCGTATCCTCGACATCCCCCAGGGCACGCTCCGCGATTGGATCACCAAGGACCACCCCGAGTGGGCCGAGGCCGTGAGGGTGCGAGGCCCGAAGACAAAGGCCGAGAACGCCGCGAAGAAGGAGGCCGTTGTGGCTCTCCTGTCCTCCGGTGGTCACCGCACCGCTCGTGGGAGCTTGATCCCCTGTTACCTCCTGGCAGATCGCCTCGGCATCTCGCCCAACACCCTGATGAAGTGGGCCTCCGAGGTCGCCCCTGACGTGGCGGCACTATGGAAGGAGGGCCACTGCAACCCCTTCAACCCCGACGACCCAGACATCACGGAAACCCGCCGGAAGCAGCGGGCCTCCGTGAAGAAGCATCGCCAGTACGCCCGCCGGGTGAACTCGCGGAGGGTCAACAAGCTGAAACGAGAACTCCTCCCATGATCACCGAAACCGTCACCAACCCTGAGACCGGCGAAGTCTTCACGAACCGCGAGTGGGACTGTGTCCTGGCCCCCGAGAAGAACCAGCCGGGGGCGCATGGCCTCAACCTTCTCACCGACTGCGAAGCCCTGCTCTCCGAACCCGACTTGCTGTCGCGCGATGAGAAGAAGTTCGTGGAGTACGTGGTCCGCGCTCGCCTGAAGACCCGCCGTTACCTCCCCGGTCACCTCATCGCGATGCTGACCGACGCCCAGGCAGCCCAGATCAAGGTCATCTGCCTCAGGTCGCGCGCCCTCATGAACTCCAAGCACGGAAGGGCATGACCATGAACGGCGCCTCCGCTTTCCCTGCCGAGACCCGAGTGAACCGCGAGACCCGTGAAGTCTTCACAAGCCGACAGTGGGACTGCCTTATCTATCCCGAGAAAACCATCCCCGGTGCGCACGGTCTGAACCTCCTGCGAGACTGCGAAGACATCTCGTCAGGGTATGACGGGAGTTTGAACGGGGATGCTCAGTTCGTTCAGAGCATCATCTATTCGTGCAACGTGACCCGCGACTACATCCCCGGTCACCTCCTTGCGATGCTGACCGACGCTCAAGTCAACCGCCTCACGATGCTTTGCCTACGCGCGAAGACCGTACTGAACTCCAAGCCCTGAAAGCCCCCGCCATGACCTTCTCCTCCTCCTTCTCCTCCGAGACCCCCGAACCCTCCAGCAAGGACGTATTCGGACGCACTCGGATCAACTTCGGCAACGATCTCCCCACTTCACGCCCCTCTCACGCCTCCAACAAGTCCGCCGGGGTCGCCTCGGTCCAGTTCGGGGTGTCCGAGGATGCCTTCTCCGATGATCGCGCTCAGGTTGCCCCGACAGGCAACGCTCGGCGCCCTGGCGTGGTCCGCATGAACATGCATGACGGTGTTGTGCATCAGGCTGGTGTCCAGCGTGCCTCCACCGCCACCCCCTCCGATGGCACCGTGCTGGGCTCCGCTCGAAGTGCCTTCGGTTCGGTGATCTCCCCCGCCAACCTCAAGCACGATGACCTCGTGGATGTGGGTGGCATGAAGACCACCGTGGCCGTCGCGGAGCAGATGGGCTTGCTGCGCAAGGAGGCCGGTGGCTGGGTCGAGGTGGCTGCTCCCCCTCAGTCCCCCGCCCAGGCTGCCGAAGGTTCCCCTGAGGCTGCCCCCGAAGGTCCCCCGGTGGAGAGCTTCTCCCGTGCCGTCGAGGATGGCATCAGCGCCCTGGTTGAGGTCACCGACGCCAGCACCCAGCTTGCCATCGTGGACGCCATCGCCCGTGAGGGTGTTGTCTCGGAAGCCCTGGTGGGGCGTCTGGCCTCTCAGGCTGGCATGGAGCCCGCCGACGCTTCGCGCTTCATCGAGGGTGTGCGTGGTGAGTTCGAGGCCCAGGCTGCCAAGTCCCTCTCCAAGCTGGGCGTGAACGACATGTCCCATTTCGGTGAGTGGGCAGCCCAGAACGGCCACGAGACCGAACTGGCACGGGCTATCACGGAGCACGTCACGAGCCGCTCCACGGCCTCCTATGCGAAGCTGGCGACCCAGTACGTGGAGAGCATCGACCGTCACTCCCCCGAGCTTCTCTTCGGTGCCGACCTCGGTCCCGGTGTGGAAGTCATCAAGGGCAACGATGGCCTCCCGGTCCTCCAGATCGGAGGCCGGACGTACGGGTGGGCTTCGGCCATCCGTGCTGGGCTCGTGACGGTGTCGGGCCGGTGACGGGCGGGGACTTCGTGTGGGGTGTCGGGCATGTCCCGGCTCCCCGTTCCTCCAGCCCTGAGGCCCTCGCGAGGCGTGAGGCTGAACACCTCGATGCCCTGGTGGACTACGCCAAGGCCACCATCGTGGACACCATCCGCTCCCGTCCCCGTGGCGGGACCATCGTGTGGGAGGGTGGGGAGCCGGTTCGGCTGTTCTTCCCCGACATCAGCCCGCACCCCTTCACGATCCGTCAGGCCGTCGAGGCAGGACACATCTGACCTTCGGTTCCATCACTGATGGAAGTTCTCTCGCCCCCGGTGCCCCCACAGGTGCCGGGGGTTTTCTGTTTCAGAAGCCCTTGCCCCATGACCATTGAGATCACCGTCATCAAGACGAAGAACCCGACCCGCTTCACGGCCATCAACGCCGCGACTGGGGAACGTCTCGTCACCACCGCCACCCCCTTCTTCGATGCCGCTCGGTACTTCCTCCGTCGCGGTGCCAGACCCTCCACACCCATCGTCATGCGCCACCAGGGCTCCGATGAGATCGCCATGCGGTCCACCGTGGGTGCCGCCGCACGCCTGACGGTGAAGGACAGCCCGCACGGGCCGGTCTTCGTGAAGTGGAAGCCCTTCAACCCGAAGCTGGGGGCCTCCCGGTGAACAGGTCTGACAACGAACTCCACCTCAGCGAAGCCGCTCAGCGCGTCTTCATCCGCTACCGGCTCGCCATGCGCCTCACCGGCGCCCCCGAGAAGTCCCCTCAGGATGTCTTCGAGATGGCGCTCCAGTGCCTCGACAAGGAGATGACGGACTGGGGTGTGCCCCCGTTCGAGGAACTCTCGAAGCTCCACGGCTCCAAGCTGAACTGACCACACAATCGGATTGAGTGAACTGACCTCACTCACTCCCTCATCCCCTTTACCGCCCATGCGTGGGCCAAGGATTTTCCATGCCTTCATTCGTCCCCGGTCTTCAGGTTGCGACCTCTGACCGCCCCGACGTTTCCCGTGCTGAACGTCATGTTCCCATCCCCGGATCGGAACAGCGTTCCCAGCGTCTCTCTCCCACCGCTCGCCCGGTGGACCCGTACAACCGCCCGGCTCCCGCCATGAAGGTGGACGACAGCCTCATCCGTCTTGCAGACAGCCTTGGTCGCCTCTCCCCGTCGCTCTTGGCCCTCTCCGAGGTGACCACGAAGGATGCTGCCGAGAACGCTCCCTCCCTCGCTGCCTCCAAGCTGGCGAAGGTGAAGAGCCTCGATGAGGCCCGCGCGATCATCGACACGGACCCCGACCTAAAGGGCGAGGTCAACCGCAAGGCGTACATGCTCCAGTTGGGGCAGCGCGCGGGGCTCTCGGCCATCACGGACATCGGTGGCGAGTACGAGAAGAGTGACAAGACCGCTTTCGATCTCGATGGTGCGATCTCCTCGCGCACCTCGACGGACTTCGAGACCTACAAGAACGACCCTCAGTTCATCGCCGGATACCGTCAGGCCACCGAAGGTGCCGCCAACCGGCTCCGTGTCGGACAGGCTCAGGTGAAGACCGAGGCTGCCATTCAGGACATCAACCAGGGCGTCTACGAACGGCAGCTTGGTACCGCTCGCGAGATGATCGCCCAGGGCCGGAACGCGGCTGATGCCATGGAGGCCATCTCCACCATGACCGCCGGGGACAAGGCGTTCCTCGGGGTCAACTTCAAGGACCAGGAGAAGGCTCTCCTGAAGGCCATGAAGGTTCTGGCTGACGAGGGCCAGTACGACTTCGTGAAGGGGATGCTGGAACACCAGCGGGTGGGCCGTGATGGGGTCAAGCTCGGCGCCATCGCTGACAAGGCCGAGTACGCCACCGATGTCCTGGGCATCCTCCGTCACGCGGACAAGCGCCGGGATGAGGTCAACAAGGAGCGGGGCTTCGAGCCCATCAACAAGTTCTGGGATCAGGCCCGCGAAGGGAAGCTGAACGAAGACGACCTCACCAGCTACCGGAAGCTCAACCCCGGCTCCATGACGGACCCCCAGTTCCGCTCGATGGTCGAGACGAGCCGCTCGGTGCGCGCTCAGGCTGCCGCCGAACTCGAGAAAGCCCGCCGGGAAGAGAACGCCTCCCAGGCCGAATATGCCCAGCGCCGCGAGGTCGAGGACACCGGCTATGCCGCTGCTGAGCGGGGCAACCTTCCGCTTGTCGAAGATCAGCGGATCATCGACCGGAAGGGGCAGGAAGCCGTCATCACCCGTGATGAGCAGATCAAGGTCATCGAGGGCCGGAAGGTCGCTGAGCTCGACCGCAAGTACCAGGGCAAAGACCCTGAGATGCGGTTCGTGGAGGAGGCCGACTGGAGAGCCAACAACGGCATCATCAACCGCCAATGGAAGTCGGTAATGACCTCGGGGATTGGCGCCGCCTCTCCCTCCAACGTCGCCGCTGGTGTCATTCCCAACTCGGTCAAGGCCGGGGTGGCGATGTACCGGAAGCTCAAGACCACCCACGGAGCGGTCATCGGGCAGTACCTGAACGACGACCAGCGCAACTTCTACGAGATGGTGGATGTGGGCGTGACCGACCTGGGCCTTGATGAGGGTCAGGCGATCATGAACGCGGCCACCGCGCACAACGATCCTGCCTCGGTGGACACCAAGGCGAACCGGGTGAAGGTCTCGGAGATCGACAAGAAGGTGAAGGGGCTGTCCATCGGTGGTGGCTGGTTCGGCATCGGTGGGACCTCGGTCGAGAACCGGGACTACGCTGCCGGGTCCATCCTCTCTATCGCTCGGACCTATGCGGTGGCTGGCCTCGACGCCGATACCGCCATCGAGAAGGCCACGGAGCGGTTCCAGAAGAGCCACGTGGTCATCAACGGCTTCGCTGTCCGCACCGACGACCATACCCCTCCGTGGTTCGCCTCGCGGGTGAAGGAGCGGCTGGCTGCCTATGCCTCGGCCAACGGTGAGCGTGAGGGCGTGAAGCCTGAGGATCTCGCCATTGTCCCGGTGGGGAACGGCGTTGGCTCGTACCAGATCATCGACAAGGCCACCCGGCTCCCCGTCGCCAACCGGGGCATGAGGTCATTCTCCGCTCGCGACCTCGCGGGTGACGAGAACCGCCGCGTGGAGGCTGAACGCCAGAAGGCCATCGACGCTGCCAACAGCAAGAAGACCCAGCGCATGGACGCCAACGCCCAGCGCCAGAAAGACAACGAGAAGTTCGTCCCCCCCGTCCTGCCGGGTCCTGACGAGATCCTGAGGAAGGGCAAGTGACCATGAACAACGCTCGCACGATCTACCAGACCCTCCGCGACGACGGAGGGTTCACTCACGAACAAGCAATGGGTGCCATGTCCAACCTCCTGGGCGAGAGCCTGGACAAGGGAGACGTGAACACCCGTGGGTGGAACTCCGGGGAGGCCGCTCTCGGGGTCGCTCAGTGGCGTGAAGGGCGCCAGACGAACCTTCGCCGGTTCGCTGCTGAGAAGGGGCTCGATGTCTACGACCCCCGCGCTCAGGCCCTCTTCATCGTCCACGAGTTGAACACCACCGAGAAGGCTGCCGGTGACCGCCTCCGTCAGGCCCGCACCCTCGAAGAGGCTGCCGGCGCCTTCATCGGCTTCGAGCGTCCTGGCGGGTGGTCCAGGGACAACCCGACGTGGGCGCCGGATCTTCCTCGCCGGATCAAGCTCGGTCGTCAGTTCGAGGCCCGGCTGACGGGGGTCGCGCTGCCTACCATCGGTGACGACGTGGACCCCTCCGCTTCCCTTCGGGACACCCTCAACAGCCAGAAGGCGGGATGGGGTGATCAGGTCATCAAGGACAACCCGTTCCTTGAGAAGTACCCGACCGTGGGGGCTTACCGGGACTGGCGCACGGCTCGTGAGGCCGAGGCTGCCAAGCGGGCTTCCCTGGGCACCGGGGCTGTCCTCCCGACCACCTCGGGTGATGTGAAGTCCCCCTCAGTGATGCCCGACTATGAACGGCGAGACATCGAGCGGGAGAACGAGAAGAAGTGGGGCCGGGCTTGGTATGAGGACACGTGGGATGCCGTCTCTCAGCAGCCCACCATCCGCGACACTGGGCGCCTCATCACCGGCAACAGCTATGAGGAAGACCCCAACTTCCGCATGACCAAGGATCTCCACAAGGAGGTCACGAAGGGGCTCCCCGAGGAGTACTGGGGCAAGTTCTCCGATGCTCGCTCAGAGAGCCACGCGGCGTGGATCAGGCAAGAGCTTGAGAAGGAGATGGACCGCCAACGCCGGTACGCATCCGGTGGTGGTGGCTATGCCTTCGGGATGAACCTCCTCGAAGGAGCAGCCGACATCCCGTCTCTCGCTCTGGGTCTCGGGGTGGGCAAGGTGGCTGCCATTGGTGCCTCCACCCGCCGGGCGATCATCGCTCGGGAGGCACTCGGTGCCGCCTTGGGGAATGCTGTCTCGGAGGTCCCCTCGGCCTTCGGGAACCCGCTCGGGGAAACCTCGGACATCGCGGTTGCCGCTGGGCTGGGGCTCGTCCTGGGCGCTGGCTCAGGGTTCCTCTCGTCAAAGAGCGTGGCCCGTGAGGCCGCTGCCTTGGAGGAGATCGGACGACGTGCTGCCGGTCTGCCCACCGCTGGCTCTGCCGGTGATGCTGGCGCCGCCTTCGCCCATGGCGTGGACAGCCTGAACGCCAACGCAGCGGATTGGATTGCCTCGGCTGAGAGCTTCTCGGGTCCTGCCTTTGGCAAGGCTCGATACGATGTCTCGGCCACCCTCCAAAGGTCCGAGAACCCCGTCACCCGTGCCCTCGGCGCCAACCTCGTGGAAGACGCGGTGGGCAAGCGGGGAGAGGTCTCGGCCATCGCGGTGAGCGAGTGGCAGGGCAAGCTCCTCCGCTCGTGGGAGCACACCGCCGCATCGGAGGTGGAGCCCCTCTTCGAGAAGTTCGCGGAGGCCAAGGGCTGGAACTGGTTCGAGAAGGAGAAGGGTCGCTCGGCCTTCAACGAGGCCGTTGTTGACGCCATCCGTGCCACCGACCCGACCACTCCCGTGGACCCTCACATCGCCAAGGCTGCCGACGTGTACCGGAAGCTCTTCGCGGAGATCGCGGACACCGCCCGCAATCCTGGCGTGCTCGATGGGACCACCCGTAGGGCCGTGAAGGGCTTCGATGAGATCGAGGAGAACCCGAACTACGTCCCCCGCATCGTGGACCGCACCGCCGTGGCCGAGAACATCGACCGCTTCGGGACGCGACAGGTGGAAGACCTCTTCCATCAGGCTATCCGGGGCTTCACCCCTGACCTCGATGACGAGATCGCCCGCCGTGTCGCCAAGGGCTACGTGAAGCGCATCTCGGAGATGAAGGCGGGGCTGGAAGGTGGCGCCGCCAAGACCCTCAAGGGTGGCGACTACGAGGCCCTCCGTGACCTCCTCCACGGCATCGACGGTGCCACGGACGGGGATGTGGAGCGCATCATCGCGGCCATGTCCAAGAGGGACGACAGCGATGCCGGGAAGGTGTCCCGTGCCAAGCGCAGGACGCCCATCGATGAGAACTTCACGATGGCTGTCCGTGACCGCCACACGGGCCAGACTGTGGACCTGAGGGTGGCCGACTTCTTCGAGAAGGACGCCGGGAACCTGTTCAACCAGTACGCCCGCCTGATGTCCGGTCAGGTCGCCATGTCGCTGCTTCGGATCAAGAACCCGAAGTTCGCGAAGGGGACCGTGAAGAAGACGGAGGAGTTCACGAAGATCGAGAATGGGAAGCTCGTGAGGGCCACCCGTGAGGTCGAGGTGGACGCTGATCCCACCGTCCCCGAGTTCCTCGTGGATGGGGTCACCTCACGCGGCGAGTGGGACACCCTCATGAACCGCGTGAAGCAGGTTCAGGACGAGATGGACCCCTCGAAGGTGGACGCTGCCATGACGGACGTGGATCGTCTCCAGACCGTCTATGGCCTCATCACCGGGGGACCGATCGATGGGCAGTGGAAGAACGCCACCGCCTCCCAATGGGCACGCCGTGTCCGTGACCTGAACTACATCCGCCTCATGAACCGGGTGGGTCTCGCTCAGGTCCCCGAACTGGGCAACGTGGTGGGCACGCTTGGCGTGAGGGCCACCGTTGGCTCCCTCCCGGTCGTGCGGAAGATCATCTCGGACGCCAAGGGTGGGAAGCTCGATCCCCAGTTCATCGCGGAACTCGACCACATGCTGTCTCCTGGCACCGACCATCTCCGGTCGCTGGCAAGGGACAGGGTGGCCGATGTCCACGGTGACAACCTCTTGGCTGGCAACCGGGTGGAGCAGGGCATCGACACGGCGCTTCAGTACGGCAAGCGGGTCACCTCGACCATCTCGGGGTTCCGGCACGTGGACAGCGCGCTCCAGAACCTCGCCGCCCGTGGCTTCGTGGCGAAGATGGTGGATACGATCTTCGACACCGGTCCCAGCTTCTCCATGACCCGCTTGAACTCCTTCGGGATCGACGACGACCTGTTCAAGCGCATCAAGGCCCAGGCCGAGAAGCACGCGGGGAGCGTCGAGGGAGCCGTCTCGGGCACCAACATCAGGACCCTGGGCCTGGACAACTGGACGGACCAGGAGGCCCGCGCTGCCTTCGAGATGGCTGCCTACCGGGCAACCCGGAAGATCGTTCAGCAGAACGACATCGGCAACCTGCCGCTGTTCATGCACGGGGACACGTTCAAGCTCCTGACCCAGTTTCGCTCCTTCATGGCCGGCGCATGGTCGAAGCAGACCCTGTACTCCCTGAACATGCGGGACGGGGAGGCGGCTGCCTCCTTCGCCCTCTCCATGGCCCTGGGCGCTGTCGTCCACACCACCAAGCTCGGCATCAAGGCCGCTGCCCTGAACGCCTCCGGCGCTACGGACAAGGTCAACGAGCTTTGGGAGAAGGAGGGTTCGTGGAGCCGGATGGCGCTGGCAGGGTTCAACCTGTCGGGACAGGCATCCGTCATCCCGGCAGCCTGGGACACCCTCACCGGGGTGGTGGGCTTCAAGCCGACCTTCGACGGCTTCCGCAACTCGGGGCTGGCCTCCGGTGCCGTCTCGGGCAACCCGGTGGTGTCGATGGTGGACAAGGGCCTCAAGGGCATCGGTGGGCTGGCTCAGGCGCCGTTCGGGGACAAGTTCACCCAGGCCGAGGCGAAGGGGCTGTGGCAGTTGCTGCCGTTCCAGAACGCGCTTGGGCTGTCCGAACTGTTCGGGATGCTCATCGACGGGCTGCCGGAACACAACGACGCCAAGCGGCGCTGAAGAAGACCCGCAGGGGGATCACTGGCTTTCCGAGAGGGGGCTGGTGGTCCCCCTGTTTTTTTGCTGCCTCTCAGCGATGATAGGCAAGCCAAGCAGTTAGGAGACTACCATGAAGGCCCACTGGATCGTTCTTGCACTTTGTCTCGCTTCATCGTCGGCGGAAGCGATGTACGTCGAGAACTACGCAGCATGGCGTGGCATGGGTACAGCGCAGAAGGAAGGGGTAGCCATTGGCGCCTTCGATGGCGCGTTTGGCATCGTAAAGCCGAATGACTCCGATGCCATGTCGCTTTGGGCTGGAATACGCGACTGCACCATCAGCTTGAAGTTAGATAGTTCGATGCTTCGCCAACTGGTCGAGACTCGTTACCAGCAGCAGACGGTCGATTGGGACAAGCCAGCCGCGTGGATCGTCTACGACGAAGTGAAGCGGCTATGCCGAACAGCGATCAACAAGTACCGAGCGGAGGCCGGCTTACCCCCTCAACCGTAGGGGTCCATTGACCTCAACAGGCTTTTGTCCGGACCGCCGGGGGCCGGCAAGTCCATGCTGGCCACGCGCCTGCCGTCCATCCTGCCGCCCCTGGAGCCGGCCGAGCTCCTGGAGGTGTCGATGGTGCATTCGGTCGGCGGCCTCATCGCGGGCGGGGCCCTCACCGACCGTCGCCCCTTCCGGGCCCCCCATCATTCCGCGTCGATGGCCGCGCTGACCGGCGGCGGTCTCCATGCCAAGCCCGGCGAGGCCTCGCTCGCGCACCACGGCGTGCTGTTCCTCGACGAGCTGCCGGAGTTCGCCCCGCAGGCGCTCGACAGCCTGCGCCAGCCGCTGGAGACGGGCGAGATCTGGCTGTCGCGCGCCAACCGGCGGGTGGTCTATCCGGCGCGGTTCCAGCTCGTGGCGGCGATGAATCCGTGCCGGTGCGGCTACGCCCGAGAACCTGGCTACACCTGCAAGCGGCAGGAGAACGATCGCTGCATGGCGCAATACCAGGCGCGCCTCTCGGGCCCGCTCCTCGACCGCATCGACCTGCGGCTCGAGGTGCCGGCCGTGAGTCCCGCCGACCTGCTGCTGCCCCCCGCCGCCGAGGACAGCGCCGCCGTCGCGGCCCGGGTGGCGCGCGCCCGCGCCGCGCAGACGGCGCGCTATCGCGACCTCGGGCTCGACGGCGTGCGCACCAACGCCGATTGCCCGGTGGGCGCCCTGGACGTTGTCTGTGCGGCGGAACCCTCCGGCGTCCGCCTCCTGCGCGAGGCGGCCGACCAGCTGCGCATGACGGCGCGGGGCTATCACCGGGTGCTCAAGGTCGCCCGGACCCTCGCGGATCTCGATGGCGACGCGAAGGTCGGCCGGGCCCACCTGGCGGAGGCGCTGTCCTACCGCGGGGCCGCGGACATGGTGGGCGCCTGAGCCACCGGCCCGCACGCTGAACGGCAGTCGATCGGCCGCTCTCACGATTTCTCAATCAAAACCAGGGATTGTCGCGGCAGAGAGCTATGCCGATGGATGCGACCGCCCCCGACCTCCAGCCCGTGTTGCGTGGCACGATCGCCGCCGCGACCGACGGCGGCTGGACGTCGCTGGCCCTCTACGTGCTCGCCGCGGTAGCCGTGGCCGCGCTGGCCGGGCTCGTGATCCTGATCCGCGACCACGTGCGCCTCGAACGCCATGCCGCCAAGCTCAGGCAGGACCAGGACGCGCTGGAACAGGAAGCGCTCCATCTCTCCGAGAGCGCCGAGCGCTACCGCAGCCTCGTGGAAGGGCAGGACGACCTCATCGTCCGGCGCGACGGCTATGGCCGCCTCACCTTCGTCAACGCGGCCTACGCCACGGCGGCCGGCAAGACGTCCGCCAGCCTCATCGGCACCCGTCATGCCCTGCCCATCCGCGAGACCCTGCCGCCCAGGCCGGCCGACGGCGGCGCGGTGGCCATCGACCAGCAGGTCGAGACCGCGACGGGGCTGCGCTGGATCTCATGGATCGAGACCCATGCCGAGAACGGCCGCCTGGGACGGGAGACCCAGTGGGTGGGTCGCGACGTCACCGACCGCCGCCTCGCCGAGGCCGAACTCGCGGAGGCCAGGCGCAAGGCCGAGGCCGCCAACGAGGCCAAGTCCCGCTTCCTGGCCACCGTCAGCCACGAGATCCGCACGCCGCTGAACGGCATTCTCGGCATGACGGACCTCCTGCTCGCCACGCGGATCGACCTGGAACAGCAGACCTATGTCCAGGCGGTGCGGACATCGGGCCAGGCGCTGCTGTCGATCCTCGACGAGATCCTCGACTTCTCGAAGATCGAGGCGGGAAAGCTCGACCTGGTCGAGCAGCCCTTCGACCTGGCGGCGCTGGTCGAGGGCACCGTCGAGCTCCTGGCGCCGCGCGCGCAGGGCAAGGGCATCGAGATCGCCAGCCTGATCCGCAGCGACCTCAGCCGCGAGGTGGTGGGGGACGCGGCACGCCTGCGCCAGGTGATCCTGAACCTCGCCGGCAACGCGGTGAAGTTCACCGACCAGGGCGGCGTCGGCGTGAGCGTGTCGCGCGACGGCGATCGCGTCCGCTTCTCCGTCTCCGACACCGGTCCGGGGATCCCGGCCGACAGGCTCGACCGCATCTTCGAGGAGTTCGAGCAGGTCGACGGATCCGCCTCGCGCCGCCACGAGGGAACCGGGCTCGGGCTCGCCATCTCGCGCCGTCTCGTCGCCGGCATGGGCGGCGAGCTCACGGTCACCAGCGAGACGGGCCGCGGCTCTACCTTCAGCTTCGCCATTTTGCTCCCGCAGGCTCCCGGCATCCGCGAGCGGCCGCCGGCCCCCGACCTGCACGGCCGCCGCGTGCTCATCGTGTCGCGCGCGCCCTTCGAGGCTCCCTACCTGCGCACCCGCCTCGCGGCCGCCGGGTTGCGGATCGATTTGCAGCCGGACGTCGCCACCGCGCTCGCCACGCTCACGCCCAAGGCGCCCTTCGACATCATGGTCGTGGACGGGGCCGTCGGCGAGGACGATGCGCGCCGGCTCGCCGCGGCCGCCAGCGCCGCGGGCGTGCCGCGCCGCATCGTGCTGCTCTCCCCGTTCGAGCGGCGCTCGTTCGGGCCCCCGGCCGCGGCCGGATTCGACGGCTATCTGGTGAAGCCGGTGCGCGAGCGCTCCCTGTTGCAGCAGCTCGACTCGGTGCACCCGATCGCCCCGAAGGTCCGGACCGCCTCGCGGCCCGCCGCGTCTCCAACCGTCACCGGCACGGCGCTCGCGGGCCTCTCGATCCTCCTCGCCGAGGACAACGACATCAACGCCCTCCTGGCGACGCGGCTGCTGCAGCGTCACGGGGCCTCCGTGACGTGGGCCCGCGACGGCCTGCTCGCGGTCGATCGCTTCCGCGACAGCCTGGAGACGGGCGTGCGCGGGTTCGACGCGATCCTCATGGACGTGCGCATGCCCGGGCTCGACGGACACGAGGCCTCGCGCCGGATCCGCGGCATCGAAACCGAATACGGCCTGCCGCCCGCCCGCATCGTCGCGCTCACGGCCAACGCCAGCGAGGACGACCGGCGCGAGGCCCTGGCGGCCGGCATGGACGAGGTGGTCGCCAAGCCGGTGGACGAGCCCTCGCTGGTGGCCGCCGTGGCCGCCAAGACGCCGGAGGCGCTCAGCGCCTGACGCCGCGGCGCTTCACGCGCCCGTCACACTGTCACAATCCTGTCCGAGAGCCGTGCTTCAGCTTACCTTGCGTTCAGGCGCCGACTCGCGGCGCTGCCAGGATGACGAAACGCCATGTTCCCTCGCCCCCGCCTGCCGCGTCCGTTCTCGGCCCGTCGCGACGAGGGGCCGGGCGTTGCTCCGGCCCATGGCGGCTTGGCCCGTGTCTTCGCCGAGCCGCTCGAGCGGGCCGGTGGCCTCACCGGGACGCTGGGCCGCATCGGTTCGCTGGAGGTGCGCCTCGCGGTCACGCGCAAGGAGGTCAAGAAGGCCCAGCGGCTGCGCTACCGCGTGTTCTTCGAGGAGATGTCGGCCATCCCCGACATGATGTCCCGGCTGAAGCGCCGCGACATCGATGCCTTCGACCTCATCTGCGACCACCTGCTCGTCATCGACCATGACGCGCCCTCCGGTACGGGCCTGCGCAAGCCCAGGATCGTGGGCACCTACCGGCTGCTGCGGCAGGAGATGGCCGAGCGCTACAGCGGTTTCTACACCCAGGTCGAGTTCGACGTGGCGCCGCTGCTCGCCGCCAATCCCGGCCAGCGCTTTCTCGAGCTCGGTCGCTCGTGCGTGCTGGCGCCCTACCGCGACAAGCGCACGGTCGAGCTGCTGTGGCACGGCATCTGGACCTATGTGCGCCACCACCGCATCGACGTCATGTTCGGCTGTGCCAGCCTCGAGGGCGTGGATCCGTCGAAGCACGCCCTGGCGCTGTCGTTCCTGCACCATCACGCGCGGGCCCCCGAGGCCTGGAGGGCGACGGCCCTGCCGGGGCGCGGCGAGCCGATGGACCTGCTGCCGGCCTCCGCCGTCGACCAGCGCAAGGCGCTGCACGCGCTGCCGCCGCTGGTGAAGGGTTACCTGCGCATCGGCGCCCGCGTGGGCGAGCAGGCGGTGATCGACCGCCAGTTCGGCACGACCGACGTGCTGATCGTGCTGCCCGTGTCCTTCATCAATCCGCGCTACATCGGCCACTTCGGGGCCGACGCCACGCGCCACGCGGCCTGACGCGGGATCAGCGGCCCTCGCCAGCCTCCCAGAGGGCGCGCAGGGCCTCCCGGTAGGTCGGGTAGAGCAGGGCGTAGCCCAAGACCTCGTGCAGGCGACGGTTGGCCACCCGCTTGTTCTCGCCATAGAAGCTGCGCGCCATCGGGCTCAGCGTGGCCGTCTCGAACGGCAGGTCGGGCGGCACGGGCAGGCCCATGAGGCGGGCCGCGTATTCGACCACGTCCTGCGGCGGGGCGGGCTCGTCGTCGACGACGTTGCAGACACCGGCCTGGTCGGGGCGGGCCAGCGCGAGGTCGAGCGATGCGGCGGTGGCCCCGGCGATGTCGTCGACGTGGATGCGGCTGAAGACCTGCCCGGCCTTGACGATGCGTCGGGCGGTTCCGTCGCGCAGGTTCACCAGGGCGTTCTGGCCGGGCCCGTAGATGCCGCCGAGCCGCAGCACGTGGACCGGAATGCCCGCCTCGCGGCCCAGGGCGAGCCAGCCCTCTTCCGCCTCGACGCGGCGCACCGATCGCTCGCTCACCGGCCGGCACGGCGTGGTCTCGTCCACCCACGCGCCGGCGTGGTCGCCATAGACCCCGACCGTCGACAGATAGCCGATCCAACGCAGGCCTCTGGCCGCCGCGATCGCCTCCCCGAAGCTCCGCAGCACGGGATCGCCCTGCGCGTCGGGCGGCACGGAGACGAGGATCGCGCCGGCTGCCGCGACGTCGTCGGCCAGGCCGGGATCGGTGCCGTCGGGTCCGAAGCGTCGCGCGGACAGCCCGCCGCCCTGCAGGGCGGAGGCCCGCTCCGCCGAGCGCGTGGTCACGGACACGGCGGAGAAGCGGGCGCGGTTGAGGGCGACGAAGCGGGCGGCCGAATAGCCATGGCCGAAGACGACGAGGTTCATGCGGTTGCGCTCATCCATTCGTCCCGCACGGCGGGATCGGTTTCCACGGGCTCGCGCGCGGCCCGCAGGCCGGCGAAGGTGTCTCCAGGTACGAGCCGGGAGAGTGCCCAGACCGCTGCCCCCCGCACGAGGGGCGACGCATCGTCGAGCCTAGCCTCGGCCGCCGCCGCGAGATCCTTCTCACCGCTGTTTCCGATCGCGACGAGCACGTTGCGCACGAAGCGGTCGCGGCCGGTGCGCTTGACCGGCGTTCCCGCGAAGAGCCGCCGGAAGGCGGCGTCGTCCAGGGCGGCGAGGTCGGCCAGCGGCAGGGCGTCGAGGTCGTCGCGCGCGGCGAGCTTCTGCTCCCGGGCCGACCGCGCGAAGCGGTTCCACGGGCACACGGCGAGGCAGTCGTCGCAGCCGAAGATCCGGTTGCCTATCCCTGATCGCAGTTCGCGCGGGATCGGTCCCTTGTGCTCGATGGTGAGGTAGGCGATGCACCGCCGCGCATCCAGCACGTAGGGCTGCGGAAACGCATCCGTCGGACAGATCGCGAGGCAGCGCCGGCAGGTGCCGCAATGGTCGCGGCCGGGATCGTCGGGGGGAAGTTCGGCGGTGGTGTAGATGGCGCCGAGGAACAGCCAGGATCCGTTCTGGCGCGACACGAGCACGCTGTGCTTGCCCTGCCAGCCGAGCCCCGCCGCCGCCGCGAGGGGCTTTTCCATCACCGGCGCCGTGTCGACGAACACCTTCACCTGCGCCCCGGCCCGGGCGGCGAGGGCGCCGGCGACCTGCTTCAGCTTGCCCTTGATCACGTCATGATAGTCGCGCGAGCGCGCATAGACGGAAATCGTGCCGCGGTCCGGCCGCTCCAGCGTCGCCATGGGATCGGACGCTGGGGCGTAGCTCATGCCCAGCATGACGATGCTGCGGACCTCGCTCCACAGCTGCGCGGGCGCGGCGCGGCGTTCGGGGGCTTCCTCCATCCACGCCATGTCGCCGTGGTACCCGGCCGCGAGGGCGGCCGCCAGACGCGCGGGCGCGTCGGGAATGGCGTCGGGTATCGTCACGCCGAAGGCGTCGAATCCTTCGCGCTGGGCCGTCTGCGCCACGAAGGCGCGCAGGTCGGCGGGCGTCAGAAGTCCAGGTCCGCGTAGTGGGCCGACGGTTCCGAGCCCAGCACCCGGTCCGCCAGCAGCGGCCGGAAAGAGGGGCGGGACTTGATCCGGGCGTACCACTGCTTCGCCATCTCGTTCTCGTGCCACGGCACGTCGCCCAGGTAGTCGGCGACCGAGAGCTGGGCCGCCGCGGCGAGGTCCGCATAGCTGAGGCGGTCGCCGGCAAGCCAGTTGCGCTTGCCGGTGAGCCAGCCGACATAGGCGAGATGATAGCGGATGTTGGAGCGCGCCGCGCGGATGGCGCTCATGTCCGGCGCGCCGCCCCCGAGGTCGGTCGGCATGAAGCGCTTCATGACCTTCTCGGTGACGAGATAATTGCTGACCTCGTCGAACATCTTGTGATTGAACCATTCCACCAGGCGCCGCACCTCGACCCGTCCGGCAGGGTCGGAGGGGAGCAGGCGCCGTTCGCCCAGAGCCAGGCCGCGCGTCTCGTCGAGATACTCCGCGATCACCGTGGCGCCCGGAACGGGACCGATCTGCTCTTCCACGAAAACCGGCGTGGTGCAGGCCGGGTTGATCTGCAGGAACTCCTCGCGGCGCTCGAAGGTGCGCTCCTCGACGAGACCCGCCTCGAGGCCGAACTCCCCCAGCACGAGCCGGATGAAGCGCGAGTGCGGACACAACGGGTGGTGGAAGAGCGTCGCCATGGCTGCGGCTCTGGACTCCAACAAGGGCGGGAGCGTGGCATGGGCGCGCGCCGCCCGAAGAGGTTGGCGCGGTGCGGGGCCCCCGTATAAAACCGCCACGCTGCGACGACAACCGATTCGTGGCGCGAATCGACGAACCCAACCGGCGGATGTCCCATGGAACTCATGCCCGAAGTGAAGGCCATCCTGCTCGGCATCCTGGAGGGGCTCACCGAGTACCTCCCCGTCTCCTCGACGGGCCACCTGCTCCTCGCCGAGCATTTCCTGGGTCTCAGTTTCGCGGATCCGGTGTTCGACAAGACATTCGCGGTCCTGATCCAGCTCGGGTCGATCCTGGCCCTGCTGCTCGTGTACTTCCGGAAGCTGCTGGACATCGCCATCGCCCTTCCGTCAAGCCGGGACGCACGCAATTTCGTGATCGGGGTCCTGATCGCGTTCCTGCCCGCCGCGATCATCGGCTTCGTGCTCCGCGACTTCATCAAGAACGTGCTGTTCAACCCGCTCATCGTCAGCATCGCGCTGATCGTCGGCGGCTTCGTGCTGATCGTCGTGGACCAGCTTCCCCTGAAGGGCGAGCAGAAGGACGCGACGCGCTTTCCCCTGTCGATGTACCTGAAGATTGGCCTTTGCCAATGCCTGGCCATGGTTCCAGGCGTGTCGCGCTCGGGCGCCACGATCGTCGGGGCCATGCTGCTGGGCGCGGACAAGCGCGCGGCCGCCGAGTTCTCGTTCTTCCTGGCCATGCCGACGATGGTCGGCGCCTTCGCGCTCGACCTCTTCAAGAGCTACAAGACCCTCGACGTCCACAACCTCACGGTCATCGGCATCGGCTTCGTCGCCGCCTTCGTGTCGGGCCTGATCGTCGTGCGCGGTCTGCTCGGCTACGTCTCGGCCCGCGGCTTCGGGCTCTTCGCCTGGTGGCGCATCCTCGTCGGCTCGCTGGGCCTGGCCGCCTGGATCGTGGTCGGCTGAACGCTCAGCGCCCGCTTTCGAGCAGCCGGCTCACCACCTTCGCCGTGTAGTCGACCATCGGGACGATGCGGGCATAGTTCAGCCGCGTCGGGCCGATCACGCCCACGACCCCCACGATCTGGTGGCTGGCGTCGCGGAACGGCGCGGCGATCATCGACGAGCCGGACAGCGAGAACAGCTTGTTCTCCGACCCGATGAAGATCCGCACGCCTTCGCCCTGCTCGGCGCGCGACAGCAGGTCGATCACGTCCTTCTTGGTCTCCAGGTCGGCGAACAGGAGGCGGATGCGCTCCAGGTCCTCGACCGCACGCAGGTCGTCGAGCAGGTTGGCCTGGCCGCGCACGATGAGCTGGCGCGTCTCGGACTGGCCGCTCCAACTGGCCAGCCCGCTCTCCACGAGCCGCGCGGTCAACGTGTCGAGTTCGGTCTCGGCGCGGCGCTGCTCCGTCTCCAACTCCCCGGCGAGTTCGATCAGGGTCTTCCCGCGCACGCGGGCGGACAGGTAGTTCGAGGCTTCCACGAGGGCCGAGGCGGGCAGGCCGGGCGGCAGGTCCAGCAGGCGGTTCTCGACGCTGCCGTCGTCGCTGACGAGAACCACCAGCGCCCGCGTCGCGTCCAGGCGCACGAACTCGATGTGCTTGAGCCGCGCCGTCGCCTTGGTCGTCACCACGACGCCGGCGCCGCGCGACAGGCCCGAGAGAAGGGCCGAGGCTTCCGACAGCAGCCCCTCGGTGGTCTTGCCCTGGCCCGCGGCCCGGACCTCGGCCTCGATCCGGGACCGGTCCTCCGTCGAGACGTCGCCGACCTGCATCAGCGCATCGACGAAGAAGCGAAGGCCGACCTCGGTCGGCAGCCGGCCGGCACTGGTGTGGGGCGCGTAGATGAGGCCGGCGGCTTCCAGGTCCGACATGACGTTGCGGACGGAGGCCGGAGACAGCGTCATCGGCAGGATGCGCGACAGATTGCGCGAGCCCACGGGCTCGCCGGTGGCGAGATAGCTCTCCACGATGCGCCGGAAGATCTCGCGCGAACGCTCGTTGATGTCGACGAGGGCGCTCCGGGGGCGAAGCGGGACGTCTCCGGTCATGGTCCTGTCCTGGCGGTCGGTCTTGGCCGCGGTTTGGCCGCGGTGGCGGCGATCCAAGATTGGGGATGCGGACGCCCGCGATCAAGACGTCCAGGGCCGGTTGAGGGCGATTGCGCCCGACACTTTCGGACCAGGAACGGATTCGTGCCAAGTCCCAGGCACGAAAAGCCGGGTTTCGCGACGCCGCGGCATGTTCTAGAAGGGCGCCGTCGCGCGGGCCCGTCCGGTTCGCGCCGGACCCCGGGGAGTGATCATGCGCCCGTCCAAACGAGCCGCCGACGAACTGCGCCGCGTGAGCCTCGAACGTGGCGTCGCCCGCTACGCCGAAGGATCGTGCCTGGTGAAGTTCGGGGAAACCCACGTGCTGTGCACGGCGAGCCTCGAGGAGCGTGGTCCGCCGTGGCTGCGCGGGACGGGGAAGGGCTGGGTGACGGCCGAGTACGCCATGCTGCCGCGCGCGACCCATGAGCGCACCCGCCGCGAGGTCACCTCGGGCAAGCCGTCCGGGCGCACGCATGAGATCCAGCGGCTGATCGGGCGTTCGCTGCGGGCCGTCGTCGACCTCGGTGGCCTCGGCGAGCGGCAGATCGTCGTCGACTGCGACGTGCTGCAGGCCGACGGTGGCACGCGGACCGCGTCGATCACGGGCGGCTGGGTCGCCCTGCACGATTGCCTGGAATGGATGCGCGGCCGCTCGATGATCGGCTCCGGCGTCCTCAAGGACCACGTCGCCGCCATTTCCTGCGGCATCGCGAACGGCAATCCGGTGCTGGACCTCGACTACGCCGAGGACTCCGGCGCCGAGACGGACGCCAATTTCGTCATGACCGGCACGGGCGGCATCGTCGAGGTGCAGGGCACGGCGGAAGGCAAGCCGTTCAGCGAACAGCAGTTCCTGGCGCTGATGGCGCTCGCCCGCGGCGGCATCTCGCGTCTGGTCGACCTGCAGAAGCTCGCCGTCGCCTGAGGGCGCGGCCGTTCACCACGAGAGGTTCCGCCATGGGCCGTATCCTGACGGGTCGCGTCGTCATCGCGACGCACAACGCCGGCAAGCTCGTCGAGATGCAGCATCTCCTGGCGCCCTACGGCGTGGAGGCCGTTTCGGCCGGCCAGCTCGGCCTGCCCGAGCCCGACGAGACGGGCGACACCTTCCGCGCCAACGCCCGCATCAAGGCCGAGGCCGCAACGCAGGCCAGCGGCCTGCCGGCCATCTCCGACGACAGCGGCATCTGCGTCGCCGCGCTCGACGGGGCCCCGGGCATCTACTCGGCCCGCTGGGCCGGTCCGGGCAAGGACTTCGCCCATGCCATGGAGAAGGTGGAAGCGGCGCTGCGGGAGCGCGACGCGTTCACGCCCGGCGACCGCAAGGCGTGGTTCGTCTCGGCGCTGTGCGTCGCCTGGCCCGACGGGCATCTGGAAGAGGTCGAGGGACGCGTCGACGGCGTCATGATCTGGCCGCCGCGGGGCGATGCCGGCTTCGGCTACGATCCGATGTTCCTGCCCGACGGCCATGCGCGGACCTTCGGCGAGATGACCGCCGAGGAGAAGCACGGGCTGCCCCCGCTGGGGCTCGGCCTGTCGCATCGGGCGAGGGCCTTCGTGCTCCTGTCGGAAAAATGCCTCGCGCGCTGAGCCGCCAGCGTCGATTTGCGCGAGGACGGTTACCGGGGGTGAACGCTGTCCCGTCGCGACGGCGCGGCGTTCAATCCTGATGCTTTTACGACCTTGCCTTCGCGGCGCAGAAGGCCCACACCTCCGCCCATGACCCATCATCTCCCGTTCGACGCGGGCTTCGGCGTCTACGTCCATTGGCCGTTTTGCGCGTCGAAGTGCCCCTATTGCGATTTCAACAGCCACGTTCGCCGCGAGCGCATCGACGAGCCGCGCTACGTCGCCGCCTTCGAGCGCGAGATCGCGCACCAGGCGGAAATGACCCCCGGGCGCACCGTCACCAGCATCTTCCTGGGGGGTGGTACGCCGTCCCTGATGAAGCCCGAGACGGTCGCGGGCGTCCTGGACGCCATCGCGGCCCACTGGTCCGTCGATCCGAGGGTCGAGGTGACGCTCGAGGCCAATCCCACCAGCGTCGAGGCGAACCGGCTGCGTGGCTACCGGGCGGCGGGGGTCAACCGCGTCTCGCTCGGCGTGCAGGCCCTCAACGATCCCGATCTGCGGGCGCTCGGCCGGCTGCATTCCGCGCGCGAGGCGATGGCGGCCGTCGAGACGGCCTCCTCGATCTTCGACCGCTATTCCTTCGACCTCATCTATGCCCGTCCCCACCAGACCCCGGCCGCCTGGGCCGCGGAACTGGAGGAGGCGATCGCGAGGGCTGCCGAGCATCTGTCGCTCTACCAGCTGACGATCGAGCCCGGCACGGTGTTCGAGCGCCTGCGCGACGCCGGCAAGCTCGATATGCCGAAGGCCGACGCTGCCCGCGCCCTCTACGACGTGACCCGCGAGATCTGCGAGAAGCACGGCATGCCGGCCTACGAGATCTCCAACCATGCCCGCCCGGGCGCCGAATGCCGGCACAATCTCGTCTACTGGCGCTATGGCGAATATGCCGGCGTGGGGCCCGGTGCCCATGCCCGGCTGGCCACGCCCACGGGCCGCTTCGCGCTCGCGACCGAACTCGATCCGGAAACCTGGCTCGCGCAGGTCGAGCGGGTGGGCCATGGCGTCGTCGACGCCGAGCGCCTCTCCGCCGAGGCGGAGGGCGACGAGTTCCTGCTCATGGGGCTTCGGCTGACCGAGGGGATCGACCCGACCCGCTTCGCCCTGCTGGCCGGGCGTCCGCTCGACGGGGCCCGGATCGCGGAGCTCAAGGCGGACGACCTGGTCGAGACGACCGAGGACGGCCGCATCCGCGTCACCCGGGAGGGGTTCCCGGTGCTCGACGCGATCGTGGCGGACCTCGCAGCCTGACCGTTCCGCAGAGCGCCTCGTAGACGGTTTCTCAACCGCGTCACGTTCAGGATCCGTCTGTTTTCAGACGTTGTTTTGAGCCATGACGATCAAGACGTTCCTGATGTGGCTGCCCGTCCTCGCAGCCTCTTTCATTCTCTGGCTGGTGCTTCTGGTCCTCTACAGGTGGGCGACCGCGTCGATCGGCGCCTATCTGCGCAAGACCTTCGCATGGCTCCCCGACACGGACGACGATGACAGGCTCTTCCGCTTGAACCCGAGGAGGGACGTCGGAGAGCTGGGTCTCCTCCTCTGCTACATGATCACGCTGGGCGTCGTGGCCACCGCGATGCCTGGCTGGCTCAAGTAGTCGGACAGGGTGCCGGCGCTCACGTTCCCGGAGAGAAGGCCCTGGGGGCCGGGCTGATCGTCTGGGCCGAGCCTCCTCCGACCTGCAGCACGGCGAGACCGCGCTGGTTGGTGCCGTCCTGCCGGAAGCGGAACAGCCCGTCGGTGCCCACGATGCCTTCGGGGTTGGTGAGGGTGGCATCGCTGAAGCCCTGCGAGCCGAGCTTGCCGTAGAGTGCGTCCACCAGGAACACGGCGTCGTAGGCGAGAGAGGCGATGCGCGTCGGTTCCGTGCCGAAGCGGGCGCGATAGCGACTGGCGAAGGCGTTGAAGCCGGCCTTTTCCGGGGCCGAGAACCAGCCCCCCTGGATGGCCTTCACCGACAGCACGCGCGGGTCGTCCCACACGCCGGTGCCGAGCGGCTGCAGCCGCTGGGACGAGATGCCGGCCGTGGTCAGGGCCTGGCCCACCGCGGCCATGCCGTCGCCGCTCTCGGGCACGAACAGGGCGTCGGCCTGGTCGCCCACGGCGGCGATGCGACGGACGGCGCCGTCCAGGGTCCCGCGGTCGTAGCGCTCGAGCGCCGGCACGCGGACATTGCGCCTTGCGGCCGCCTCCTGGAACGCGGCGGCGACCACGTTGCCGTAGGCGGAGTTCGGGATGAGCGCGGCGATCGACTTCTTCCCGCGCGACACGGCGAACTCGACGATGCGGTCGACGTCCGACTCCGGCATGAAGCTCAGGAGGTAGACGCCGCGGCTGGCCACGGTGGCGTCCGTCGAGAAGGCGATGACGGACCGGTTGGCGCCGCGCGCCACCTGGCCGACGGCCTGGACGGAGGGCGCGAGCAGCGGTCCGACGATGATCTCGGCGCCCTCGGCCAAGGCCTGCTGCGCCGCCTCGCGCGCGCCGTCGGGCGTGCCGCGATCATCCTTGACCAGGAGCTGGACCTTCGAGCCATTGAACTCGGCGATGGCCATGTCGGCGGCGTTCTTGAGCGCTGCGCCCGCGACGCCGGCATTGCCCGGCGCCGTCAGCGGCAGGATCAGGCCCACGCGGACCTTGCCCGGGATCACCGGAATCTCCGCCTGCTGGGGCGCGGTCTGCGGAGCCGGGTTGCTGCTGAGCGAATCCAGGCCCGGGAGGCCGCTCGTGTTGCATCCGGCGAGGCCAATCGCCGCGAAGGCGGCCATGCCAAAGGCCTTCAGGCGCCGGGCTATGGGTATTCCGGCGTGACCGGTCCAGCTCTCGATGCGCACGCTCTTCCTCCTCGCCCGGCCGGAATCCGCCGCGATCCCGGTCTCTGCTCGTCCAAGGTGCAGCCGTATCCTGGAGACCACACGCGGTGAGTTAACCTGATCGATACGCTTTTGCGAAGCCCCGGACCTCGTGGCATGGTCCGCCCATGACGAGAATCGTTCCATGAGCAGCAGCCGGGCCACAGGGGGGGCTCCGTCCGCCTTCACCGCCTTCGGCATCCGCGCCGAGGCCCAGGGCATCGCCGCGGGGCTGCATGTCGTCGCGACGCCGATCGGAAACCTGGGCGACGTGTCGTTCCGCGCGCTGTCGACCCTTGCGGCGGCCAGCGCGATCCTGGCCGAGGACACCCGGGTCACGCGCACGCTTCTTGCGCACTACGGGATCACGACGCCGTTGCTGCCCTACCACGAGCACAATGCCGAGGAGATGAGGCCGAAGGTCCTGGCGCGCCTGGCCGCGGGCGAGGCGCTGGCGCTGGTCTCCGACGCCGGCACGCCGCTGGTGTCGGATCCCGGGTTCAAGCTCGTCGGTGCGGCGGTCGAGGCGGGCCATGCCGTGACCACCGTGCCGGGCCCTTCCGCGGTGCTCGCCGCGCTGGTCGTGGCGGGCCTGCCGACCGACCGGTTCTTCTTCGAGGGCTTCCTGCCGCCCAAGGCGACCGCGCGGCGCGAGCGGCTCGAGGCCTTGCGCGACATCCCCGGCACCCTCGTGTTCTTCGAAAGCCCGCGGCGCGTCGCGGAGATGCTGGCCGACGCGGCCGAGGTCCTGGGCGCCCGCCCCGCGGCCGTGGCGCGCGAACTCACCAAGCTCTTCGAGAGCGTGCGCCGGGGCGCGCTTCCCGATCTCGCCGCGACCTATGCGCAGGAGCCCACGCCGAAGGGGGAGATCGTGGTGCTGATCGGACCCGCGCCGGCGGGCGGATCGGAACCCCGCGACGACACGGATCTCGACGCCCTGCTCGCCAAGCAGCTCAAGACCCTCTCCGTGAAGGACGCGGTGGCGGTGGTGGCGCAGGAGACCGGCCTGCCGCGCAAGCGCGTCTACGCCCGCGCCGTCGCCCTGGTGAAGGACTAGCCCGATGGCCCCCCGGCGCGACCCGGCCAGCCGCCGGGCCGCGCTGCGCTGGGGCCTGCAAGCGGAAGTGGTCGCTGCGGTCTTTCTCTCGTTGAAGTTCTATGCGGTGCTCGCCCGGCGCTACACGGCGGCCGGCGGCGAGATCGACCTCGTCGTGCGCCGCGGACGCACCATCGCCTTCGTCGAGGTGAAGGCGCGCGGCGATTTCGGGGCCGCCGCCGACGCCATCGGCGAGGAGAAGCGGCGCAGGATCATGCGGGCCATCTCCCGCTGGTGCGCCCGCAACCCCTGGTCGGAGAGCTTCGTCCTGCGCTGCGACGTGGTCCTGGTCGCGCCATGGCGCTGGCCCCGCCACATCGTCGATGCCCTGGCGATGGACGACTGAGCGTCTCCGGGAGTTGCCTCCCGGCGCGAAGCGGAGGAAGGTGCGCCCGCCCAAGACCTCGAGAAGGACGACCGCCATGCCGCTTTCCGTCGCCGTCCAGATGGACCCGATCGAGAAGATCAACATCACGGGCGACAGCACGTTCGCGCTGATGCTCGAAGCCCAGGCGCGCGGCCACAAGCTCTTCTACTACACGCCCGACAAGCTCTCGATGCGCGACGGCAAGGTCACGGCACCGGTCCAGCCCGTGACGGTCCAGGACGTCAAGGGCAACCACGTCTCGTTCGGCGAGAGCGAGGTGCGCGACCTCTCGACCTTCGACGTGGTGCTGCTGCGCCAGGACCCCCCCTTCGATCTCGCCTACATCACGACGACGCACATTCTCGAGCGCATCCATCCCAAGACGCTCGTGGTCAACAATCCGGCCGAGGTGCGCAACGCGCCCGAGAAGATCTTCGTCACCGAATTCCCCGACCTGATGCCGCCGACCCTGATCACGCGCGACAAGGCGGCCATCGAGTCGTTCCGGGCCGAGCATGGCGAGATCGTCATGAAGCCGCTCTACGGCAACGGCGGCGCGGCGGTGTTCAAGGTCGGCCACAACGACCCGAACTTCGGCTCGCTCTTCGACCTGTTCTCGGTCACGTTCCGCGAGCCCTGGGTGTGCCAGCGATTCCTCCCGGAGGTCACCGAGGGCGACAAGCGCATCATCCTTGTCGACGGCGTGGCGCTGGGCGCGGTCAACCGCGTGCCCGCGGCCAACGACATCCGCTCCAACATGGTGCGCGGCGGAGCCGCCGAGACGACACATCTCACGCCACGTGAGCAGGAGATCTGCGCGCGCATCGGCCCCTATCTCAAGGCCAAGGGGCTCCTCTTCGTCGGCATCGACGTGATCCACGGCAACCTCACCGAGATCAACGTGACATCGCCCACGGGCCTTCGCGCCATCAAGCGCCTCGGCGGCCCGGACCTCGCGGTGTCGATCTGGGAGTGCATCGAGGACAAGGTCGGGCGCAGCTGAGACCGCTTCAGTCGATCGGCGGTCTCACCGCCCCGCCACCGCCTTCGCCTTGGCCGCATCCCTGGCGACCGGAACGGCCTGCAGCACGTCGAGCAGGCCGCGGCGGATGGCCGCCTGGCGGGTGGCGTTCATCACCTTGGTGCCGGTGAGGTCGGTGACATAGAACACGTCGACGGCCTTCTCGCCGAAGGTGGCGATGTGGGCGGAGGCGATGTTGAGGTTGAGTTTGCCGAGCGCGGTGGTGAGCTCATAGAGCAGGCCCGGCCGGTCGAGGCCAGAAACCTCGAGCACCGTGTAGCGGGTCGAGAGCTGGTTATCGAGCAGCACTTCGGGCGGCACGCTGAAGGCCTTCGAGTGGGCCTTGTCGGGGGTGCGCGCGGCGACCGCCTCGGCGATGCGGATTTCGCCCTTGAGCGCCCGCTCGATGTGCTGGGCCACGCGGGCGGCGCGGCGCAGCTCGTCCTCGTCCCGGTCGAAGGCGCGCGAGACGAAGATCGTGTCCAGCGCCAGGCCGTCCGTGGTGGTGTAGATCTGAGCGTCGACGATGTTGGCGCCGGCCGCGGCGCAGGCCCCCGTGATGATGGCCAGCAGGCGCGGATGGTCGGGCGCCGCGATGGTGAGTTCGGTGACGCCGCGGAAGCCGTCGGTCGCCACCTCGGTCGCCAGCGAGCGCATCTGCTGCTCGGCCGCGTGCAGGAATGCCGCGTGCTTGATCTTGCGGGCGATGTCGACCTTGAGCCAGTAGGCCGGATAGTGGCGCCCGACATAGGCGTCGAGGTCGGGGTCTGACCAGTTCGGCAGGGCGCGGCGCAGCTCGTCCTGGGCGCGCTTGACGCGCTGCGCGCGGTCGATGGCGGAGTGACCTCCCGCCAGGACGATTTCCGTCTCCCAATAGAGCGTGCGCAGGAGCTGGCCCTTCCAGCCGTTCCACAC
Source organism: uncultured Alsobacter sp. (assembly GCF_945952055.1). GTDB lineage: Bacteria > Pseudomonadota > Alphaproteobacteria > Rhizobiales > Beijerinckiaceae > Alsobacter. Next base: position 162,444 of record NZ_CAMFHB010000003.1, read on the forward strand.
GCCGGGTCCCACCGCCTTGATGTCGCAGACGGTGAGCACGAGCAGCATCTTGAGCCGCTCCAGCGTCTGAACCGTGGCGGCGAAGGTCTCGATCGTCCGAGGGTCCGACAGGTCGCGGCTCTGCGCGACCGTCGACATCAGCAGGTGATACTCCACCAGCCAGCTCACGGCGTCGGTCTCGGCCTCGCTCATGCCCAGCCGTGGGCAGAGCTTGCGCGCGATGCGGGCGCCGGCGGTCGAGTGATCCTCGGGACGTCCCTTGGCGATGTCGTGGATGAACAGCGCGACCGCCAGCACGGGCCGGCTGCGGATGGTCGGCAAGATCTCGTGGGCGACCGGCGTCTCGTCCTTCAGCCGCCCCGCCTCCAGTTCGTGGAGGATGCCGATCGAGCGGATGAGATGCTCGTCCACCGTGTAGTGGTGGTACATGTTGAACTGCATCATCGCCACGACCCGGCCGAATTCCGGCACGAACCGGCCGAGCAGCCCGGATTCGTTCATGCGCCTCAGGATGACCTCGGGCGCGTTCTTGGAGAGCAGGATGTCGACCAGGAGGCGATTGGCTTCCTGATCGTTGCGCAGCCGCGCGTCGACGAGCTTGAGCGACCTCGTCACGAGGCGCGTGGCATCCGGGTGGATGGCGCGGTTGAGGCGATCGGCCAGGTGGAACAGCCGGACCAGGTTCACCGGGTCGCGGACGAAGACGTCCTCGCTGGCGACGCTGAGCCGGTCGTTGTCGATGACGAAGTCGCGGCTCTCGGCGATGGCCCGCCCGGTGCGCCGGAAGCGGCCGACGAGGCGGTCGAGCATGGCCCGCGGCTTGGCGTGGCGGGCCTCCAGGGCGGCGCAGACGATGGCGGTGAGGTCACCCACGTCCTTGGCGACGAGGAAGTAGCGCTTCATGAAGCGTTCGACGGAGGACAGGCCGCCGTGGCCCGCATAGCCGATCTTCTCGGCGATCTGCCGCTGCAGGTCGAAGCTCAGGCGCTCCTCCGCCCGGCCGGTGACGAAGTGCATCTCGCAGCGCACGCGCCACAGGAACTCCTCGCAGCGCGAGAAGAGTTCGCTCTCCTCCTGGTCGAAGAGGCCCGCGGACACGAGATCGGCCGAGGTCTTCACGCGGTAGACGTATTTCGCGATCCAGAAGAGCGTGTTGAGGTCGCGCAGGCCGCCCTTGCCGTCCTTGACGTTGGGCTCGACGAGGTAGCGCGATGTGCCCGCCCGCGAGACGCGACGCTCACGCTCGGCGAGCTTCTCCGTCACGAAGGCCGCGGCGGTGCCCTGGACGACTTCCCGCTCGTAGCGCTGCTGGAAGTCCGCGTAGAGCGCGGTGTCGCCGCACAGCAGTCGCGCCTCCAGCAGCGCGGTGCGGATGGTCATGTCCGTGCGCGCCTCGCGCACGCATTCCTCGACCGTGCGGACCGAGTGCCCCACCTTCAGCTTGAGGTCCCACAGCGCGTAGAGGATGACCTCCACCACGCTCTCGGACCAGGGCGAGGCCTTGTAGGGCAGCAGGATCAGGAGGTCGACGTCGGATCCCGGGGCCAGCGTCCCGCGCCCGTAGCCGCCGACCGCCACGATGGCCATCCTTTCGGCCGTCGACGGGTTGACGGCGGGGTAGAGCTCGCCCACGGCCACGTCGAACAGCGTGGTGACCAGGGCATCCATGAGGTCCGACAGGCGCCAGGCGCAGGCCAGTCCGTGCCGCTCCTTCTCGAGGAGGGTGCGTGCCTGCTGCCGTCCCTCGCCCAGGACCTCGCGCAGCACGCCGACGATCGCGGCGCGGCGGGCCGCTCCGTCCGGCCCGGCCTCCTCGATGGCTCGCCGGACGCCGCTCTGCAGGGCCTTGCGATCGAAGACGGGCGGCGGGTGGGCGGTGAGCAGCTTGGGGGCGGGCATGGTCGTGGTCCTGACGCTGCGGCATAGGTGCCCGCTTTGTCAGGACCCGTCAAATTCCCGGCGCCGGGATCTCACCGGAAGATGTCGAAGAACGATTTCGGCTTCGGCGGGGGCGGTGCGGGGGCGGCGGCGACGGGCGGCGGCGGGGCCGCACCGGCTGCCTGGTCCGGCTGCGCGGCCGGCGGGCGGGGACGCGCCGGCTTGGGTGCGGGAGGTGGGCCGCCCAGTGCGACGACCCGGGCCGCGAGCTCCGATGCGCGCAGCTCGGTGAACCGGGCGGCGCAGAAACCGTGCACCGACTCGCGCGAATAGTCCCGGCAGACCGTCTCGCGCTCCGAGGTGAAGCCCGCCTGCTCGGCGGCGACCGACTTGACCTCGTTCTTGCCCTGGGTGCGCGCCAGAAGAGCCCGGAAGTTCTCCTGGACGGCCTTGTCGGCGCGCGCCCGGTCGCTCTCGATGGCACGGGCCTGGCTCTCCAGGGTTCCTGGCGAGGGGCCCCACAGGCCGCGGACGTCGATCTTGCAGTCGCCTTCCGGGAACGGGCAGGCCGCGGCCGGCCCCGAAACGAGGACCGCGCCGTCGAGAAGGTCGAGGTCCATCCCGCAGGCCGGGATCGCCACGCGGTAGCGCGGAACGCCCTCGGGCTTGCCGGCCGGGGTGAGCTCGAGCGGCTTGCCCGCGCCGAGGTCGATGCCGCAGGCCTCGCCGGGCCTGGAGATCTTGTCTCCGACGGCGATCAGCGTGACCTGGAGGTTGGTCTTGTCCCGCCGGTCGATGATCAGGCGGCCCTTGGTGCCGTTGAAGGCCAGGGTCTTGCCGATAACGGACGTCTCGGCCGCGACCTTGGGGGGCGCCGCCGGGGGCCTGGGTTTCGGGGGCTGTTGCGGGACCCCGGGCACCCCGCCGCCCGGGACCTGGCCGGGAGCCGGGACGGGTGCCCCGCCCGGAACCGAGGCCGGCGGCACGGGGGGCTGCGACCCGGGCAGCAGGAGCTGCGCCGTGGCGGAGGAAACCTGCAGGAACGGCGTGACCGCGAGGAGGAGGACGAGCCGGGCCGCGTGGGCGGGAATCAGGGAGCGAGACGACATGGTCCCAACCTTTATCAAGCCGAGTGCAATCCTGCGATAGTGAAGCCTGCGCGCGAACATCCGCCGTCCATCACGTCCCGGTCAGATTGGCGAAGCTTTGCTGTCGGCGCGCCTTGCACGCTAATAGGCCCCTCCTTATATACCGCCGGAACGCGGGAAACCGCGAATTCTGAGGGGACCGACCGCCCCGAAAGCCGTCGTCAGACGGCCAGGAGGGCGGCCACGGCCGGAGCGCCTACGGGGCCCGGTGGTCTCGCCGCGAAAGGGGATAGAACATGGCAAAAGTCATTGGAATCGACCTCGGTACGACCAACTCGTGCGTGGCCATCATGGAAGGCACGTCACCGAAGGTCATCGAGAATGCGGAAGGCGCACGGACGACACCGTCCATCGTCGCCTTCACGGACGAAGGCGAGCGCCTCGTCGGCCAGCCGGCCAAGCGCCAGGCGGTGACGAATCCGGAGCGCACCTTCTTCGCGATCAAGCGTCTCATCGGGCGCACCTACGACGATCCGATGACGCAGAAGGACAAGGGTCTCGTTCCCTACAAGATCTCGCGGGCCGGCAACGGCGACGCGTGGGTCGAGTCGGACGGCAAGCCCTATTCTCCGTCCCAGATTTCCGCCTTCATCCTGCAGAAGATGAAGGAGACGGCCGAGGCCTTCGTCGGCACCGGCATCACGCAGGCGGTCATCACCGTCCCGGCCTACTTCAACGACGCTCAGCGCCAGGCCACCAAGGATGCCGGCAAGATCGCCGGCCTCGAGGTGCTGCGCATCATCAACGAGCCGACGGCGGCTGCGCTCGCCTACGGCCTCGACAAGAAGAAGACGGGCACCGTGGCGGTCTACGACCTCGGCGGCGGCACCTTCGACGTGTCGATCCTCGAGATCGGCGACGGCGTGTTCGAGGTGAAGTCGACGAACGGCGACACGTTCCTCGGTGGTGAAGACTTCGACATGCGTCTCGTCGAATACCTGGCGGAGGAGTTCCGCAAGGAAAACGGCATCGACCTGAAGAAGGACAAGCTCGCCCTGCAGCGCCTCAAGGAGGCGGCCGAGAAGGCGAAGATCGAGCTGTCGTCCGCGCAGCAGACCGAGATCAACCTGCCCTACATCACGGCGGATGCCTCCGGTCCGAAGCACCTGACGCTGAAGCTCACCCGCGCCAAGTTCGAGGCGCTGGTGGACGATCTCGTGCAGAAGACCATCGAGCCCTGCCGCAAGGCGCTCAAGGACGCCGGCCTGACGGCGGCCGAGATCGACGAGGTCATCCTCGTCGGCGGCCAGACCCGCATGCCGAAGGTCCAGGACGTCGTGAAGCAGTTCTTCGGCAAGGAGCCCCACAAGGGCGTCAACCCGGACGAAGTGGTCGCCATCGGCGCCGCCGTCCAGGCGGGCGTGCTGCAGGGTGACGTGAAGGACGTGCTGCTGCTCGACGTGACCCCGCTGTCGCTGGGCATCGAGACGCTGGGCGGTGTGTTCACGCGCCTGATCGACCGCAACACGACCATCCCGACGAAGAAGAGCCAGGTCTTCTCGACCGCCGAGGACAACCAGACCGCCGTGACGATCCGGGTGTTCCAGGGCGAACGCGAGATGGCCGCAGACAACAAGCTGCTCGGCCAGTTCGACCTCGTCGGCCTGCCGCCGGCGCCGCGCGGCGTGCCGCAGGTGGAAGTCACCTTCGACATCGACGCCAACGGCATCGTCAACGTGTCCGCCAAGGACAAGGCGACGGGCAAGGAGCAGGTGATCCGCATCCAGGCGTCGGGCGGCCTCAGCGAGTCCGACATCGACAAGATGGTGAAGGACGCCGAGGCGCATGCCGCGGACGACAAGAAGAGGCGCGAGTTGGTGGAGGCCCGCAACCAGGGCGAAAGCATGATCCACCAGACCGAGAAGTCCCTGTCCGAGCTCGGCGACAAGGCCGGCGCGGCGGACAAGTCGGCGGTCGAGTCGGCCGTGACGGCGCTCCGGGCGTCGCTCGCCACCGAGGACGTCGAGGACATCAAGGCCAAGACGAACGACCTCGTCCAGCTCTCGATGAAGCTCGGCCAGGCCATGTACGAAGCCTCCCAGGGCGCCGCCGGCGGTGACGCCGGTGCTCAGGGCGGCGAAAAGGACGACGTCATCGACGCGGACTTCCGCGAGGTCGGCGACGACGACAAGAAGAAGCGGGCGTAAAACGGCCACGGCCGGCCGGAGTGATCCGGCCGGCCGTTCTCTGCAGGGGGTGGGGCTTGAAACCCTCGGTCGCGTTGAATGAAAAGCGCGAAGCCATCCGGGAAGCGTTCACGCGCTACCGGGTCCAGAACCCTCGTGTCTTCGGGTCCGTGGCGCGCGGGCAGGACACCGAGGCCAGCGACCTCGATCTCCTGGTCGATCCACTGCCTGGACTGTCCCTGTTCGATCTCGGCGGCCTGCAGATCGAATTGGAACGTCTTCTGGGCTGTGAGGTCGACGTCGTTCTGGCCGATGGATTGCATCGCCGCATTCGGACGCGGGTGCTTTCCGAGGCTCAGCCCCTATGACGGACCGTGATCCCGGGGTTCCCATCGAATTGATGATGGACGCCGCACGCCACGCGATTTCGTTCGTCGAGGGGTATTCCGAAGAGCAGTTCCTCGAGAGCATGCGGACGCAGCACGCCGTTTCGATGTGCATCGTCGTCATCGGCGAAAATGCCCGGCGATTGCTGACGTCCCACCGCGCCCTGACGGAACTGCACCCGGACATCCCCTGGCTCGAGATGGCGCACATGCGTGATCGGATTGCACATGGCTATGAAAAGTTGCACATGCGCATCGTCTGGGAGACGGCCACGACGAACCTGAAGCCGCTGCTTGATATGCTGGAACCGATCCTGGCATCCCTGCCGGATCCCGACTCACCCGCGATCCCCTGAGCACAACGCCCATGGCCAAGGCCGACTACTACGAACTCCTGGGCGTGAGCCGCACCGCGACGGAAGCCGAGATGAAGTCGGCGTTCCGCAAGCTCGCCATGAAGCATCACCCGGACAAGAACCCGGGGGACAAGGCGGCCGAGGCCAAGTTCAAGGAGCTCAACGAGGCCTACCAGACGCTCTCCGACCCGCAGAAGCGCGCCGCCTACGACCGGTTCGGGCACGCCGCCTTCGAGAACGGCGGCATGGGCGGTGGGCCGGGCTTCGGCAACGATTTCGCCTCGTCGATGGCCGACATCTTCGAGGACCTGTTCGGCGAGATGTCGGGCCGCCGGGGCGGCGGACGCGGCACCAACGGCCGCGAGCGCGGCTCGGACCTGCGCTACAACCTCGAGATCACGCTCGAGGAGGCCTATGCCGGCAAGACCGCGACGCTGAAGGTGCCGACCTCCATCGCCTGCGAGGCCTGCTCCGGCTCGGGCGCCAAGCCAGGCTCCAAGCCCAAGACCTGCGCCACCTGCGCCGGCCACGGCCGCGTGCGCGCGAGCCAGGGCTTCTTCTCGATCGAGCGGACGTGCCCGACCTGCCACGGCCGCGGCGAAACCATCGACGACCCCTGCCGCAACTGCGGCGGCGCCGGCCGCGTCACGCGCGAGCGCACCCTCTCGGTCAACATCCCGGCGGGCGTCGAGGACGGCACGCGCATCCGGCTCGCGGGCGAAGGCGAGGCCGGCCTGCGCGGCGGGCCCTCGGGTGACCTGTACATCTTCCTGTCGATCAAGCCGCATCCGTTCCTGCAGCGCGACGGGGCGGACCTGTTCTGCCGCGTGCCCGTGAGCATGGTGACGGCCGCGCTCGGCGGCGACCTCACCGTGCCCGTGCTCGACGGCCAGGAATGCGCCGTGAAGGTCCCGGAGGGGACGCAGACCGGCAAGCAGATCCGGATCCGCGGCCGCGGCATGCCCGTCCTTCGGGCGCGCGAGCATGGCGACCTCTACATCCAGATCGTGGTGGAGACCCCGCAGCAGCTGAGCACGCGCCAGCGCGAGCTTCTGCGCGAGTTCGAGCGCGAGAGCTCGAAGGACACGCAGCCCGAAAGTGCCGGCTTCTTCACGAAGGTGCGGGACTTCTTCGCCGGCGGCAACGAGTAGCCCGAGGCATCGGGAGTGGCCGTCGCGCCACGGGACGGTTGACCTCGCGGCCTCCCGTCCCCACCTTGATCGCCTGTGCTGATGGACAGGAGGCGTCGTGTCGTCCCGTCGTACACCGTCGTCGTCCCCTCGTTCCGGACCCCCGCCGCGTCACCGCAAGGACGGGGTGAACTTCGGCGAGCGCCTCCAGGACGAGGCGCGGTTCCTGCGCAGCTGGCTCGACAATCCTCGCGCCGCCGGCGCCATCGCGCCCTCCGGACCTGCCTTGGCCAAGGCCATGGCCACCGCCATCGACCTCGACCGCGACGGTCCGGTGGTCGAGCTGGGGCCGGGGACGGGCCCCGTCACGGAAGCGCTCGTCGCGTATGGCGTGGACGAATCCCGGCTCGTCCTGGTGGAGTTCGATCCCGATTTCGTGGCGTTGCTGCGCGAGCGCTTCCCCCGGGCGACCGTCATCCGCGGCGATGCCTACGCGCTGCGCACGACGCTGGCGGGGGAGCTCGCCCGGCCGGCCGCAGCCGTCGTCTCCAGTCTTCCCCTGCTGAATCGGCCCGAGGACGAGCGGGTGCGCCTGCTGGCGGACGCCCTGGCCCTCATGCAGCCGGGGGCGCCCTTCGTCCAGTTCACCTATGGGCTGCTGTCGCCCGTGCCTCGCGAGGCCGGCGGCTTCACGGCGGAGCTGTCGGCGCCCGTGTGGCGCAACATTCCGCCGGCGCGCGTGTGGACCTACCGGGCCGACGGCAGCGGCCGCGTTCCGGCCTTGCCGGCCTGGCGTGGGGACCTGATCGACCGGGTTCGCGAGGAATGGCGCGAAGCGGCGGCCCGGGTGCGCAACGAGTGGACGGAACGCACGGACAAGGTCCGCGACGACCTGCGCCGCACGGGCGACCGGGTTCGGCGCGATCTCGCCGAGCACAGCCTGCGCATGCGGCGCGAGGTGCGGCTCGACGAGACCTTGCGCGTGCTCCGGCGCATCGCCGAGCACATGGAGTCGAGCCCCGACATCCACATCGCGGCCGACCGCGATCTCCGGCGCAAGTCGACCGGGGATCCGGGCCGGCGTTCGGGCGAACGGCGCCTTTGACACGAACGGCCCTCGCGTGTTCCACAGCGGCGACCTCAACGCCGGAAGGACACGCTCATGCCCGCCATCGCTGCCCGCGACCGCATCATCGTCGCCCTGGACCTGCCGTCCGTCGGGGAGGCCGCCGCCATGGTGGAGCGGCTCGGCGACAGCGTGACCTTCTACAAGGTCGGGCTCGAGCTCGCCTATGCGGGCGGGATCGACTTCGCCAGGGACCTCGTCCGGTCCGGCAAGAAGGTCTTCCTCGACCTCAAGCTGCATGACATTCCCAACACCGTCGCCCGCGCCACGGAGCGCGTGGCCGACGTGGGCGCGACCTACCTGACGGTCCATGCCTTCCCCCACACGATGCGGGCGGCGCTGGAGGGCTCGGCGGGTTCCGGCCTCAAGGTTCTCGCCGTCACCGTGCTGACCTCCAACAACGATGCCGATCTCGCCGAGGCGGGCTATGCCGTCGGCGTGGCCGACCTCGTGCGCCGCCGCGCCCTGCAGGCCGCGGAGATCGGCGTGGGAGGCATCGTGCTGTCACCCGAGGAGGCGACCGCGATGCGGGCGCTCGTGGGAGGAGGGCTCGATCTGGTGACGCCCGGCATCCGGCCCGCCGGCAGCGACGTCGGCGATCAGAAGCGGGTGATGACGCCGCGCCGCGCCATCGAAGCGGGGGCCGATCGGCTCGTCATCGGCCGTCCGATCACGCAATCGCAGGATCCTAAAGCGACAGTAGAGAGCATCGTTCTTGATATACAGCAATGATGGGATGTCTTTGGTTGTAATCTAGCTCTTCAAGCTTTTATACGTTTCGTAACGGTTGTGGAGGCATCATAACCATCGATCATTTTCCGAAAAGAGCTTTGTCATGTCCAGCCTCAAGTCGCGCTTTATTGTTTTTTGCGTGCTGATGGCCGCTTTGGCGGGATCGGTCGCGGCTTTTGGCTTCCACAGTTCGGCGCGGCTCGGGTCGGCCATCGATCACATCGCCGATACTGCGGTGGCGATCCGGCAGCACACGATCGGCGACATGCTGCACGACTCCTTGCGCGGCGACGTTTACGCGGCGTTGCACCGCTCCTCCCTGGGAGACCCGGCGCAGGACACGGTGAAGGAGACGGCCGAGCACGCGGCCCAGTTCCTGGCCAGCATCGCCGGCGCCAAGAAGGTGGCCGGATCCGGCGCGGCGCAGGCGACCCTGGCCGCCCTCGACAAGCCGCTGCGGGAGTACATCGACCAGTCCGTCCGGATCGTGCGCCTGGCCTTCCTGGATCGCCTCGCCGCGCTGGCCGAGATGAACGAGTTCGATCGTCGCTTCGAGGCCCTCGCCAAGGCGATGGACGAGGCCGGCGACGTTCTGGAGAACGAGGCGCGAGAGGCTCAGGACGAGTCGACATCCTCCCGCCGCCTCGCCGACAGGCTGGCCGCGGCGGGCCTCGTCGTGTCCATTCTGGCCGCGTTCACGCTGTTCTTCCTCGTCAACAGGTCGGTCCTGGGGCCGCTGCGCGCGATCGCGGCGGCGATGCAGCGGCTGTCGGGCGGCGACACGACGATCGCCATCCCCTCCGTGGACCGGAAAGACGAGATCGGCATCATGGCCAATGCCATTGCCGTGTTCCGCTCTGCCATCGAGACCCGCGGCTTCGAACAGCAGACCCGCATGCGGCGCGAGATGGAGGCGGCGGAGGAACGCCGCCGCGTGATGGAACAGATGACCGAGAAGATCGGCCTGGTCATCGATGCCGCCAGCCGGGGCGACTTCTCCCACCGCATCGACCCGGACGGAATCGCGGAGAGCGACGTCAAGGAGATGTCCGGCCGCCTGAACCACCTGATGCAGACGATCGACGACGGGCTCAGCGAGACCCTCATGGTCCTGACCACCCTCACGAACGGCGACCTCACGGTGCGGGTGCTGGGCACGTATCGCGGGGCCTTCGACGCCCTGAAGTCGGGGACCAACAGTCTCGGCGACAAGCTCGCCGACGCGCTGAGCCGCCTCGCCACGTCGGCGATGGCGGTCCGCGCGGCAACCGGCGAGATCGCGCACGGCATTCACGACCTCTCCGAGCGCACGGCGGACCAGGCGCACACGGTGGAAGGGACCTGCAAGGCCCTGACCGAGTTCACGACCGGGATCCGTGACAACGCGGTGCGCGCCGGTCAGGCGGCCGAGGTGGTGAAGGCCGCCGAAGTCCAGGCGCGGCAAGGCGGGGAGGTGCTGGACTCCGCCCGGGCCGCCATGCATCGCATCAGCGCATCCTCCGCCCGGATCTCTGACATCGTCGACCTGATCGACGGCATCGCGTTCCAGACCAACCTGCTGGCGCTCAATGCCGCCGTCGAGGCGGCCAGGGCGGGGGAGGTCGGCCGCGGCTTCGCGGTCGTCGCCTCCGAGGTTCGCACGCTGGCGCAGCGCGCCGCCGAGGCCTCGCAGGAGATCAAGCAGCTCATCGACAAGGCCCAGAGCGAGATCACGAACGGCGTGTCCCTGGTGGAGGAGACGTCCCAGCAGCTGGGGGCCATCTTCACCGCGGTGTCGGACGTGACGACCATCGTCACGACCATCGCGGCCGCGTCCACCGAGCAGGCCGCGAGCGTCGAAGGGCTCAACGACACCGTCGCCCGGCTGGGCGACGTCGCCCACCAGAACGCGACCCTGGTCGAGGAGACCCACGCCGCCATTCGCTCGACGGAGGAGGAAACGGGTCGCCTGGAGGCGCTGGCCGGCCAGTTCGTCCTCGCGACCCCCGCGCGCTTCCGATCCGCGGCCTGATCGCGGATCTCGCCCGGTCGGTTGACCCGCCCCGGCCGATGAGGTTGTCTCCCGCCGTGCAGCAGGGGAGGACGACCATGCCCAAGGCCTACATCATCGCCAGGGTCACCGTGAACGATCCGGACAGCTACGCCGAATACGCCAAGGGCGCGTTCCAGGCGATGCGCAAGTACGGCGCCCGCATCCTGGCCCGCGGCGGCAAGGCGGAGGCGCTGGAGGGCGAGGCGCGGGCGCGCAACGTCATTCTCGAATTCGAGAGCTACGAGCAGGCCAAGGTCTATTTCAACTCGCCCGAATACCAGGCGGCGAAGAAGCACCGCGCCGGCGGGGCCGTGGGCGAGTTCGTGGTCGTCGAGGCCTTCGAGGGAGAACAGCCGTGAGCAAGCCGAAGGGATACTGGATCGCCCGCGTCGACGTGTCCGATCCGCAGGCCTACGACAAGTATCGCGAGGCGAATGCCGCGCCGTTCGCCGAGTTCGGTGCGCGGTTCCTCGTGCGCGGCGGTCGCTACGAGGTGGCGGAAGGCTCGGCCCGCGCCCGCAACGTCGTGATCGAGTTCAAGGACTACGAGACGGCGGTCGCCTGCTATCACTCGTCGGGCTACCAGGCCGCCAAGGCCAAGCGTGTCGACGCGTCCGTCGGCGACCTGCTGATCATCGAGGGCTACGACGGTCCGCAGCCGGCCTGACGCCGCGCCTGGGCCGAAAGTCCGGCCGCGGGTGCTTCCGTTGGCCGGATCGGCGGAGTATATCCGGCTGACAAGGAGATCGCCGATGACCGAGATGCGCCTGGTCGTTGTGGGTGCCGCCGGACGCATGGGGCGGATGCTCATCAAGACCATCCACGAGACCCCCGGTGCGACACTCGCAGGTGCGATCGAGCAGGAAGGCTCCATCGCGCTCGGCCAGGATGCCGGTCTCCTCGCCGGCATCGGCGAAACGCGGGTCAAGATCGTCGACGATCCGCTTCCCGTCTTCGCGAAGGCCCATGGCGTGCTGGACTTCACCGCGCCCGCGGCCACCGTGGCGTTCGCGGCGCTGGCCGCCCAGGCGCGCATCGTCCACGTGGTCGGCACGACGGGCATGGAGGACGAGCACCTCGCCAAGCTCGAGGCGGCGGCCCGTCATGCGGTGATCGTCCGCTCGGGCAACATGAGCCTGGGCGTCAACCTCCTGGCCTCGCTGGTGCGCCGGGCCGCCAAGGCGCTCGGGACGGACTTCGACGTCGAGGTCGTCGAGATGCACCACCGCATGAAGGTCGACGCTCCCTCCGGCACGGCGCTGATGCTCGGCCAGGCGGCGGCCGAGGGCCGCGGCATCGACCTCAAGGCCAACTCGGAACGAGGCCGCGACGGGATCACGGGCGCCCGCAAACCCGGTGCTATCGGCTTCGCCGCCCTGCGGGGCGGAACCGTCGTCGGCGACCACAGCGTCGTCTTCGCCGGGCCGCACGAGCGCATCGTGTTCCAGCACGTCGCTGAGGATCGCGGCCTGTTCGCCCGGGGCGCGGTGTCGGCGGCCCTGTGGGCCCGCGGACGCAAGCCCGGCCTCTATTCGATGGACGACGTGCTCGGCCTGTCCGAAGCCTGATCGTCCCTTCCCGCCACCGACCGGAGTCACCCGATGGACCGCCTTCTCGTGCTCGTGCGCCACGGCCAGAGCGACTGGAACCTCAAGAACCTGTTCACCGGCTGGAAGGATCCGGACCTGACCGAGAAGGGCATCGCCGAAGCCAAGGCGGCCGGCCAGCGCCTCAAGGCTCTCGGCCTCGGCTTCGACGTCGCCTTCACCTCGGCCCTCACCCGGGCCCAGCACACCTGCAGCCTGCTGCTCGGCGAACTCGGCCAGTCCGACCTGCAGACCATCCGCGAGCAGGCCCTGAACGAGCGCGACTACGGCGACCTTTCCGGCCTGAACAAGGACGACGCCCGCGCCCGCTGGGGCGAGGAGCAGGTGCATGTCTGGCGCCGGTCCTACGACGTGCCGCCGCCCGGCGGCGAGAGCCTGAAGGACACGGTCGCCCGCGTGCTCCCCTATTACTGCCAGGAGATCCTGCCGCGGGTGCTGCGCGGCGAGCGCGTGGTGGTCGCCGCCCACGGCAATTCGCTGCGCGCGCTGGTGATGGTCCTCGACCGGCTGACGCCGGACACGATCCCGACCATGGAACTCGAGACGGGCGTGCCGCTCGTCTACAAGCTCAACGCGGATTCGACCGTGTCGTCCAAGCAGGTGCTGTCGGCCTGAGGCTCACTCCGTCCGCGGCTTGAACGGCGGCAGCGACCAGTCGCGCAGGATGGCCAGCGCGCGCAGGCCAAAGCCCGTCGCGAAGCCGATCAGGCCCGACAGGGACGGTCCGAGCCCGGCGAGGAGCGCCAGCGCGAATGCGGTGGCGCCGGCCGCCGCGGCCGTGACGTAGATCTCCCGGTGCAGCACCATCGGCGGCTCGTCGGCCAGGATGTCGCGGATGATGCCCCCGAAGCTGGCGGTCAGCGTGCCGAGCACGATGGCGGTCACCGGATGGGCGTTGAACCAGAACGCCTTCTGCGTGCCGGTGACGGCAAAGATCGCCAGTCCGAGTGCGTCGGCCCACAGCAGCAGCCGGCGCGGCCGCAGTGCCGCCATGAGCCCCACGACACGCATGCCGGCCGCATAGGTGAGGAGACCGACGGTCGTGCAGACGATGACGTCGGTGGGATCAACGATCCAGAAGACCGGCTGGCCCAGGAGCACGTCGCGGATGCTGCCGCCGCCAATGCCGGTCACGGTGGCCAGAAGGGCGAAGCCGAACGGATCCATGCCCTTGCGGGCCGCCACCAGCGCTCCCGTGAGTGCGAAGACGCCGACCCCGAACGAGCCGATCAGATTCGCCCAAGTCCCCCCCATGCGTCGCCTCCCGCCGATTCGACGGCCGAGTGTGCCGGCTTTGCGGGTCCGTGTCGCGGGCCGGCGGGCGCATCTGGCCCGGATCGGGACGGGCCTTAACGGAGCGTTAGGGTTAACCGTTCATTGATGGGACGAAGCCACACGCAAGACGGGAGCGACCGATGATCGCCGCAACGCCCCATAGCACTCCCAGGCACCCCATGCTCCGCCGCATCGCGCTCCTGTGCGCGGTGGCCCTCATCGGGCTGTCGGCGGGCGGTTGCCTGCGCAAGGGGGGCGAGGACGTCACCGGTTCGATCAACAAGGCCTCGCTCGGAAACAACCCCGACGCGTGGCGGGCGGCCGCCGATGAATGGGGCCGCCGCTATGACGAAAAGCCTGGCGAAAAGACGGTCTCTCTCAACTACGCGCGGGCCCTGCGCATGCTCGACCAGCGCCAGCAGGCCGTGGCCGTGCTGGAGGCCGCGGCCATCAAGTCGCCGAAGGACACGGAGATCCTCGCCGCCTACGGTAAGGCGCTCGTGGAGGTCGGGAACTTCAAGCAGGCCCAGGAAGTGCTGTCGCGCGCCCACACGCCGGAGCGTCCGGACTGGCGCATCCTGTCCGCACAGGGGGCCGTCGCCGACCAGCTCGGCGACCATGCCGGCGCCCAGCAGCTCTACAACGCGGCCCTGAAGATCCAGCCGAACGACCCGGGCGTGATGTCCAATCTCGGCCTGTCCTACGCGCTGGCCCGCCAGCTTCCCCAGGCCGAGGCCACGCTGCGCCGCGCCAACGAGCAGCCCGGCGCGGACAGCCGCGTGCGGCAGAACCTCGCGCTGGTCCTGGGCCTGCAGGGCAAGTTCGGGGAGGCCGAATCCATCGCGCGGCGAGACCTGCCGCCGGTCGAGGCCGCCCAGTCGATCGCCGCCGTGCGCCAGATGGTGGGGCAGTCGGACACGTGGTCGAAGATCCGCGCCGCCGACGCCCGTGCGACGTCGACCCGCGACAAGACCCCGGCCCGTGCCACCGCGTCCCGCAACACGGGGCGTCCCGTGGCCCAGGCGGCCCAGCCGGTCGAGACGGAAGAGCCCGCGGGCAACTGAGCACCCGCCCGTCGAGGCGCCGTCAGGCGCCTCCGGTCAGCCGCGCAGCGGGCGAAGTTCCGTGATCGGAGCCGCCCGCCCCAGCGTGCGCGCGGCGATGATCGGCACCAGGCCGAACGCCACGGCGCCGACGACGCTGCCGAGCAGAATTCCGAGATCCCCCCCGACGACCGACGCCATGGTCTTTTCGATGGCCACGATCAGGATGGGCGTGCCGACGAGCGTGGCGGCCAGGCCCTGCCATTCGGCGGATGTGAGAGACGACATGATTTCCTCCGCGATGTGAGCGCGCCGCGCCGTTGATCGGCGGTGGCGGCAGCGGGGGAAACTGCAAGGATCAAGGTGCCGCGCGTCATTCGCGAGGACAAGCGGTCGTGGTGTCCGGAAGAATGCGGATGCGGGCCCGGCGTAGCCGGGTCAGTTCCACTCGAAGACCTGGATGACCGCCGGCACGATGATGACGATCAGCAGCACCGGCAGGAAGAACAGGATCATCGGCACCGTGAGCTTCGGCGGCAGGGCCGCGGCCTTCTTCTCGGCCGCGTTCATGCGTTCGTCACGGCCCTCCTGGGCCAGCACGCGCAGGGCGTGGCCGAGCGGCGTACCGTAGCGTTCTGCCTGCATGAGGGCCGTGGTGACGCTCTTCACCGTCTCAAGTCCCGTGCGCAAGGCGAAGTTCTCGTAGGCCTGGCGGCGTTCCTGCAGGAAGCTCAGTTCGGCCGTCACGAGGGACAGTTCCTCGGCGAGCGGGATCGACTGGGTGCCGATCTCCTGGGCCACGCGGCGGAAGGCCTGCTCGATCGACATGCCGGATTCGACGCAGATCAGCAGCAGGTCGAGCGCGTCGGGAAAGGCGAGCCGCATGGACTGCTGGCGCTTGCCGATCTGGTTGCGCAGGAAGATTTCGGGCGCCTTGATGCCGATGAAGGCGCCGGCCAGGGCCACGCCGCCGCGGACCACGGTCGGCAGGGTCGTCTCCCAGAAGAAGAAGGCCCAGATCGCCGCCGCCGTGAAGGTGATGATCGGCATGATGAGCCGGAAGAACAGGAAGCCGATCTCGGCCTGCGGGCCGCGATAGCCCGCCATCATCAGCTGCGACCGCGCGTCGTCCGTGCCCAGCCATTTGCCGAGCTGAAACTGATCGACGATCTGCTTCATGTAGGCCTTGGGCTGCTGGCGCAGCGAGGGCCTGGTTTCCTGTCCCTGGCGGTTGAGGCGCTCGCGCTCGCGGGCCCTGATCTGGTCGCGTTCGAGCGCGACGGCGCGCATGCGCTTGTTCAGCTGGTCGCCCGAGAGCAGGGGCGCCGCGACGGCCAGCACGGTGACGGCGGCCGCCACGGCGGCCAGCATCATCGCCATGAACTGCGGATCGGTGAGCTTGAGAGCGATCGTGGTGAACACCGGGCGGCCCTCAGATGTCGAAGTTGATCATCTTGCGCATCACCAGCGTGCCCAGGATCATCATGCCCGCCGCGATGCCGAGCCAGATCTTGCCGTGGAGGGTTGTCCACAGGAGCTCGATGTATTTCGGGCTGGTGCCGTAGACGAGCACGCCCACGACGATCGGCAGGGAGCCGATGATCGCGGCGGAGGCCTTGGCCTCCATGCTCATCGCCGAGATCTTGCCCTTCATGCGCTTGCGGTCGCGGATCACCTTGGACAGGTTGCCGAGCACCTCGGAGAGGTTGCCGCCCGACTTCTGCTGGATGTTGATCACGATGGCGAAGAAGTTCGCCTCGGGCACCGGCACGCGCTCGTAGAGCTTCATGATGGCCTCGCCGATCGGGACACCGATCGTCGTGGCCTCCATCACCGTCCTGAACTCGCTGCGCAGCGGCTCGACCGCTTCCGACGCGATCATGCGCAGGCAGTCGTTCAGGGGAAGGCCGCTGCGGATGCCGCGGACGATGACGTCCATGGCGTTCGGCAGTTCGTTGAGAAACTTGGCGATGCGCTTCTTGCGCAGGTAGCTGAGCATGAAGCGCGGCAGGCCCAGCGTGCCGACGAAGAGCCCGAGGCCGCCCACCATGGGATTGCCCGTGCCCACGAAGGCCAGGACGCCGGTGACCAGGCCCATGACGGCGCTGATCACGAAGAACTTGCGCTTGTCCCAGTCGAGACCGGCCTGGCTGATCCGCTTTTCCAGCGTCAGCTTGCTGATCTCGCGCTGCCGCGTCTCGAGTTCCTTGAGGCTCGTGGCGATCTTGTCGCGCCGGTTGGCCTGGCTGGTCGCGGCCTGGCGGGCGGCCGAGTTGCGCGGGTTCGACCCGATGAGGGCCTTCTGGCGCTGTTCGCCGCGCGCTCCGCTCGACAGCAGGGGATAGGCGAGGGCATAGGCCACTCCGCCCACGGCGAGGGCCGCCAAGGCGCCGATGGCGAGCTGGCTCATCTCCATCGCGACACTCCGTGTCCGCGAACCGGTCGCGCGGGATCAGCCTGTCCGGGCTTCATCGGCCACCTCCATCGCGTCCAGCGCCGCCGCCAGGCGCCGCTCCTCGTTGTAGTAGCGCGCGCGCTCCCACATCTTCGGCCGGCCGATGCCCGTGGACTGGTGCTTGCCGATCAGGCGGCCGTTCGCGTCCTCTCCCGTGATCCGGTAGACCACGAGATCCTGGGTGATGATGGTGTCGCCTTCCATCCCGATCACCTCGGTGATGTGCGTGATGCGGCGCGAGCCGTCGCGCAGGCGGGCGGCCTGCACGATCACGTCCACCGACGACACGATCATCTCGCGGATGGTCTTGGAGGGCAGCGAGTAGCCGCCCATGGTGATCATGGATTCGATACGGCTCAGGGCCTCGCGCGGCGAGTTGGCGTGCAGCGTGCCCATCGATCCGTCGTGACCCGTGTTCATCGCCTGCAGCAGGTCGAAGGCCTCGGGTCCGCGCACCTCGCCCACGATGATCCGCTCGGGACGCATGCGCAGGCAGTTCTTGACGAGGTCGCGCATGGTGATCGCGCCCTGACCCTCGAGGTTGGGCGGGCGCGTTTCCAGGCGCACGGTGTGCGGCTGCTGCAGCTGCAGTTCGGCCGCGTCCTCGCAGGTGATGATGCGCTCGTCGTCCTCGATGTAGCGGGTCAGGCAGTTGAGCAGCGTCGTCTTGCCCGAGCCCGTGCCGCCGGACACGACGATGTTGCAGCGCACCCGCCCCGCGATCTTCAGGATGTCCGCGCCCTCGGGCGAGATCGAGCTGAACTTGACGAGCTGCTCGAGCGTCAGCTTGTCCTTCTTGAACTTACGAATGGTGAGCGCGGCGCCATCGATGGCCAGCGGCGGGGCAATGACGTTGACGCGGGATCCGTCGGGCAGGCGGGCGTCGCAGATCGGCGAGGCCTCGTCGACGCGGCGACCCACCTGGCTGACGATGCGCTGGCAGATGTTCATCAGCTGCGCGCTGTCGCGGAAGCGGATGTTGGTGAGCTGGATCTTGCCGCTGACTTCGATGTAGGTCCGCGACGGACCGTTGACCATGATGTCGGCGATGTCGTCGCGGGCGAGCAGCGGCTCCAGCGGCCCGTAGCCCAGGACGTCGTTGCAGATGTCGTCGAGCAGCTCTTCCTGCTCGGAGATCGACATCACGAGGTTCTTGAGCGCGATGATCTCGTTGACGATGTCGCGGATTTCCTCGCGCGCCGCCTCGCTGTCGAGCTTGGAAAGCTGCGACAGGTCGATGGCCTCGATCAGCGCACCGAAGATCGTGCTCTTGGTCTGGTAGTAGTCCTCGGACTTGGCGCGAGGCGCGGCCGGTGCCTTCGGAGCCGCCGCGGCGGCCATGGCGGCGGATGGCGACGTGATGGAGGGCAGCGGCGCCGGATCGGGGGCGCGCTGCGGCGTCGGCGCGGCCACGGGGGCCGGAGCCGGGGCGCCGGAGGCGGGCGTCGTGCCGAACTGTGAACGCTTCCCGAACATGGATCGTCCGCACTCTGAACCAGGTCGATTACCGGTTCGTTAGAGCAAGCCGCGTCTCGACCCGAACGCCGCCGTCTCTCGTTTCATGGGTGGGCGCATGATCCGCACGGCGCCGGCGTCCGGCGCTGCACGGCATGCCCCCGGGCATCAGGCACGCTTGCGGGCGAAACGGTCGAGAAGGGGCGCGAGCAGCGAGCCGCGCGACTTCTTGAGCTCCGTCCGGCCCGCCAGCATGCGGGCGAGGTCGAGGAAGGCTTCGTTGATCTTCCCGTTGGGCTGCACCTCGGCGATCATCTGCCCGTTGTTGGCCGCCGTTCCGAACAGCGCGGGGTCGAACGGGATGACGGCGTCGGGCTGGCAGTCGATGGCCTTGGCGAAGTCCTGGACCGAGATTTCCGGGCGCTTGGGCACCCCCGCCATGTTGATCACCAGCCGGGGCCTGCGATCGTTCGGGCGCGAGGCGCGCAGCACGTCCATCATGCTCTTGGCGTTGCGCAGGTTGGCCAGGTCCGGCGCGGCGACGAGCACGATGTCGTCGGCTCCGATCAGCATGCGCCGCGACCAGGCCGTCCAGACGTGGGGGACGTCGAGCACGATGCACGGCGTCGAGGCCCGCAGGATGTCGATGACGGCGTCGAAGCTCGTCTCCTGGAAATCGTAGAGCCGGTCCAGCGTCGCGGGTGCCGCGAGCAGGCTCAGCGTCTCCGAGCACTTCGAAAGGAGCCGGTCGAGGAAGTTGCTGTCCAGGCGGTCCGGCGAGAACACGGCCTCGGCGATGCCCTGCGGCGGGTCCTGGTTGAAGTCGAGGCCGGCCGTCCCGAAGCCGAGGTCCATGTCGGCGATGACGGTGGAGATGTTGAGCGTGCGGGCGATGCCCCAGGCGACGTTGTGGGCGACGGTGGAGGCCCCCACGCCGCCCTTCAGCCCGGTCACCGCGACCGTCCGGCCGACGGGCTCGGCGCCCGGCGCGTTGTAGAGCTCGGAGATCGCGCCGATGAAGCGCAGCGTGTCCATGGGCGTGATGAGATAGTCGCTCACGCCGCGGCGGATCAGCTCGCGGTAGAGCCCGATGTCGTTCATGTGGCCGATGATGACCACCTTGGTACCGGAGTCGCACGACTCGGCGAGCTGCTCGAGCGCGCCCACGAGCTGCGGACCGTCGCCGGCCGCGAACTCGAGCACGATCACGTTGGGCGTGGGCGCGGACTTGTAGAGCTCGACGGCGGCGCTCGCCCCGCCCATCTGCACCTTCAGGTGCGCCTTGTTCATCCGCCGGTCCGCGGAAGCCGCCTCGATCACGGAAGCGACGTCAGGGGTCTCGCAGAAGGCCTGGATGGCGATCCGCGGCACCGGGCCGATATGGGGGGCTGCTCCGCTCACGCGATCACCCGGAGCGTCGGCTTCCATCGTCATTGTCCACCACTCCCGCCGCTGCCCGAGGCCGACGACTGCACCGATGCGGAGCCCGTCTTCCACTGGGTCGACGGATCCTGGCCCTTGCGGATGTCGTCGAACACCTTCATCCGGCGCAGGACGTCCGGCCGATCGACCGCGCGCGGCCGCTGCAGGTCCAGCGGGTCCTCGATCTGGGCGGCGATCGCCGTCTGGTAGGCGCAGCCGGAGTTCGGATGCGGCTTGTTCTGCCAGTTCTCGTAGCGGATGTTCAGGCCCGCCAGATCCTGGGTGAAGTCGCCGCACTCGCCGAGCACCTTGGCCTGCAGCTTGACGAAGCTCAGCCGGACCGGCGAGGCGATGGGCTCCTCGACCGCGACGTCGTAGGGCACGACGTGCAGCATGCGTCCGGAGATGCCGTAGGCGATCAGCGTGGCGCGGACCGCCGAAGCGCCGCGATGGTCGCCGCGGCCGCCGGTGCGGGGCACCAGCACCGTCATGGCGCCGCGGCCGTTGGCCTGGTAGTCGGCCAGGAACTGCCGCAGGTCGCGGGCCTGCCGCGGATCGAGCCCGCCGGCATTGCGGCCGACGAACAGGTCCAGCGTGGTGGTGTCGTTGGCCAGCGCGATGGGATGACGCAGGCGATAGTCGTTGGGGTACACGGTGCCTGTCACGAGGCCGTCCGACTGGCAGCCGGCGAGGCCGAGGGCCAGGGCCGCCAGGGCGAGGGCGCCGGTCGTGCGCGACAGGCGCGTCCTCGAACCAGTCGGATGTGTCGGGTGCATGGTCGTCCCTTCCACGGCGTTCAGTCGATCACGAAGCCGGCGCGGCCCTTGTAGGACTTGGCCGGGGCGGCGCCATTGGCGCCATAGAGGCGGTTGAGCTGGCCGATGAGGAGCGACTGCGGGTCGCTGGCGTCGGCGTAGCCGTCGTCGGGCCGCGGCAGCGCCGCCTGAGGCGAAGCCTTGGCGATGTAGGGGGTCACCATGATCAGGAGTTCCGTCTCCTGGCGCTGGTAGTCGCGGGAGCGGAAGAGCGCGCCGAGGATGGGCAGGTTCATCAGGCCGGGGAGGCCGTTGATCACCTGGCCGTTCGACTGCTGCATCAGGCCGGCCGACATCAGCGAGCCGCCCGAGGGGAGCTCGACGGTCGTCTCCATCTTGCGGGTCTTGAAGGCCGGGGCGTTCGATGCCTGGGCGCGCAGCGAGTTGTCGTAGTCGAGGTCGATGACCTCGGTGGAGACATGCAGGCTGATGCGGCCTTCCGACAGCACGATCGGGGTGAAGTTCAGCGCCACGCCGATCGGCCGGTAAGAGATCGACACCGTGCACTGGGTCTGGCCGAGCACGGTCGTCGTGCACGACTCACCGGCGGGCACCGGGATGTCGCCACCCGCGGTGAACTTGGCGCTCTCACCCGAAATCGCGGTGAGGGTGGGTTCGGCCAGCGTGCGCATGACGCCGGCGCGCTCGGCCGCCTTGAGGGTCAGGTTGGGCGTCGTCGGCGAGCCGAGGCTGCCGGTGATCGACGTCGCGGCGATGGCCTGGCGCTGCAGCGTGAGCGGCGTGTCGGTGGCCAGCGCCCCGGCGAGGTTGCCGATCTGCCACTGGCCGGACAGGTTCACGCCGAGCTGCTTGAGCACGACGCGCTGGATCTCGGCCACGGTCACCCGCAGCATCACCTGGTCCTTGCCCTTCACCGTCAGCGAGTTGATCACCTGGCCGGTGACCGCGGCGCCGCCGACGGCGCTCGTCGAGACGAAGCCCTTGGCGATGTCGAGGGCCTGGAGCGCGTCGCCGGCGGCGGCGACCTCGCCCGTCAGGACGATCGTGTCGCCCACCGGCACCACGTTGATCTGGCTCGAGGGAATGGCGGCCTTCAGCGTGCGGCGCAGGAGGTTCAGGTCGCGCCCGATGTTGATGTCGATGTTGGCGATCTGCCGGCCTTCGGCATCCATCACCATCACGTTGGTCTGGCCGTCGGCCTGGCCGATGATGAAGATCTTGCGGGTCGAGCGCACGATGGCGTTCGCCACCTTGGGGTTGGCGACGAAGACCTCCTTCGCGTCCCGCGGCAGGTCGACGATGATCGACTTGCCGATGCCCAGCTCCACGCGTCGGGCCTGGGCGGCGTCGGAGGCCGTGACCATGATGTTGGTCGGGATCGGCGTCTGCGCCGAGGCGCCGGCCACCGAGGCCAGGAGCAGGAGGGCGGCGAGGCGCGCGCGCTGTCCGGTGGTCCGGAGGAGCCTTGAGGCGAGGCGCTGTCCTTGAAGCATGATCATGGTTCCGTTGCCGGTCCGGGTCCGTTTCAGCGCTGGGAGGCGGTGCCGTACCGGACGACCGTGAGGTTCGTGTCGTCGGTGCTGGTGACCGCGGTGTCGGGCTTGCCGGCGTCCTGCAGGCTGCGCA
Organism: uncultured Alsobacter sp.; assembly: GCF_945952055.1. GTDB lineage: Bacteria > Pseudomonadota > Alphaproteobacteria > Rhizobiales > Beijerinckiaceae > Alsobacter. The sequence goes on from NZ_CAMFHB010000003.1 coordinate 185,017, forward strand.
GGGACAGCGAGAGCTGGCCCAGGCGCTGCGCGAGGATGACCGTCTCCACCTGGCGGGGATCGAGTTCCAGGGTCGCCGTTTCGCCGACGACGACCTTCTCGCCGTTGCGCTCCTGGATGTTCTGGCCGATCGCCAGGACGCGGACGTTGCGCAGCAGCGTCTCGCTGACCATCACGTCGTTGCCCTGTACCTTGGTGGCCGCCTCGTCGCGGTAGATGCGAATCACGTCGACGCGGTCGTTGGGCAGGATGAAGCCGCCGGCCGTGTTGGCGCCGCGGTTGTCGATGGTGATGGCGAGGGCGCGCGAGCCGGAGGGCAGGAGCGCGGACATCACGCCACCCTGCTCGGCCTTGACCAGCTTCTCCTTGCGCACGGGCTCGCCGGCGATCAGGGGCATGCGGGCGATCGTGCCGGTGTAGTCCTTCAGGGCGTTGCCCTGCTCGGCCTTGGTGACCATCCCGGCGGCGCCGTCCTGCGGCCAGGTCTGCCACTTGAGGTCCTTTTCGGTGACCGTCGCGCCGAGCGGGATCTCGTTCGCGGCGACCAGGACATCGGCCGTCTTGAGGGATTGCTGCTGGACGACCTGAACGGGCGCCGGCTGCTCAGGCGTGCCTGACGCCAGATAGGCGGCAATGCCACCTGCGGTGAGGGCTGCGCCGAGGACGAGAATACGGGCCGTGTTCATGACGCCTGTCCAAGCCGTTCAGGTTGCGGGTGCACCATCCGGAATACAGGCGGGAGGATCGTGGAGTTATGGTTAAATTTCCGTTGTCAATTCGCGCAACGAGAGAAACCAATCGGTAGGTACTCGCAATAAGTGTCGTCACCCGCCCGTCGCGAGCCGCCACAGGGGGCTGCTGGGGTAGATGGCGAGGCCCGCCGCCGCGAGCGCAATTCCATAGGGGATCCCGGTCTTGGGATGGTGCAGGTGCTCGAGCCAGCCCACGCCTGCGGCAAAGCGCGGCAGGGGCATGGCGCGGAACTGCAGGAGGCCGAGCGTCAGGACGCCACCGAAGATGGAGGCGGCGATTCCGTACTCCATCAGCGAATCCCACCCGAGCCACAGGGCGGTCGCGGCCGCCAGCTTGGCATCGCCGCCGCCGATCCACCCGGCCGCGAACATGCCGAAGGTGATGACGAGCACGAGCGCGCCCGAGCCCAGGTGCACGGCCATGGCGGTGAACGGCATCGCCAGGGCGAGCGCCACGGCGAAGAAGCCCGCCACGAGAATCAGCGAGACCTTGTTCGATATCGTCATGGAGACGAGGTCGCTGGAGGCCGCGTAGGCCATCAGCGCGGGGAACAGCAGCAGGATCAGGACTTCCGTCACGGTCGGCTCCGGCGCGCGGCTCAGTGGGCCGGGCGGGCCGTCACCGGCACGCTGGTGGTGGAGGCGGGCAGGGTGGTCTTCAGCGTGGCCAGGGCGCCGATCAGGCCCAGCGCGATCGTCGCGGCCACGAAGCCGTATTCGACCTTGCTGATCGCCGTCTTGTCCGTTGCGAAGCGGAAGAGAAGTGTCGCCATCGCCATGCTCCGGCCGGTGCTCCGGTGATCGACGTTCAACTGCGGCGATGCCGCCGTCCGAACCGTCGAGCGTGAAACTACGGAGCACCCGTTGCGGGGCCGTTAACCCGCAAATTGAGTCAAAAGCAAAAATGCAACCTCGAGGCATTGTATGAACAGCAACACCCGAGCTGTTGCCGGGTGGAGACCAAAGGGCTCGGAATCTTCAACTTAAGCGATTGTTCACCATTCCGCTTCAGCATGCCGGGAGATGTAATCGGGCAGGGTTCAACCGATGTTAGATTCGTGCGCCAAGCGGACGGGGTGGATCGCGGTGTGCGTCGCCGTGCTCGTCATGGCGGCAGCAGCCGAACCTGCATCCGCGCAGACGCCCGCCACCATCACGGTGCGGACCGATCACGCCCAGATCCTGAAGATGCCGCCGAAGACGACCACGATCGTGATCGGCAACCCGATGATCGCCGACGTCGCCGTGCAGAAGAACGGCTCGATGGTCGTGACCGGGAAAGCCTACGGCACGACCAACCTGATCGCCCAGGATTCCTCCGGCGCGGTGCTCGGCGAGTCGATCATCCAGGTCGAGGCGGCCACCGACGGCATCATCCTCGTGCAGCGGGGCCTGGAGCGGGAATCCTACTCCTGCACGCCGCGCTGCCAGCCGACCCTGAGCCTCGGCGACGTCCAGCGGCACTTCGAGAGCGTCTCCGGCCAGACGACCAGCCGCAACGGCCTGGCGAAGTAACGCTCCATCGGCCAGCCTCGACGCCGCAAGGCCTCGGGGAGGGGCCTCGCACGGCCGCGCGTTTTCAGTTAACGAAGTCCAAATCAGACGCCCGTTTATCCGTTTCGATTGCTCAGGTTGCATTAAGCCTGACAAGAGGTCCCTTCGACCGTTACTTGTCGAAAGAGGAAAACGAAAGATCTCCTGCCTCAGTGTGTGGCTTGATCAAGGGCGGCCTCGTGCCGTTCACGACCGCATGCTGCAGGAGAGATTGAATGACCTCCGACCGCAAGACGCATCCGGCGGGAGCGCGTCGAAACGGGTGGCGGCGCTGCCTGGGCGCCTTCAGGCGGGACGGCCGTGGCTCGACGGCCGTCGAATTCGCGATGCTCGCCTTGCCGTTCCTGAGCCTCGTCTTCGCGATCTTCGAGACCTCGATGGTCCACATGACCAGCCAGGTGCTCCAGACCGCGGTGACCGAAGCCAGCCGCAAGATCATGACGGGGCAGGCCCAGAAGGGCTCGTTCACGGCGCAGGACTTCAAGAACGAGGTCTGCAAGAACGTGAAGGCCTTTTTCAATTGCCCCAACGACCTCAAGGTCGACGTCCAGTCCTTCGCCAGCTTCGCGGCGGCCAGCGTTCCGCCGGCGCCGATCAAGAACGGCGGATTGGATTCCAGCGGCTTCGGCTACTCGCCCGGCGGTCCCAACCAGATCGTCGTCGTCCGTGCGGCGCTCGAATACAAGCTCGTCGTGCCCTCGATGATCAGCAACACGATGGCGAACCTCTCCGGGTCCAAGCTGCTCATCATGGCTTCGGCCGCCTTCAAGAACGAGCCCTACAACTGACGGTCCGCGTATGACACACCAGCCGAACACGCCGTCCCGTTTCAGCCTGCGCCGCTTCCGGCGCGGGGAGGAAGGCGTCGCCGCAGTCGAGTTCGCACTTCTGCTGCCCGTGATGCTGACGCTTTACATGGGCTCCATCGAGCTGACGCAGGCGCTGACGGCCGACCGCCGCATCGTGCTCCTCGCGCGCACCCTGGGCGACCTGACGACGCAGTCCTCGACGCTGACCGCCGCCGACATGACCGGCATCGTGGCGGCCGCGAGCTCGGTGATGGCGCCGATGTCGACGAGCCCGGCCAAGATCCGCATCACCAGCGTGGCGATCTCGTCGTCCGGCTCGGCCGATCCCAAGGTTCCGAACAAGGCCTCGGTGTGCTGGAGCTACCAGAACAACTGGACGGCCTACACGCGCGGGACGGTGCTCGACACCAGCCAGCTTCCCGAGGGACTTCGGACCGACACCGGCACGTCCGTGGTGATCGCCGAGGTGCAGTACCCCTACAAGCCCGTCATCGGCTACGTCTTCACCGGCTCGTTCAATCTGAGCGAGCGGCTCTACATGCGCCCGCGCCTGTCCACCTACGTCGCGCGCTCCGACCTCGCCAACAGCGGCATTCCCAACCCGACGACGGGTCCCTGCACCTGAAGGCGCGCTCGTTCGAGAGCAAACGGCCGTCCAGCCCGCATCAGCCGTTCAACCGTGGGGGCCGGGCGTAGCCCTCCCGCGCACGACTTCAGGTCGGCACCAGCAAACGCAGTGGCGCCGCGGGCCAGCCCGGGGAGGCGTGCCGGCGCGGGGCTCAAGGGAACCCTCTCGTCCCGGCCACCGCCCGGTCGCCCGAGGCCAGACGCCCCGGGGCGAGACCGGCGCATGACCGCGCCGGCCCCTCTCGGGTTGATCAGATCGACTGGTTGTAGGCGCCGACCTCGGTGTTCTCGCGCAGTACGCCGTCGACCGCCTTGAACATTTCGCGCATGCGGCCTTCCGAGACGGGGCTCTCGACGACGACGACGAGCTCGGGCTTGTTCGACGAGGCGCGAACGAGGCCCCAGGTCCCGTCGTCGGTCGTCACGCGGACGCCGTTCACGGTGACGATGTCGGTGATGGGCCGTCCGGCCACGTCCTGCCCGGCCGAGCGCATCTCGTTGAAGCGGCGCGTCACCCGTTCGATCACGTCGTACTTCACCTCGTCGGCGCAGTGCGGCGACATGGTCGGCGTGCCGAACGTGGTCGGCAGATCGCGGTAGAGATCGGCCATCGACTTGTCGGGGTTGCGGTCCAGCATGTCGAGGACCGCGATGGCGGTGACGAGGCCGTCGTCGTAGCCGCGTCCCACCGGGGTGTTGAAGAAGAAGTGGCCGGACTTCTCGAAGCCCGCCAGCGCCTTCAGGTCCTGAACCCGGCGCTTGATGTAGGAGTGGCCGGTCTTCCAGTAGTCCGTCTTGGCCCCGTTCTTCATGAGCACGGGATCGGCCGCGAAGAGGCCGGTCGACTTCACGTCGACGACGAACTGGGCGCCTGGATGGAGGGCGGACAGGTCGCGGGCCAGCATGACGCCGATCTTGTCGGCGAAGATCTCGTGCCCCTCCTCGTCCACCACGCCGCAGCGGTCCCCGTCGCCGTCGAAGCCGAGCGCCAGATCCGCCCCGTGCTCCTTCACGGCATGGGCCATGGCGTGGAGCATCTCCATGTCTTCCGGGTTCGGGTTGTAGCGGGGGAAGGTGTGGTCCAGCTCGCAGTCCATGGGGATGACGTCCACGCCGAGCCGACGCAGGATGTCCGGAGCGAAGGCTCCGGCGGTGCCGTTGCCGCACGCCGCGATGACCTTGAGCTTGCGCTTGATCGGCGCGCGCGTGGTCAGGTCGGCGATGTAGCGATCGGCGAAGTTCTCGACGAACCGATAGGCGCCGCCGTCCACCTGCTTGAAGGCGCCCGACAGCACGATCTCCTTCAGCCGGCCCATCTCCTGCGGTCCGAAGGTCACCGGGCGCTGCGCGCCCATCTTCACACCGGTCCAGCCGTTGTCGTTATGGGAGGCGGTCACCATCGCCACACAGGGCACGTCGAGCGCGAACTGGGCGAAGTAGGCCATGGGCGACAGGGCGAGCCCGATGTCGTGCACCGTGCAGCCGGCGGCCATCAGGCCGCTCGTGAGGGCGATCTTGATGGAGGCGGAATAGCCGCGGAAGTCGTGTCCGGTGACGACCTCCGGCTTGATGCCCATTTCGCGGATGAGCGTGCCGAGCCCCAGGCCGAGCGCCTGCACGCCCATCAGGTTCAGCTCCTTCTCGAAGAGCCAGCGTGCGTCGTATTCGCGGAAGCCCGTGGGCTTCACGAGCGGCTGGGTCTCGTAGGCGAAGGTGTTGGGAACGAGATTGGCAACAGGCTTTGGGAACATGGCTCGCCGTGTCTTGGAGTTGGATGGGTGAACCCTGCCAGCCTGGCAGGAGAGGTGCAACCGTGTAGCAGGCGGAAGTGAATCGCGTCGAAAGAAGTCTGCCCAATTGATTTGGGCGGGTTGCGCTAAATTCTACTGACGCATGACCAGCGTGTTGCTGGCGACATTGAACCCCGAAAGCCGCTGGAGGAAGGACATTCCCAGGAGACTGGTGCGGAGCTTTCCGGCGGGCAGGACGACGGCATCCACGTCCCTGACGACGATGCGGTCCAGCCGGACCTCCCTCAGCTTCACCGGCGCCGCGCCGATGCTGCCATTGGCGGTACTGACCGGGATGCGGAAGTCGGCCGGGTTGGGGAAGACGCCGGCACGCTGGGCGTCCTCGTGGGTCAGCGCGATGATGGACGCGCCGGTGTCGACCATCATGGGCACGCGCCCGCCGTTGATCTGCAGGTCAGCGCTGAAATGGCCGCGGGCGTCGGCCTTCAGCACGACCGTGCCGCTGGCGTTGGCGGAGACGGGGGCGGGCAGCGCGTTCGAGGTCGTCTCGGCCGCCGGCCTGGCCTGCGAGGGTGGCAACTGGCTCTTGGCCACGGAGATGGCGACGTAGCTGGCGCCGACCAGCAGTCCGGCCGCCGCGAGGATCTTGATCATGTGCGGACCCCCATCGGAGTGACGCGCCATGATAGCGCGCGCCGATTGCTTGCCCGTGCCGCCGATACGCCGCCTCCGAGCGATCCTGTCAGCGCTTCGGTAAGGATCAGGCGACGAAGTCGGCCATGGCGGCGTCGATGGCGGCCTTGCGGGGAATGCTGGGCTGGGCGCCGGCCACCGTGCACGCCAGGCTCCCGGCGGCCGCGCCGCGCGCCAGGGCCGTGGTGAAGCCGAGGCCCTGGTCGAGAGCGGCGGCGAAGGCTCCGCAGAAGCTGTCGCCGGCGGCGGTCGTGTCCACGGGCTCGACCTTCAGCGCCGGCGCGCGGCGCCTGATCCCGCCGGTCCAGCCGACCGCGCCGTGGCCGCCGAGCGTGACGATGGTGGCGACCCCATGCTCGGCATCGATGATCCGTGCGAGGTCATCGGGCTCGCCGGAATGCCCGAGTGCGCCTGCGACGATCGTCGCCTCATGCTCGTTGACGATGAGGATGTCGAGGAGCGGCAGGAATTCGGCCGGCAGGGCGCCCGCCGGAGCCGCGTTGAGGATCACCCGTGCGCCGGCCGCCTTGGCGCGGCGGGCCGCCTCGATCGCTTCGGCCTCGGGGACCTCGCGCTGGAGCAGAAGCGTGTCCGCTGCCGACAGGGCCACGCCGTCGAGCTGCGACGCCACGACCGCGGCATTGGCGCCGGCCGCGACCACGATCGCGTTCTCGGCATCGTCGCTGACGCTGATGAAGGCTGCGCCGGTCGGGGCCGCCACGCGCGCGACCGCGCCGCAGTCGACGCCGTCGGACAGGAGCAGCGAGAGGCCGATGTCGGCGAAGGGATCGCGCCCGACCGCGCCGACCAGGCGGACGTCCGCGCCCGCCCGGCGCGCGGCGAGCGCCTGGTTGGCTCCCTTGCCGCCGGGGATCACGGCGTAGCCGGGGCCGAGCACGGTCTCCCCCGGCCGTGGAATCCGCGCCACGCGGGTCACGAAATCGACGTTCACCGAGCCGAAGACGACGATCATGCTCACCCCGCCTGGGCGGCTGCCCAGGCCGCGACGAACTTCCGGGCCCGCCGCTCGACCTCCTCGGCGGTGACGCCGGGGCTGAACAGGGCGGAGCCGATGCCGAACCCGGCCACCGGCCCTCCTTTATAGGCGCCGAGGCCATCCGCCGTCACGCCGCCCACCATCACGATCCGCACGCCCTTGGGGAGAACCGCGGCCATGGCCTTGGCGCCCGCGGGGCCGACCAACTCGCCCGGGAACAGCTTCAGCACGTCCGCGCCGGCATCGAGGGCGGTGAAGGCCTCGGTCGGCGTCATCACGCCGGGGGCCGAGACGAGCCCGAGGGCTTTCGTGCGCCGGATCACGTCGGGGCTGCAGTTCGGCGAGACCACGAGCGTGCCCCCGACCTCGGCCAGCCTGTCGACGTCGGCGGGCTTCAGCACGGTGCCGGCGCCGACGACGGCGCGCCCGGCCAGCGCCCGCGACAAATGGCCGATGCTGTCGAAGGGCTCGGGCGAATTGAGGGGGACCTCGAGAACGCCGATGCCCGCGCCCACGAGTGCCTCCCCGACCGCGAGCGCCTCGTCGGGCTTCAGGCCCCTGAGGATCGCGATCAGCGGGCAGCGGGCGAAGGCCGCTTCGAAGGCCCCCAGGGTGGCGGAACTGTCGGTCATGGCGATCTCCCGGAGTGTGGACCGGATGGAGAACGGGCAAGGCTGCGGGACGTTCGCGCGGTCATGCCGCCGCGTGGACGATCGCGAGGAGGCCGCGGATGAAGACCTCGTCGGGCGCCAGCACCCTCACGGCGATCCCGTTGTCGGCGAAGGCCTGTCCGTAGGCCCGTTCGAACACGCCGTCGGCGACGAGGGCGACCTCGCTGGTCCCGGGATGGGCGGCAAGGCCCGCCGCCACCTCCTCGCCGATGAGAAGGCCCGAGAGATAGGGCTCGACCTGGCGCCCCGGCAGTTCGCCGGCGAGCACGAGGGTGCGCGCCGAGAAGAGCTTGTGCGTGAGCCCGCCCCCGGCACGGGCGGTGGCCAGCCCGCGCGCGAAGCCGGCCTCGTCGGCCGGGGCCTCGGCGAGCTTGCCGGCCATGGTGTGGTCCTTCACCGCGCCGAAGACGTCGCCGGTCATGTAGCTCGTGAAGCTCGCGATGCGGCCGCCGCTCATGCGGGCCCACTTGGAGTGCGTGCCCGGCATGACGACGGTGCCGTCCGTCACGCCGCAGCCCATGAGCTTGGTCTCTTCCCCGCGCATGACGTCGGGAAGCCCGGCAGCGTCGCGGCTCATCAGGCCGGGCACGATGGCGGCGCGCGATCCCTCGCCGAGGTCGAACCGGAGCATGCCTGCGGCGAGTTCCGCCGCACCGGCCGGGCAACCGGCGTAGGGCACCTCGCTCCAGCCGTTCCTGCTGCCGACCATGCCGGCCATCATCACCGGGAGGCCCGGGTTCCTGGCGAGCCAGCCGCCCACGTGCCGGCGCAGGGTCGACGGGAAGTCGCCCGGCTTCACGGAGGCGATGCCGTCGTCCGCCGCCGTCTGGTCGAGGATCGCGCCGTCGGCGTCCACCAGCCAGGCACGCAGGCGCGTCGTGCCCCAGTCGACGGCGATCATCCGGGGGTCGGCCATGTGTCTTCCTCTGCTGCCGTCTCGCGGGCGGGCAGCCTACACCCAGCCGCCGTCCACGACGTACTGCTGATTTGTGCAGGCCCCTGCTTCCTCGGACGCGAGGAAAACCGTGAACTTCGCGATGTCGGCCGGCACGAGCTTGCGCTTCAGGCACTGGCGCTGCATCAGCTCCTTCTCGCTGTCGGGGGTCAGCCAGAGGTCGATCTGCCGCTGCGTCATGATCCAGCCCGGCGCGATGACGTTGCAGCGGATGTTGTAGGGGCCGAAGTCACGGGCGAGCGAGCGCGTCAGGCCGAGGACGGCGGACTTGGCGGCGGTGTAGGCGGCCATGCCGCCCTGGCCGATCATCCACGAGGTCGAGCCGAAGTTGATGATGACGCCGGATTTCTTCGCCTTCATGTCCTCGAGCACGGCCTGCGCGCAGAAGAACTGGTGCTTCAGGTTCACCGCGATGCGGCCGTCCCAGTAGGCTTCGGTGACGTCCTCAGCCTTGTGGCGCTCGTCGTGGGCGGCGTTGTTGATGAGGATGTCGACGGGGCCCACGGCGGCGCGGAGCCGGCCGATGGCTGCGCGCAGGTCATCGACCTTGGTCAGGTCGCACTGTTCGAAGGCGACCGGCGTGCCGGCCGCGGCGCAGTCGGCGACGACCTTTTTCGAGGCCTCAGCGTTGATGTCGAGGAACCCGACCTTGGCCTTCTGCCTGGCGAAGTGCTGGACGATGGACTCACCGATCCCGCTGCCGCCGCCGGTGATGATGACCACCTTGCCTTCGAGATCGGGGTAGATCGCGCCCTGCGCCATGGTCGTCTCCTCGCGTGTCCGTCGCGGCCGCTTCGCGGGCCTCCCTGCTTCTTATAAGCCCGGTCCGCGAGGCCGCAAGCGGCAACCTCAGCCGTCGATGGGCGCACCTCAAACCGAATTGCGAGCAAACGGAGCATGCCCGGGGCCTTGGTCGGCCCTGGGCGGAGTTGCGCACGTCAGCGTCCGGTCGAGGCGTCAGGCGTGCTCGTAGGCGCGCTCGCCATGCGTCGCGAGGTCGAGGCCGTCGAACTCCTCCTCCGCGCCCACCCGCAGCGGGGTGACCGGTGCCAGGAGCCGGCAGAGCCCCTCGGTGACCGCCAGCGACCAGGCCGCCGTGACCGCGACCGCCAGCGCCTGGACGCCGAGCCCGGCGAACACGGGTCCCTCGAAGGTGCCACCCAGGGCTTTGCTGGCCAGGATGGGCAGAAGGAGGCTGCCGAGCATGCCGCCGACCCCGTGCACCGCGAAGACGTCGAGGCTGTCGTCGATGGACAAGCGCTGCTTCACGAAAAGCGTCGCCGCGAAGCAGACGGTCGCCCCCAGAACGCCGACCGCGATGGCCGCGCCCGGGCCGGCATAGCCGGCCATGGGCGTGATGGTGGCGAGCCCCGCCACGCAGCCGGTGGCGATGCCGATGGAGGTGGGCTTGCCGATCTTGAACCATTCCGCCGCGATCCATGTCGCGGCTCCCGCGGCGGCCGCGGCGTGGGTGGCGATGATGGCGGACGCGGCCGAGCCGTCGGCCGCCAGCGCGCTTCCGCCGTTGAAGCCGAACCAGCCGACCCACAGCATGCCGGCCCCGGCCATGGTCAGTCCGGGGCTGTGCGGCGGGGTCATGTGCTGCGGGAAGCCCTTGCGCCGGCCGATGCGGATGGCCAGCAGCAGCGCGGACACGCCCGCCGTGGTGTGGACGACGATGCCGCCCGCGAAGTCCAGGGCGCCGAGGGCGGAGAGCCAGCCGCCGCCCCACATCCAGTGCGCCACCGGGACGTAGACGAGAACCAGCCAGAGCGCCGAGAAGGCCACCACGAAGGCGAAGTTCACCCGCTCCACGAAGGCACCGACGATCAGGGCCGGTGTGATGACGGCGAAGGTCATCTGGAAGAGCGCGAAGACGTTCTCGGGAATGTGGGTGGTCCCGTAGTCGTCGGTCATGCGCGACAGGAACAGCTTTCCAAGGCCGCCGAGCAGCGGCGCCGCCCCGTCGAAGGCGAGACTGTAGCCGAACGCGATCCAAAGGAGCGAGGCGACGCAGCAGATGGCGAAGCACTGCATCATCACGGACAGCAGGTTCTTGGCCTGCACCAGCCCGCCGTAGAAGAGGGCAAGGCCGGGCAGGGTCATGAACAGGACGAGTGCCGATGCGGTGAGCAGCCAGGCGACGTGGCCTTGCGTGTCCGGACCGGCTGCATGGGCCGGCGCCATGGTGCCGAGGAGAAGGGCAAGTGCCACGGGCGCGACTGATCGCATCCTGTGCAAAATGCCTATTAAATCACCTCTCTGTGCCTTCTCCGTGTGCGGGGTGATCGTGGCGCAGGGCGAGAGCGAAGGCATCGGAGCCCCTTTCTTGCATTCAAATCGGGCAGTGAGCTGCCGAAAATGCAAGCACCTTGCCAACGGCTTGTGCTTTGCGGCGCCCGCGCTCCAGCTTGTCGTGCGGCCCGCATTGTCTGCGCGCCGTCTCGCACTACAGTGTCCGCAACAGACGGGAGTGGAGCGCATGGCGGAGTGGCTGTCCTCGATCAAGGCTCTCACTTTCGACACCGGCGGAACGGTGCTGGACTGGCACGCGGCCCTGCACGATGCCTTCGCCCGGGCCGGGGAAAAGCACGGGCTCGCACGGGACTGGCACACGGTGGTCAACGACCATCGCCGGGGCACCATGAAGCGCATCGTCGGCCAGGTGCAGCCGAGCTTCACCATGGACGACGTGCATCGCCGGATGGTCGACGTCGTCGCCGAGATCCACGGCCTGGACGCCTTCACCCCGGACGACCGCGACGACATCGCCGCGGCCTGGCACCGCGCCGCATGCTGGCCGGATTTCCTGCCCGCGCTGGCTCGCCTGCGCGCGCGGCTGCCCTGCGTGTCGTTCACGCTGCTGCCCGTGCGCCTGATCCTGGACGTGTCGCGGCGCAACGGCTTCGCCTGGGACATGGTCGTGTCGTGCGAGATGATCGGCATCTACAAGTCCGACCAGCGCGCCTACGCGACCTGCGCGAGGTGGCTTCAGTTCGAGCCCTCCGAGCTCCTCATGGTCGCCTGCCACAACTTCGACCTGGATGCCGCCAAGAAGGCCGGCTACCGGACCGCCTTCATCCGCCGTCCGGACGAATGGGGGCCCGCCGGGCCACCCGACCCCAAGCCCAACCCGATCCACGACCTGGTGTTCGACAGATTTTCAGAGTTGGCGGACGCGCTGGGGTGCTGAGCGGCCCGGGGCAGGGCTTGCAAACCGAAGGTCGGAACGCGGCCGCGAGGCGCTCCACGCTCAGGCGTAGTCGACGCCCGTGAGGTAGAGCCCACTCGGCGGGGCAAGGGGGCCGCAGCGGGTGCGGTCGCGGGCTTCGAGCGCGTCGCGCAGGTCGCCGACCGTCCAGCGGCCGGAGCCGACGAGTTGCAGGCAACCCACCATGGAGCGGACCTGGTGGTGCAGGAAGGACCGGGCCGAGGCATGGACGCGGATGTCGTCGCCGATCCGCTCCACGTCGAACCGGTCGAGGGTCTTCACGGGGCTGGCCGCCTGGCATTCGGCGGCGCGGAAGGTGGTGAAGTCGTGCTTGCCGACGAGCACCTGCGCGGCCTCGTGCATCAGGGCGGCGTCGAGCCCCCACTTCACCGACCAGGCGCGGTTCGCGTCGAGCGCGAGCGGGGCCCGGCGGTTGACGATGCGATAGATGTAGTGGCGCTTGCGCGCCGACATCCGGGCGTTGAAGTCATCGCCCACCAGGGTGGCGGACAGGATCGCGACCGGATGGGGCTTGGCGTGGGCGTTGATCGCGTCGCGCACCGTGTCCGTCGGCCAATCGCGCGCCAGGTCCACATGCGCCACCTGGCCCGTGGCATGGACGCCCGTGTCGGTGCGGCCGGCGCCCTGGATCCGCGCGGTCTCGCCGGAAAAGGCCAGGATCGCCTCCTCGATGACGCCCTGCACGGTGATGCCGGTCGCCTGGTACTGCCACCCGAAGAAGGGCGTCCCGTCATACTCGACGACGAGCTTGTAGCGCGGCATCAGCCGAGCCTCGTGCCGGGCGGGACGGGCACGCCGCGCAGGAAGTCCGAGGCCGGCATCGGCTTGCCGCCGCTGCGCTGCACCTGGAGCAACCGCACCGCGCCGTCGCCGCAGGCGACCGTAAGCTGGCCGTCGAGCGTGGTACCCGGTTCGCCCCGGCCCTGGGCGCGTGCCGTGCGCAGCACCTTCAGGCGCTCGGGGCCCTTGCCGAGGTCGATGGTCGTGAAGGCCCCCGGGAACGGCGACAGCCCGCGCACCAGGTCGTGCACGGCGCCGGCCGGCCGCGACCAGTCGACCAGGGCTTCCTCGTTGGTGATCTTGGCCGCATAGGTCACGCCCTCCGCCGGCTGCGGCGTGAAGACGAGCCCGCCGCGCGATAGCGCAGGGAGCGCCCGGACCATGAGGTCGGCCCCGATGGTGGCGAGCTTGTCGTGCAGTTCGCCCGCCGTGAGATCCGGGCCGATCGCCACGCGCTCGACCATGGCCACGGGGCCGGTGTCGAGACCCTTCTCCATCTGCATGACGGCGACGCCGGTCTCGGCATCGCCCGCGATCACCGCGCGCTGGATCGGCGCGGCGCCGCGCCAGCGGGGCAGGAGTGAGGCGTGGAGGTTGAGGCAGCCGAGGTCGGGGGCGGCGAGGATCGGCTCGGGCAGGATCATGCCGTAGGCGACGACCACAGCGACGTCCGCCTGGTGCGCCGCGAAGGCCTCCGCGGCGTCCGCGCTGCGCAGGGTGGCAGGCGTCAGCACCGGGATGCCGAACCCCTGCGCCGCCGCGTGGACGGGCGAGGGGCGCTCGGCCATGCCGCGGCCGGCGCGGGCCGGCGCGCGCGTGTAGGCGGCCACCACCTCGTGACCCTGGCCGACGATCTCCGAGAGCGTCGGCACGGCGAAGTCGGGCGTGCCCATGAAGACGACGCGCAGCGTCATGCCGGGCTCCTTTGCGGGGGCAAGAGCCCGCCGCGTGTCAGAGTTCGTGCTCGCGCTTGGCTGCCTTGGCGAACTTCTTCACCACGCGGTCGCGCTTGAGCTTGGAGATGTGGTCGATGAAGAGCTTGCCGTGCAGGTGGTCGATCTCGTGCTGCAGGCATGTCGCCAGCAGGCCGTCCGCCTCGATCTCGCATGCGGCGCCCTCGCGGTCCGTGAACCGCACGCGCACCTTCGCCGGCCGCTCCACCTCCTCGTAGTATTCGGGGATGGACAGGCAGCCTTCCTCGTAGACCGACAGCTCGGGCGAACTCCACACGATCTCGGGGTTGATCAAGGCGATCGGCGTCTTGGGCTCCTCGGCCTTGGCGACGTCGATCGTGACGACCCGCTGCGGGACGCCGACCTGGATCGCCGCGAGCCCGATGCCCGGCGCGTCGTACATGGTCGCGAACATGTCGTCGATCAGGGCGCGGATCTCCGGCGTCACCTTCGGGACGGTCTCGGAGACGAGGCGCAGCTTGGGATCGGGCAGGATGATGATGGGTCGGATCGTCATGCCGGTGCCAATACTGGCTCGCCGCGCGCGGGTCAAATTGTTCCGGGTCCGTTCTCGCGTCGCGTTCGAATCGTCGGTACAGTGCGGCGATGGACAAGGTGCTTCTCGTCGTCGGCGGGGTTCCCGTCACCCTCGCGTGGACCATGCTGGGCCTGCTCGCCCTGCTGGTGCTGCTCGGGATGGTGACCGCGGGGCGTGTCGCCCGCGGCGCGCGCGAGCGGGCCGCCGAGGCCGCGCTGATGGCGGAACGCCAGCGCGAGATCGACGACAAGATGGCCGAGCTCGGCCGCATCCAGTCCGAAATGACCGGCCGCATGCAGACCATCGGCGAGGTCTTCGGCAACCGCCAGGCCGACCTGGTGCGCCTGCTCGCCGAGCGGCTGGACGTGCTGCAGCGGCGCGTCGGCGAAGGCCTGACCCAGAACGTGCAGCAGACGACCGAGAACCTGTCGAAGCTCAACGAGCGCCTGGCCGTCATCGATGCCGCGCAGAAGCGGCTCAGCGACCTCACCGGCGAGGTGCTGACGCTGAAGGACGTGCTGTCAAACAAGCAGGCGCGCGGCGCCTTCGGGCAGGGTCGGATGGAGGCGATCGTGCGCGACGCGCTCCCGCCGGGCGCCTACGCGTTCCAGGCGACCCTGTCGAACGGGCGCAGGCCGGACTGCATCATCCATCTGCCGGGCGACGAGCGGCCGCTGGTGGTCGACGCCAAGTTCCCGCTGGAGGGCTTCACGGCGTTTCGCGAGGCGCAGGGAGAAGAGGCCCGCCGGTCCGCCATGGCGCGGGTGCGTGGCGACGTGTCCGCCCATGTGAAGGACGTCGCCGAGAAATACCTCCTCGCCGGCGAGACCCAGGACATCGCCATCCTGTTCGTCCCCGCCGAGTCGCTGTTCGCCGACCTGCAGGAGCATTTCGAGGACGTCGTGCAGAAGGCGCACAGGTCCCGGGTGCTCATCGTGTCGCCGGCTCTCCTCACCATGGCGATCCAGGTCATGCAGGCGATCGTGCGCGATGCCAGGATGCGGGAGCAGGCGCACGTGATTCAGGCCGAGGTGACGCGCCTCGTCGACGACGTACGGCGGCTGCGCGACCGCGTGGGCAAGCTCGACGGCCACTTCCGGCAGGTGGGCGAGGACGTCTCCGGCATCGTCACGTCCGCCGACAAGATCCTGAAGCGGGGTGAACGCATCGAGGCGATGGAGTTCGAGGCCGGCAACGCGCCGGTTGCCGCGAAGGACCCCGTGGCCGCACCGGACGACCTGATGCCCAACCCGCTCGGGCGCCCCGCCGCGGCGGAATGAAACGTGCTACCCCGGCCAGGACCCCGATCGGACACCCGACTGATGCGCCTCTGGATCAAGACACCGCTCGCCATCCTCGCCACCGATGCCGGCGGGGGTCTCGTCGTCGAGGACGGCCGGATCGCCGAACTGGTGCGGGCGGGGGCCGCGCCGCGCGATCCGGTGGACGAGATCTTCGACGCCTCGCGCCACGTTGTGCTGCCAGGGCTCGTCAACACGCACCACCATTTCTACCAGACCCTGACGCGGGCCCATCCCCAGGCCATCAACAAGGAGCTGTTTCCCTGGCTCCAGGCGCTCTACCCGATCTGGGCTTGTCTCGACCCCGAGACGTTCCGCCTGAGCGTGCGCCTCGCCCTGGTCGAATTGCTGCTGTCCGGCTGCACCACGGCGGCCGACCACCATTACCTGTTCCCGGCCGGGCTCGAGGACGCCATCGACATCGAGGTCGAGGAAGCGCTCGCGCTGGGCGTGCGCATGACCGTGACCCGCGGCTCGATGAACCTGTCGCAGAAGGACGGCGGACTGCCGCCCGACAGCGTCGTCCAGGACGAGGACACGATCCTCTCCGACAGCGAGCGGCTGCTGGGGCGCTACCACGACCGCTCCGAGGGCGCGATGATCCAGGTGGCGCTGGCGCCGTGCTCGCCCTTCTCCGTCACCAAGCGCCTGATGGCGGAAAGCGCCCGGCTCGCCGAGCGCCACGACGCGCGGCTGCACACCCATCTCGCCGAGACGAAGGACGAGGACGCCTTCTGCCAGTCGGTCTACGGCTGCCGGCCGCTCGAGCTTCTCGAGGAGGTGGGCTGGCTCGGGCCACGCACCTGGCTCGCCCACGGCATCCACTTCACCTGCGACGAGTGCGGCACGCTCGGCGGCCACGGCGTCGGCGTGTGCCATTGCCCGACCTCGAACGCGGTGCTGGCCTCCGGCTTCTGCAAGACACGCGAACTCGAGGCGGCCGGCGCCCCGGTCGGCCTCGGCGTCGACGGATCGGCGTCCAACGACAGCTCCAACCTCATGGAGGGCGTGCGCCACGCGGTGATGGTGAACCGGCTGCACTACGGATCGGCCTCCGCCGTGACGCATCACGACGCCTTCCGCTGGGCGACGGAGGGCTCCGCGCGGTGCCTCGGACGCTCCGACATCGGGCGCATCGCCCCGGGGCTGCAGGCCGACCTGGCGTTCTTCACGCTCGACGACCTGCGCTTCTCCGGCGCGCACGATCCCCTGGCCGCGCTGGCGCTGTGCGGCGCCCATCGCGCGGACCGGGTCATGGTGGCCGGGCGCTGGCGCGTGCAGGACGGCCTGCCGCTGGGCCTGGACATCGCCGAGCTCCGGCGTCTGCACGGAGCCGCGGCGAAGCGGTTCGGATCATGAGGAAGCAGCGACGGCGTGCCGGTCCGGCTTGTCATTCCCGTCCCGATGCACGATATAGGGCCCGGGAGGTTGGCGGTGGACGTTCCACTCGCCAACCGGGTCAGGTCCGGAAGGAAGCAGCCCTAACGAGATCGGGCGGGTCTCTGTCCAGCCTCCCACCGCGCCGCCCGGCTTCGGCCGGACCCCGGCCCGGATCCGGGCCTGCAAGCAGGGCCCGATGAGCGACGACAGCCTTCCCCACAGCGATGACGGTGCGCAGGCCCTGTTCCCGGGCCTTCCCGCGGCCCAGCCCGCCGGCGGCTACCGGGTGCTGGCGCGCAAGTACCGTCCGCAGACCTTCGAGGACCTGATCGGCCAGGACGCGATGGTGCGCACGCTGCGCAACGCGTTCCAGTCGGGCCGTATCCCGCAGGCCTGGATCCTCACCGGGGTCCGCGGAGTGGGCAAGACGACGACGGCCCGCATCCTGGCCCGGGGCCTCAACTACCTGATGCCTGACGGCTCGGGCGGACCCACCGTCGACATGCCGGTCGAGGGCGTGCATTGCCGCGCCATCATGGAATCGCGCCATGTCGACGTGCTGGAGATGGACGCGGCGTCCCACACCGGCATCGACGACGTGAAGCAGATCACCGACGGCGTGCGCTACGCGCCGGCCTCGGCCCGCTACAAGGTCTACATCATCGACGAGGTCCACATGCTCTCGGAGAAGGCGTTCAACGCCTTCCTGAAGACGCTCGAGGAGCCGCCGCCCCACGCCAAGTTCGTTTTCGCCACCACCGAGATCCGCAAGGTCCCGGTGACGATCCTGTCGCGCTGCCAACGCTTCGACCTGCGCCGGATCGAGGCTTCCACGCTCATCGGCCACCTCGGCCGCATCTGCGAGAAGGAGGGCGTGTCGATCGAGGCGGAGGCGCTCGCGCTCATCGCCCGCGCGGCGGAGGGGTCCGCGCGCGACTCGCTCTCGCTGCTCGACCAGGCGATCGCCCATGGCGCGGGCCGGATCGACGTCGATACCGTGCGGTCGATGCTCGGGCTCGCCGACCGGGCGCGCGTGATCGACCTGTTCGAAGCCGTGATGAAGGGCGACGCCGCGACGGCGCTGCGGGAACTGCGCGATCAGTACGATTCGGGAGCCGACCCCGTCGTCGTCCTCACCGACCTCGCCGAGTTCGTGCACCTCGTCACCCGCCTCAAGGTCGTGCCCGACGGCAACCGCGACTCGGCCGTCACCGAGGTGGAGCGGACGCGCGGGCGGGAGTTCACGGTCCTGCCCATGCGCATCCTGTCGCGCGCCTGGCAGATGCTGAGCCGTGGCATCGGCGAGGTGCAGGCCTCGCCGCGGCCCATCGCGGCGGCCGAGATGGTCCTGATCAGGCTGACCTTTGCGGCCGACCTCCCGACGCCGGACGAGGCGCTGAAGGCGCTGGCGTCCGGAGGCGCGGTGGCGGGCGGTTCGCCGGCTCCCTCGGGTGGCGGAGGCGGCGGAGGCGCCCGTGCCGTGAGTGGCGGCGGCGCCACGCTTTCGGTGGCCTCGCGCGCCGAACCGGCGCCCGCCCCGCGGCCGGCCCAGGACGCGGCACCCGGGATCCGGCTCGCCAGGTTCGAGGATCTCGTGGCCCTCGCCGGCGAGAAGCGGGACATCGCGATCCGCATCGCGCTGGAGCGGGACGTTCGTCTCGTGCGCTTCGAGGACGGGAGACTGGAATTCGCCGCGGAACCGGGTGCGTCGCCGACGCTGGCCTCCGAGCTGTCCAAGCGCTTGCAGGAGTGGACCGGGCGGCGCTGGATCGTCGCGCTGTCGTCGGATCCCGGGCAGCAGACGCTGCGGGAAAAGCAGGACGCCGAGGCGGCCGAGCGGCTCACCGGCATCCGCGCCGATCCCCTGGTGCGGGCCGTGCTGGCGCGCTTTCCCGGCGCCGAAATCGTCGCCGTGCGCGACATTGCCGAGGAGACGGCCGGCGACGCGCCGGAGACCGGCTCGGACGTTCCAGCCGAACCGCCGATCGACGACGACGGCTACGACTTCGAAGGTCTCGACCTCGAGGGTTTCGACGACCGCTGACATCCATGGCCTGGGAGTGACGCCGTGAAAGACATCATGGGCATGATGAAGAAGGTGCAGGAGATGCAGTCCAAGATGACTGCCCTGCAGGACGAGATGGAACGCACCGAGGTCGAGGGTGCCGCTGGCGGCGGCATGGTGAAGGTCGTCGCGACCGCCAAGGGCGCCGTGAAGAGCGTCGCGATCGACGAGAGCCTGATGAAGCCCGAGGACAAGGAAATCCTCGAGGACCTGCTCGTGGCCGCCCTCAACGACGCCCGCACGCGCGGCGAGCGCACCATGCAGGAGAAGATGTCGGCGCTGACGGCCGGGCTGCCGATCCCGCCCGGGATGAAGCTGTTCTGATCCTTCCGCCATGGCCTCCGTCACCGGTCCCGAGATCGAGCGCCTGATCCAGCTCCTGGCCAAGCTGCCGGGGCTCGGACCCCGCTCGGCCCGCCGTGCCGCGCTGCATCTCATCAAGAAGCGCGAGCAGCTTCTCGCGCCGCTGGGCGAGGCGATGCGCGTGGCGGCCGAACGCATCGTCGTGTGCGGAACCTGCGGCAACGTGGACACAGCGGACCCTTGCGCGGTCTGCGCCGATCCGCGCCGCGAGGAGACGATCCTCGTGGTCGTCGAGGACGTGTCGGACCTCTGGGCGCTGGAGCGTGCCCAGGTGATCAAGGCGCGCTACCACGTGCTCGGCGGCACCCTGTCCGCCCTCGACGGCGTCGGCCCGAAGGACCTCAACCTCGATCGGCTCGTCGCGCGCGTGGCCGGGGGCGGCGTGAAGGAAGTGATCCTCGCGCTGAACGCCACGGTCGACGGCCAGACGACGGCCCATTACGTGACCGACCTCCTGACGCCGCACGGTGTCTCCGTGACGCGCCTGGCGCACGGCGTGCCGGTCGGCGGCGAACTCGAGTACCTGGACGAGGGCACGCTCGCGGCGGCCCTGCGGCAGCGCACCGCGCTCTGAGGGGCGCGTCCAGGCTCCTTGCGGTCCCCCGTCGAGACACCGTGATCCGGGGCCGATTGTGCTGCCCCGTCCGGCTTCCTAGGATGGCGGCAAATCGGAGGATCCCCATGAGACTGCTGCCCGCCTTCCTCGCCAGCACGCTGGCCTTGTCCGCCAGCCAGGCGCTCGCCGTCTCGCCGGCCCCGACCCGAGGCGAGAAGGGCATGGTGGTGACCTCCCAGCACCTGGCCTCGGCGGTGGGCGCGGAGATCCTGAAGAAGGGCGGCAACGCGATCGACGCGGCGGTGGCGGTGGGCTACGCGCTCGCCGTGACCCATCCGTGCTGCGGCAACATCGGCGGGGGCGGCTTCGCGACGATCCATCTCGCCAACGGCAAGGACACCTTCATCAACTTCCGCGAGAAGGCACCCCTCGCCGCCACGGAGACGATGTATCTCGACGCCAAGGGCGAGATCATCCCGAAGGCGAGCCTGGAAGGCTATCTCTCGGTCGGCGTGCCCGGCTCCGTGCTCGGCCTCGAGACCATGCTGACGCGCTATGGCACCATGTCGCGCGCGTCGGTGATGGAGCCGGCGATCAAGCTCGCCGAAGAGGGCTTCGTGCTGGTGGCCGGCGACGTGGACATCCTCGACACGTCGGTGAAGTCGTTCGCCACCCAGCCCAACGTGGCTTCGATCTTCCTCAACAACGGCAAGCCCTTCAAGCCGGGCGAGCGGCTCGTGCAGAAGGACCTCGCGGCGACGCTGAAGGCGATCTCGGCGGGAGGCCCCGACGCCTTCTACAAGGGCGCCATCGCCGACAAGGTCGCGGCCGCGAGCGCGGCCAATGGCGGGATCCTGACGAAGAAGGACTTCGAGACCTACCACGTCACCGAGACCGAGCCCGTGCGCTGCACCTATCGCGGCTTCACGGTGACGTCGTCTCCGCCGCCGAGCTCGGGCGGCACGACGATCTGCCAGATTCTGAACATCGTCGAGGGGTACCCGATCGGCCAGATGGGCTTCAATTCGGCGGCCACGATCAATGTCATGACCGAGGCTATGCGGCACGCCTATGTGGACCGCAACTTCCAGCTCGGCGACCCCGAGTTCGTGAAGAACCCGCTCGACAAGCTGCTGTCCAAGGACTACGCGGCGGCGATCCGGGCCAAGATCACCCCCGGCAAAGCCTCGACGTCCAAGGAAGTCCAGCCGGGCGTCGAACCGCACGAGGGCACGCAGACCACGCACTATTCCGTCACCGACAGTGCCGGAAACGCAGTCTCCGTCACCTACACGATCAATGCGCTCTTCGGCGCGAAGGTCATCGCCGGCGACACGGGCTTCTTCCTCAACGACGAGATGGACGACTTCACGACGAAGCCTGGCGTGGCCAACCTGTTCGGCCTGGTGCAGGGCAAGACGAACGCCATTGCCCCGGGCAAGCGGCCGCTGAGCTCGATGAGCCCCACCATCATCAGCCGCGACGGCAAGACCTTCATGGTGCTCGGCAGCCCCGGCGGGTCGCGCATCATCACCATCACGCTCGAGACGGCGATGAACGTGATCGATCACGGCATGAATGCCCAGGAGGCCGTCGACGCTCCCCGCTTCCACCACCAGTGGCTGCCGGACACCGTCTATGTGGAGCCCTTCGCCATTTCGGCCGACACCAGGAAGGCGCTGACCGACATGGGCTACTCCCTCACCCAGCAGGCGCCCTGGGGCGCGGCCGAGGTGATCCTGCTCGCGCCCGAGAAGCCGATCCCGCTGGTCAGCGCCGGCCAGCAGGCCTCGACGAGCGACTCGATGGTGGGCGGGAAGATGGATCCGGGCGCGCTCTACGGCGCGAACGACAACCGCAAGCCGGCCGGCGCTGCTTCCGGGTATTGAGGCGAACGACCAAACCGGGCGTGCGTCGGCACGGCCGCTTCGCGGCCTGCTCGGAGCGTGTGACCCTTCCGGTCGTCACGCGATCCCGACGGCCGCGCCGATCAGCCCGTTGATGCCGAAGTCGGCCATGACGATCAGGGCGGCGAGGCCGCCCGAAATGCCCAGCGAGGTCTTGGCCAGGAACCAGCGGTACTGGGCCACGATGACGCCGAAGGCGACGGCGTAGAGGATCGACAGGCCGTAGGTCGCGAGCCCCAGCACATACAGAGCGGTCGGCAACGCGAAGATCGCCGTGCTGATCACGGCCGACCAATTGTAGGCGATGATGTAACCGACATAGCGGGATCCGAGCCCCAGGCGGCGGACGACCCAGATCATCGCGAGCGGGAAGACCATCCATGCGAGCCCCGCCACCAGCGCCTCGCGTGCCACGACCCACCCGTCGGCGAACAGTCCGGCCTCGGCGGGCAATCCGAGCTGCATGCGGTCGAAGGCCAGCGCGGTCACGAAAGCGGGTGCGGTGAGAACGACGGCCGCGAAGGATCGCCAGAAGGCCGGGACCGAGACTTCGAAGCCTTCGTAGCCCTCGGCATCGCGGTTCAGGAGCTTGAGGGACCCGGAAATGGCGCGGCCGATCTCATCCGCTGTCAGCATGGCAGTGCCTCGCATGTTGCACTGCACTACAATGCCATGCGTTAGACTTTAGTCGAGGGGTGCCCTACCGGCTCAACCAAATGTGATTGCGGCCAGCGGACCTCGGAAAGAAGCCGCCCTCAACCCGCCCCATCGGGGGGAAGGTCCATGTCCCGGGTCAGCAGGACCTCGTCGTAGTAGGTTCCGTCCGAGAACAGGGCGCGGGGCTCCATGCCATAGGGCACGAACCCGGCCCGGACATAGATCGCATGGGCGCCCGGGTTGGCGACGGCGACCGCGGCTCGCAGCACCTTGCAGTGGGGGCGCGCATGGCGGACGACATGGCTCACGAGCGCCGACGCCAGGCCCTGCCGCCGGTAGGCAGGCAGGACCGCGACCCCGGTCATCCAGCCGACATGGCGCCGGCGGATCCCGCTCTCGACCGTGAAGCGGGCGGTGCCCGCCATGGTTCCACCAACGAAGGCGCCGAACACCGCGGCGGGAACCGGCTCTTCGATCCGCGCCAGGAAGAAGGCGTCCGGCTGGACGGACTCCTCGTCCCAGGAGCTTCCGAACGCGAAGGGCGAATCCGCGAGGCCCGCCAGGCGAACGGTCCGGTAGGCGGTGACGTCCGCCGGTTCGAGCCGCCGGACGATCGCCTCCAACGGATCAGTCCCGCAGCAGTTCGTTGATGCTGGTCTTCGAGCGGGTCTGCGCGTCGACCTTCTTGACGATGACCGCGCAATAGAGCGACGGCCCGGGCTCGCCGTTGCCGTTCGGCAGGGGCTTGCCGGGCAGGCTGCCGGAGACCACGACGGAATAGGGCGGGACCTTGCCGATATGGACCTCGCCGGTGGCGCGGTCGACGACCTTCGTGGAGGCGCCGATGAACACGCCCATGGAAATCACCGAGCCCTCGCCGACCACGACGCCCTCGACGACTTCCGAACGGGCGCCGACGAAGCAGTTGTCCTCGATGATGGTCGGGCCGGCCTGCAGCGGCTCGAGCACGCCGCCGATGCCGACGCCCCCGGACAGGTGCACGTTCTTGCCGATCTGCGCGCAGGAGCCCACCGTCGCCCAGGTGTCGACCATGGTGCCGCTGTCCACATAGGCGCCGATGTTGACGAAGGAGGGCATCAGCACCACGCCAGGGGCCACGTAGGCGCCTCGGCGGACGGTGCAGTTCGGAACGGCGCGGAAGCCGGCCCCGCGGAATTCGGCCTCGCCCCACCCGTCGAACTTGGAGGGCACCTTGTCCCACCAGGACGCATTGCCCGGGCCGTTGCCGATCAGCACGTTGTCGTTGAGGCGGAACGACAGCAGCACGGCCTTCTTCAGCCACTGGTTGACGGTCCAGCCCGCGTCACCCTTCTCGGCGACGCGCGCCTTGCCGGCATCGAGCAGGCGCAGCGCCTCCTCGACGGCCTCGCGGACCTCGCCCTTCGTGGACGCGCCGATGTCGGCCCGTGCTTCCCAGGCGGCTTCGATGGTGGCGGCGAGCGAGGCGTGCGACATGGCGTTCCCGTGCAGCGAGGTTGGACGTTGCCGCGCTGATTAGAGCATTTTCTCAAGTCGTGGAAGGCGCCGGGCGAAGGCCGCCGCTCAAAGCCAGCTCCGCCCCGGCGATCGCCCCGGCAGACCCAAGTGCTCAGCCACCGTCTCGCCG
Source organism: uncultured Alsobacter sp. (assembly GCF_945952055.1). Classification (GTDB taxonomy): domain Bacteria; phylum Pseudomonadota; class Alphaproteobacteria; order Rhizobiales; family Beijerinckiaceae; genus Alsobacter. The sequence continues at coordinate 209,184 of NZ_CAMFHB010000003.1, forward strand.
ATGTCGGCATAGGTGTCGCGGCGTCCCAGGTCCCTCGCGACGACCTGCGGGCCGAAGGCCAGGAGCGGCACATGCTCGCGCGTGTGGTCCGTCCCGCCCCAGGTCGGATCGTTGCCGTGATCGGCCGTGAGAATGGCCAAGTCGCCGGGCTGCAGCAGCGCCTGGAACTCCGGCAGGCGGGAATCGAAGGCCTCCAGCGCGGCCGCGTATCCCGGCACGTCGCGGCGGTGGCCGAAGTCGGTGTCGAAGTCCACGAAATTGGCGAAGAGCAGACCGCCATCGGCGAGCCGCGGGACTTCCTCGAGCATGCGGTCGAACAGGGCCATGTTGCCCGGCTGCTTCACCTCGCGGCCGGTGGCGCGATGGAAGAAGATGTCGCCGATCTTGCCGACCGTCACCACGTCGCGGCCGGCGGCCCCGGCCCGGTCGAGGATCGTGTCGGCGGGCGGCGGGATCGCGAAGTCCTTGCGGTTGCCGGTTCGCACGAACCCGGTGGTGGCATCGCCCAGGAACGGCCGGGCGATCACGCGGCCGATCCCCAGCGGATCGACCAGCCGGCGCACGACCTTGCAGAGCGCGTAGAGCCGCTCCAGGCCGAAACTCTCCTCGTGCGCGGCGATCTGCAGAACGCTGTCGACCGAGGTGTAGCAGATGGGCTTGCCCGTGCGCACGTGCTCGGCGCCCAATTCGTCGAGGATGGCGGTGCCCGAGGCATGGCAATCGCCCAGGATGCCGGGAACGCCGCCCTCCGCGACGATGGCCGCCGTCAGGTCCGGGGGAAAGGCGGGGCGGGTGTCGGGGAAATAGCCGAAGGCGAAGGGGGCCGGAGCGCCGGAAATCTCCCAATGCCCGGAAATGGTGTCCTTGCCCTTCGAGATCTCGACGGCATGGCCCCATTGCCCCGTGGGACGGGCGGCGGGCTCGAGCCCTGCGGGTGGACGGCCGGTCGAGCCCTGCATGGCCTGGACCAGGCCGAGCGCGGTCATGGCCGGCAGGGCCAGCCGGCCCTGCCGCAGGCCGGCCCTGTCGCCCTCGCCGCGGGCGCAGGCGGCGGCGATGTGACCCAGCGTGTCGGCGCCGGCGTCCCCGTAGGCGGCGGCATCGGCCGCTCCGCCGCAGCCGACGGAATCCATGACGATGAGAAAGGCGCGTGTCATGCCGGAGCGTGCTCGGAGAGCAGGGCGTGGCGCAGGTCCTGCCAGCTCGCCTCGTCCGGTGCCAGGATCAGGCCGCCGTCGAGATGCGTCGGGAGCCATGGGCTGCCGTCGTAGCGGGCCGAGTAGCCGCCGGCCTCCCGGTGCAGGAGCCAGCCCGGCGCATGGTCCCAGGGCATGAGCTTGCTGAACAGCGCGTAATGCGTGTGGCCGGAGGCGACCAGCCGGTATTCATGGGCGGCGCAGCGGTAGCACAGCGCCATCCTGACGCGGCTCAGATTGGTGGCGAGCAGCGAGCGCTGCGGCTCCGGCGACCAATGCCAGGAGGTGGTGCCCACCATGTCCTTGGCCGCCAGCGGCGCGGCGACGCGCATGTCGTTGCGCTTGCCGTCGGCGCCCTCCCACCAGGCGCCTTCGCCGCGCAGGGCATAGGAACACATGGCGCCGAGCGGATCGAGGATGACCGTCGCCGCGACCTCGCCCTTCACGATGGCCGCCGCCATGACGGCAAAGAGGGGAAGGCCAGCGGCAAAGTTGGCCGTCCCGTCGACGGGGTCGACCAGGAAGGCGAGATCGGCGGTCTTCAGCAGGTCGAGCTTGCCGGGATCGGCAGCGACGCCCTCCTCGCCGACGACGGCCGCGGAGGGGAACAGGCGCTTCAAACCGGCCTCGATGACCTTCTCGGCCTGAACGTCGGCGTCCGTGACGAGGTCGATCGCCGAGCTCTTGGTCCGGATGTCGCCTTCGCCGAGCTGTCGGAACCGGGGCAGGATCTCGCTGCGCGCGGCCTCCGCCAGGATGTCGGACACATTGCGGATGTCGCGTTCAGTCAGGACCACGGCGTGCCTCTCTCGTTTCTGGGGCCTCGGACCGTGCTTCGCATTCCTTGGAAACGGAGCATGGTCCACGTCTGTTTCGCAGCCTGCTCCAGGGACCGCTAGTCCCTGACGATGCCGGTTTCGGCCGTCTCCAGCCGGAAGGCTGCGGCGAACAGGGCCCTTGTGTAGTCGGTCTTCGGCGCGGCGAAAACCTCCGTGGCGGGGCCCTGCTCGACCACGCGTCCATTCTGCATGACGACGACGTGGTTGGACAGGGCACGGACGACCCGCAGATCGTGGCTGATGAACATGTAGGCGAGGTCGTGCTTGCGCTGCAGGTCGCGCAGGAGATCCACGATCTGCGCCTGCACGGACATGTCCAGGGCCGATGTCGGCTCGTCCAGCACGACGAATTTCGGCTTTAGCGCCATGGCGCGGGCAATGGCGATCCGCTGGCGCTGGCCGCCCGAGAACTCGTGCGGGTAGCGGTCCATGGCCGACGGATCGAGACCGACGTCGATCAGCGCCTGCGCCACGACCTCGCGCCGGTCCTCCTCGCCGAGATCGCGGCCCTGGACGGTCAGACCCTCGCCCACGATGTCGGCGATCGACATGCGCGGCGACAGCGAGCCGTACGGATCCTGGAAGACGATCTGGAGGTCCCGGCGCAAGGGGCGCATCTCGCCCGAGCCGAGACCGTCGAGCCGGCGGCCGAGATAGACGATGGGACCCTGCGACCCGATCAGGCGCAGCATCGCGAGCCCCAGCGTCGTCTTGCCGGAGCCGGATTCACCCACCACGCCGACCGTTTCTCCCTCGCGGATGGCGAGCGAGATCCCGTCGACGGCCTTCACGTGCCCGACGACCTTCTTGAGGAAGCCCTTGCGGATCGGGAACCAGACCTTGAGGTCCTCCGTGCTGACGATGACGGGGGCATCGTCGCGTGGCGGCTCGGGATGGCCTTTCGGCTCGGCGGCGAGCAGCTTGCGCGTATAGGCATGCTGCGGCCGCTGGAACACCTCCTCGACGGGTCCCTGCTCGACGATCTTGCCCTGTGTCATCACGCAGACCCGGTCGGCGATCTTGCGCACGATGCCGAGGTCGTGGGTGATGAACAGCATGGCCATGCCGCGCCGGGTCTTGAGTTCGGCGAGCAGCTTCAGGATCTGCGCCTGCACGGTGACGTCGAGGGCCGTGGTCGGTTCGTCCGCGATGAGCAGGTCCGGCTCGTTGGCGAGCGCCATGGCGATCATCACGCGCTGGCGCTGGCCGCCCGAAAGCTCGTGCGGATAGGCGCCGAGCCGACCTTCGGGGTCGCGGATGCCGACCTGGGTGAGGAGTTCGAGGGTGCGCTTGCGCGCCGCTTCGCCGGACAGTCCCTTGTGCAGGTCGAGGATCTCGCCGATCTGCTTCTCGATCGGATGCAGCGGGTTCAGCGACGTCATCGGCTCCTGGAACACCATGGTGATGGCGTTCCCGCGGACCTTGCGCAGATCGTCCTCGGAGGCCTGCAGCAGGTCCTGGCCCTTGAACAGGACACGCCCCGACGGGTGAGATGCCGGCGGATAGTTGAGCAGTTTCAGCACGGACAGCGCGCTGACCGACTTGCCCGATCCCGATTCCCCGACGAGCGCCAAGGTCTCGCCCGGCGCGACGTCGAAGGAGACATGATCGACCGCGAGCGTCTCCCTGCCGCCCTGGCGGAAGGCGACCGAAAGATCCTGGACGGAGAGGAGAGGGGAGGTCATTGCAGATAGGCGTCCAGAATCGTCGCGATGTCGGGATCGTCAGACCGAATGCGCGTCAAGCCATCGGGCAGCTTCATGCGATCGTCCCGTGTCAGAATGACCGGACAACCACACTGGACGGCTGTCACGACGTGAATGGCGTCAGGCACCTTGGCTCCCGTTATCGCGCGATAGTTCGCCACAGAATAGAGGAGTGTACGGGAAATAGGGTGCAACTCCACCGCTCCGCTGAAGACAAGGAGGTCGAGGTAGCTCCTGTGCAGGCTCGGCCCGCCGCGCGCGCGTGCTGGAACCAGAACCTCCGCCAGCACCAACTCGCTCGAGACGACCGGTATTCCCCGCCGCCGCAAGCGGACCATCAGTGACCGAAGCGGAAAGGAAAGAAATTCGGCGCCTTCCATCAATTCAATGAAAACATTTGAATCAAAATAGGGCTTCGTGATCATGAATTTTCATATCGGCCTTTGTGAATTTCTTCCATGATTTCGTCGGCGCTCAGGTAAGGTGGCTGACGAGCTGCAAATATATCTTCCAAATTTGCTTGAAGCCGGTGTGTGGGATCCACGCTGGTCTCAACGATCAACCGTACGCTGTTGGCGTCGACGATCTGTCGCTGAATGTCTTCAGGCAGACGATCGACGGGGTAGCCTTCAAGGACAATCTTGTTCATGGCTTCGATCCTCCGCGGACGGACAATACCCCGTTCTCACGCGAACGTCTTGCGGGGGTCGAACGCGTCGCGCACGGCCTCGCCGATGAAGATGAGCAGCGACAGCATCACGGCGATGACCGTGAAGCCGGTGAGACCCAGCCACGGAGCCGAGACGTTGCTCTTGCCCTGAAGGAGCAACTCGCCCAGGGACGGCGAGCCCGGCGGCAGCCCAAAGCCCAGGAAGTCGAGCGAGGTGAGGGTCGTGATCGAGCCGTTCAGGATGAACGGCAGGAAGGTCATGGTGGCGACCATGGCGTTGGGAAGCACGTGCTTGACCATGATCTTGCTGTCGGTGAGACCCAGCGCGCGCGCGGCCCTGACATAGTCGAAGTTCCTGGCCCGCAGGAACTCGGCCCGGACCACGTGCACCAGCGCCACCCACGAGAACAGGAGCAGGATGCCGAGCAGGGTGAAGAACGAGGGCGGGAAGAAATTCGACAGGATCATCAGGAGATAGAGCGACGGTATCGCCGACCAGATCTCGATGACGCGCTGGAAATAGAGGTCGATCTTGCCGCCGAAATAGCCCTGCACCGCGCCCGCCAGGATGCCGATCACGGAGGAGACGCCGGCCAGCAGCAGGCCGAACAGCACCGAGATGCGGAAGCCGTAGATGATGCGGGCGAGCACGTCGCGGCCGCCGTCGTCGGTCCCGAGCCAATTCCATTCCAGGCCGCGGCAGCCGGTCACGCCCTTGCGCTCCGCGATGGGCTTGCAGACCTCGTCCTTGAGCATCCATGTCGGGGGAGACGGGGCGGCCGTCGGCAGGTCCAGGTTGATGGTGTTGGAGCCGAAGCGGATCGGTGGCCAGATCGCCCAGCCATTCTCCGCGATCTCCTTCTCGATCACCGGGTCGCGGTAGTCGGTCTGGGCGAGAAAGCCGCCGAACTTCTCCTCGGGATAATTCACGAACACGGGAAAGAGCGTCTCTCCCTTGTAGCGGACGACGATCGGGCGATCGTTGGCGATGAACTCCGCGCACAGGCACAGGACGAAGAGGACGAGGAAGATCCAGAAAGACCAGTGGCCGCGCCGGTTGGCCCGAAAATTGGCGAGGCGGCGCTCGTTGATCGGCGAGAGCCGGAACAGGCCCTTGCGCGGCAGCGGCGGCGCGAGCCGGGGCGCGACGGGGGCGGCGGAACGTTCGAGCACGGTCGTCACTCAGACCTCCCGCGTCTCGAAGTCGATCCGCGGATCGACCCAGGTATAGGCGAGGTCCGAGACCAGGTTCACCACGAGACCGAGCAGCGAGAAGATGTAGAGTGTGGCGAACACGACGGCGTAGTCGCGGTTGACGATCGACTCGTAGGAGAGCAGCCCAAGGCCGTCGAGCGAGAAGACGGTCTCGATGAGCAGCGAGCCCGTGAAGAACGCGTGGATGAAGGCCCCCGGGAAGCCGGCGATCACGATCAGCATCGCGTTGCGAAAGACGTGACCGTAGAGCACCTGCCGGTCCGTAAGGCCCTTCATGCGCGCGGTGAGGACATATTGCTTGCGGATCTCGTCGAGGAACGAGTTCTTGGTCAGCAGCGTGGACGTGGCGAAGGCGCCCAGCATCATCGACAGGAGCGGCAAGGTGATGTGGTACAGAAGGTCGATGGGGACCATGTACCAGGGCATCTGGCTCAGGTTGTCGGAATAGAGGCCCCTGAGCGGAAAGAACGGGAAGAACGAGGATCCCTGCCCGAACAGCACGATCAGCAGGATCGCGAACAGGAAGCCCGGAATCGCATAGCCGACGATGACGATGGCGGAGGTCCAGGTGTCGAAGCTCGACCCGTCCTTGATCGCCTTGCGGATCCCGAGCGGGATCGAGATCATGTAGGACAGGAACGTCATCGACAGGCCGAGGGGAATCGAAACCCAGAGCTTTTCCTTGATCAGCTGCAGGATCGACGTGTCGCGGAAATAGCTCTTGCCGAAGTCGAAGCGGATGTAGTTCCACATCATCATCACGAAGCGTTCGGCCGGCGGCTTGTCGAACCCGAACTGCGCCTCGAGCTGCTTGATGAAGGCGGGGTCGAGACCCTGGGCCCCGCGGTATTTGGAGGTCGTCTCCGCTCCGCCGCCGCCCGGCTGCACCTGTTGCCCGCCGGCGAAATCGCCGCCGCCGCCGGAAATACGGGACGTGGCGGAGGTGTCGTTGCCCTGCAATTGGGCCAGCACCCGTTCGACCGGACCGCCCGGGGCGAACTGCACGATAATGAAGGAGATCAGCATGATCCCGAGCAGGGTCGGGATCATCAGGAGCACGCGCCGGGCAATATAGGAGAGCATCAAGCCTTTCCGATTCGCTTGGCCTTCGCCTCGTCATACCACCAAGTGCCCGGCGCGCCCCTGTCGTAGCGGGGCTTCGTCGCCGGGCGACCGAACATGTCCCAATAGGCCAGCCAGTGCTCGGCCTTGTACCACATGGGGATCCAGTAGCGCCCCGCGCGCAGCACCCGGTCCAGCGCCCGGCAGGCCACGGTCAGCTCGGTGCGGGTGTCGGCGGCGAGCGCGGCCTCGATCATCGCGTCGACGGCGGGGTCCTGGATGCCCGCGATGTTCGAGGAGCCGTCGATCTTGGCCGACTGGGAGCCGAACATCACCCTCAGCCCCTCGCCGGGCGTGGACCCCATGCTGGTCCGGCGGGTGATGATGTCGAAGTCGTAGGAGTCGACGCGCCGCTGGTACTGCGCGGGATCGACGATGCGGTAGCGGGCCTCGATCCCGACCAGCTTCAGGTTCTTCAGCAGCGAGCCGGTGTGGGGCTGCAGCGCCCCGTTGGAGTCGAGGAACTCGATCTCGAACGGCTTGCCCGAAGGCAGTCTCAGCACGTTGCCGTCGCGCTTGCATCCCGCCTCGCGCAGCAGCGCGTCGGCGCGGCGCAGCATGGCGCGGTCCTGCCCGCTGCCATCGGCCTTCGGGGGAGGCACCGGCTCGCCGAACACCTCGTCAGGAACCTTGCCGCGGAAGGGCTCAAGGAGCTTCAGCTCCTCCGGCGACGGCGCGCCGACGGCCTTCATCTCCGAGTTCTCGAAGAACGAGGCCGTGCGCACGTAGGAGCCGAACATGATGTTCGTGTTGGTCCACTCGAAGTCGAACAGGAGGCCCAGCGCGTCGCGGATCCGGCGGTCGGAGAACTGTTCCCTGCGCGTGTTGAAGTACCATCCCTGGGTGCCCGACGGCGTCTGGTCCGGGATCGTGTCGCGCTTCACCCGGCCATCCTTCACGGCCGGGAAGTCATAGGAATTGGCCCAGTCGCGGGACGTGAACTCCTCCCGGAACGTGATGACGCCGGCCTTGAAGCCTTCGAGCGCCACCTGCCGGTCGCGGAAATACTCGTAGCGCACGCGCTCGAAGTTGTTCGTTCCCACGGCGACCGGGAGAGCGCGGCCCCAGTAGTCCGGCACGCGGGCGAACTCGACGAAGCGGCCCTGCTCGAAGCGCGACACCTTGTAGGGGCCGGAGCCCAGCGGGGGCTCCAGCGTCGCCTCCTGGAAGGACTTGGCCGTGTAGTAGGCTTTCGAGAACACCGGCATCGAGGCGACGGCGAGCGGCAGGTCGCGCGAGCGGCCCTTCTCGTAGCGCACCGTGACCGTCCGCGGGTCGAGTGCCTCCGCGCCCGCGACCTGGCGCAGCAGCTGCGCGTAGGTGGGGTGGCCCTTCTCCTTGAGCAGCATGAGCGAGAAGGCCACGTCGTCGGCCGTGACGGGGCTGCCGTCGTGGAACCGCGCCTCCGGCCGCAGCCGCCAGGTGTGCGACAGGCCGTCGGCGCCGGCCTTCACCGCTTCGGCCAGCAGGCCGTAGAGCGCGTCCGGCTCGTCGAGGGCGCGGGCCATCAGCGAGTCGAACGTCGCGCCCATCCCCGCCGCGCCGTCGCCTTTCAGGACGTAGATGTTCAGCGTGTTGAAGGTGTCGAAGGCCTGGTTGCCGGTCGTCGAAGAGATCTGCAGCAGGACCGCGCCCGCCTTCGGGGCGTCCGGGTCGACATAGTCGAACCGCTTGGCGTCGGCCGGGTATTTCAGCTCGCCGAAGGTCGAGAGCCCATGCGACCAGCCGGGGTCGGCGGCGGCGGCATGGCGGGCCAGAATGGTGGGCATCGCCGCGGCCGCACCGATGAAGGTGCCCGCGCGCAGCAGCGTGCGGCGATCGACCGGCAGGCCAGGCCGTCCGCCGCTCACTTGCCCGCTCCCGTCTTCTTCGCCTTCTCGGCGTCCCACCACCATAGTTCGGTGAAGAGGGGCGCGCCGTATTTCGGCATGGGATCTGGCCGTCCGAAGCGGTTCCAGCGGGCCGTGCGGGTGAAGTTGTAGGTCCACTGCGGCACGACGTAGTCGTGGGCCAGCAGCACCCGGTCGAGGGCGCGCGTGGCCGCGACGAGGTCCTCGCGGTTCTTGGCGAAGATGATCTGGTCGATCAGGGCGTCGATGGCCGGGTCCTTGATGCCGAGCGTGTTGCGCGAGCCCGGCCGGTCGGCGGCCTTCGATCCCCAGAAGTCCCGCTGCTCGTTGCCCGGCGACAGGGACTGCGCCCACAGGTCGGTGGTGATGTCGAAGTCGAAGTCCCGCATCCGGTTCTCGTACTGCGAGGGATCGACGACGCGCAGCGACACGCCGATGCCGAGGCGTTCGAGCGACGGCTTGTAGAACAGCACGTAGCGCTCCGAGGTCGGGTCGTAGGCCAGGAACTCGACCGTCATGGCCTCGCCGGTCTTGGCGTTGACGCGCTTGTTGCCCCGGATCTCCCAGCCGGCCTCCTTCAGGAGACGGTCGGCCTCGCGCAGGTTGTCGCGCACGGCGTTCGGGTTGCCGCCCACGGGGTTCGTGTAGGGCGTTGTGAAGACGCTCTCGGGGATCTTGCCGCGCAGTCCCTCCAGGATGTCCTTCTCGCGGCCCTGCGGCAGAGCCGAAGAGGCCAGTTCCGTGCCGTCGAAGAAACTCGTGATGCGCTGGTACTGGCCGAAGAAGATCTGCTTGTTCATCTCCTCGAAGTCGAAGGCCAGGTTGAAGGCGCGCCTGACCCGCTGGTCCTGGAACTTGGCGCGGCGAAGATTGAACGCGAAGGCCTGCATGCGGCCGGTGGCGCGCTCGGAAAACTCTTCGCGGACGACGCGTCCGTCCTTCGCGGCGGGGAAGTCGTAGCCCGTGGCCCAATTCTTGGCGCTGTTCTCCACCCGGAAGTCGTACTGGTCGCCCTTGAAGGCCTCCAGCAGCACGGTGGAGTCGCGGAAATACTCGAAGCGGATCTCGTCGAAATTGTTGGTGCCGACCCGCACCGGCAGCTCCTTGCCCCAATAGTCCTTCACCCGCTCGTAGACGGCGTTGCGCTGGGCGTCGAAGCTCTTCAGCCGGTAGGGCCCGGAGCCCATCGGCGGCTCCAGCGTGGTCTGGGAGATGTTGCGCTTCTTGCCGTCGGGCGTGGTGCCCTCCCACCAGTGCTTCGGCAGGATCGTCAGCTGGCCCACGATCTGCGGGAGCTCGCGGTTGCCGGGCTGGTCGAAGGTGAACGTGACCTCGTGCTCCCCGGTCTTCTCCGCCTTCGTGACGTGCTGGTAGTAGAACGCGTACATCGGGCTGTTCGCCTTGAACGCGTCGAAGGAGAAAATCACGTCCTCCGGCGTCACCGGCTTGCCGTCCTGCCAACGGGCCTCGGCCCTGAGCCTGTAGGTCACCGAGGAGAAGTCGTCGGGGTATTTCAGAGCCTCGGCGAGCAGACCGTAGGCGGTGGAGACCTCGTCGAAGGCCTGCTGTGTCAGCTGTTCGTAGACGAGGGCGACGCCGCCCTGGAGCTGCCCCTTCACGCCGGCCACGGCCATGTTGAAGTTGTCGAAGCCGCCCTGGGCGGCCAGGCGGGCGGTGCCGCCCTTCGGCGCGTCGGGATTGACGTAGTCGAAGCGCTTGAAGCCGTCCTTGTATTTCGGTTCCCCCATCAGCGAGACCCCGTTGCGCCAGCCGTCGGTCGACTGGGCGTCGGCGGGGCGGTGCACCGCGACGAGCGAGGCGCACAGGAGGCCGGCGACGAGGATCAGGCGGCGCATGGTCATTCGGTCTTCCTCCGGGGCAACGCGACGCGCAGTGTGGTGGGGATTATGTCGCTTTTTCGCCTGCCCGCCAGTTGTCACGCGGCCGGATCGAGGCCGTGAAAAACAAAAGGCCGGGACTTGGCCCGGCCTTCGCAATCGGTTCGCTGGATCGTGCGCCCGTCAGGGCTTCGGCAGCTCGGCGGGGCTGTCCGACAGCGTGCGCAGATAGGCGAGCAGGTCGGCCCGCTTGTCGGCCTCCTTCAGGCCGGCGAAGCCCATGGCCGTTCCCGAAATGTAGCCCTTCGGGTTCTCGATGAACTTGTTCAGGGTCTCGAACGTCCAGGTTTCGCCCTTGGCGGAGCGCTCCTTGAAGGCGGCCGAGTAGTTGAAGCCCTCGTGGCTGCCGACCTTGTGGCCAATCACGCCCCAAAGGCCGGGGCCGATCTTGTTCGGTCCGCCCTTTTCCAGGGCATGGCAGGACGTGCAGACCTTGGCCTGGGCCTGGCCCTTCGCCGGGTCGGCCTTGGCCAGCAGGACCGGGAGCGGCTCGGCGGCCGCGGCGGGGGCCGCGGAGGCAGCCGGCTTCTCCTCGGCGGAGGGAAGCGCGTAGCCGGCCACGATCTTGGCCGGAGAAGCGAAGATCACGTCGGCGACGATGCCGAGCCCCATCAGGAACAGGCAGCTCCCGAGCACTGCCCCGGCAATCTTGTTGAACTCGAAGGAATCCATCCCGAACATGCGTCTCTCCGACCCCCGTGCCTGCCGCGTCGCGTCTCGTGGGCCAAAATGCGGGTCCGCAACCCCAAAAGGGGCACGATCCCGCGGGCGACACCGCCGGGCGGCGGATGATTACCCGCTTTGACGCGCCTTTGGCAACTCGTATAAGCGCGCTCGCGCTTGATACTTTGTGACGCTGCCCCATCCGCACGCGAGGATCCGTCGTCCATGTCCGATCCGGTCGTTCTCGTTCCCGCCCGCATGGCCTCCACCAGGCTCCCGGGCAAGCCGCTCGCCGACATCCTCGGCGAGCCCATGATCGTCCACGTCTGGCGCCGTGCCGTCGAGGCCGGCCTCGGCCCCGTGGTCGTGGCGACCGACGAGCCGGGGATCGTGCGCGCCATCGAGGCCGTCGGCGGCATCGCCGTGATGACCCGCTCGGACCACCCGTCCGGTTCGGACCGGATCTTCGAGGCGCTGGAGACCTTCGATCCCGAGGGGCGGCACGACGTGCTGGTGAACGTGCAGGGCGACCTGCCGACCATCGATCCCGCCGCGATCCAGGCCTCGATCCTTCCCCTTTCCAACCCCGCCGTGGACATCGCGACGCTGGGCGTCGAGATCACGCGCGAGGAGGAAAAGACGGACCCCAACGTGGTCAAGATCGTCGGGTCCCCGACGCTGCCGAACCAGCTCCGCGCCCTTTATTTCACCCGCGCCACCGCCCCGTTCGGTGCCGGGCCGCTCTATCACCACATCGGCCTGTATGCCTACCGCCGTCGCGCACTCACCCGCTTCGTGTCGCTCCCGCCCTCCGTTCTGGAACGGCGCGAGCGCCTGGAGCAGCTGCGCGCGGTGGAGGATGGCATGCGCATCGACGTGGCCCTCGTCAACGACGTCCCCCTGGGCGTCGACACGCCGCATGACCTCGACCGGGCCCGGGCCATCCTGGCCGGTCGCACCAAAGGACACTGACTGCGATGCCCCAGACCAAGAAGGTGATCGCCTACCAGGGCGAGCCCGGCGCGAACTCCCACATCGCGTGCCGCGACGTCTACCCGGACTGGGAGCCGCTGCCCTGCGCGACCTTCGAGGACGCCTTCGCCGCCATCCGCGAAGGGGCGGCCGGGCTCGGAATGATCCCGATCGAGAACTCGATCGCGGGCCGCGTGGCCGACATCCATCATTTCCTGCCGGCCTCGGGCCTGCACATCATCGGCGAGTACTTCCTGCCGATCCACTTCCAGCTGCTGTGCATCAAGGGCGCCTCGCTGGCGACGATCAAGTCGGTCTACAGCCACGTGCATGCGCTGGGGCAGTGCCGCAAGATCATCCGCAAGCTCGGGCTGAAGCCGATCATCACCGGCGACACGGCGGGCTCGGCCCGCGAAGTCCGTGACTGGAACGACCCCAGCCGCGCCTCGCTGGCAACCAGCCTCGCCGCCGACATCTATGGCCTGGACACGCTCGCCCAGGACGTCGAGGACGAGACCCACAACACCACGCGCTTCGTGGTCCTGTCGAAGACGCCCAAGTGGGCCCCGGCCGGCAACGGGCCCACCGTGACCACGTTCCTGTTCCGCGTCCGCAACGTTCCCGCGGCCCTCTACAAGGCCATGGGCGGCTTCGCCACGAACGGCGTCAACATGACCAAGCTCGAGAGCTACATGGTCGACGGCGAGTTCTCGGCGACCCAGTTCCTGGCGGACGTCGACGGCCATCCCGAGGACCGGGGGTTGAAGCTGGCGCTCGAGGAGCTCGCCTTCTTCTCCAAGGAGGTCCGCATGCTGGGCGTCTACCCGGCGCATCCGTACCGGGCCGAGAGCCAGGCGGCGGCGGAGTAGGGATTTTCCCGGTTCTTTTTCTTTCCTCTCCGCGTCCTGGCCGGGCTTGGCCCGGCCATCCACGACTTCAGGACGGCCCCGGCAAAGTCGTGGGTGCCCGGGCCAAGCCCGGGCAGGACGGGTGAGGGGTGGTCGCGACGGCGATAGGTGAGCTGTCTGAACAGGCGCTGCCGTGCTCAGGGTTCCTCGCCCTCGAAGGCCCAGGCGCGCATGATGCCGTTGGCGATGGCGATGGGGGGCGGGCAGATCAGGCCGTTGGGGTGGGTGCGGTCGAGCATCTGGCGAACCTCCTCCCGCGAGAACCAGCGGGCGTCCTCCAGCTCGTTGTTGTCGACCGTGAGCTTGTCGTCGGTCGCCTCGGCGATGCAGCCGATCATCAGCGAGGCCGGGAAGGGCCAGGGCTGCGAGGCGAGGTAGCGCACCTTGCCCGTGGCCACTCCCGCTTCCTCGAAGAGTTCCCGCCGCACGGCGTCCTCGATCGTTTCACCGGGCTCGATGAAGCCGGCGAGGCACGAGTAGGACTTGGCCACGAACCGGGCCTGGCGGCCGAGCACGCAGCGGTCGCCGCGGACGGCGAGCATGATCGCCACCGGGTCGGTGCGCGGGAAGTGCTGGGCACCGCAGGCGGCGCACTCGCGGCGCCATCCCTCCGCCTTGGCCGCGGTCGGCTGGCCGCAATGGGAGCAGAAGCGGTGGCGCTGGTGCCAGAAGAGCAGGCTCTTGCCCTGGGCCAGCCAGCCGAGCCGCTCGGGTGGCAGCATGCCCTGGACCGCGAGCGTCCGCAGGTCGATGCGCACGATGTCGCCGCCCTGGTCCGAATCCGCCGCCGGGGCGTCGAGCACGCAGGCGAAGATCGGAACGCTGCCATCGGGCCCGTCCTCGTCGAGGCCAAGGAAGGCGGATTCGCGGATCACGCCCTGGGCTTCCACCTCGTCGAGGCGGAACAGGGGATCGAGCGCCTCGCCGTTGCGGTGAAGCAGGGGCACGTCCCCGGCGATCACCAGGGTCCGCGCCAGGGGCGACGCCCTGAGCCCGGCCATGCGCGCGGCATCGTCGCGGTGCTCGGCCAGGCGGTCCAGGCCGTTGATGGAATAGCCGAGCGTCGTCGAGCGCTCGCCGTGAACGATCCGGACCATGCCGTGTCTCCCTACAAGCCGCCGAGGCCGGCTGCGATCCGCCGGGCGAGTTCCCTGCCGGCCGTCTCGGCATAGGGCAGGGCCGGTGCGAAGCCGAAGACCGGCTTCGGCCAGGCCTCGTCGGTTGCGAAGCGCGCGACCACGTGGACGTGCAACTGCGGCACCATGTTGCCGATGGCGCAGACGTTGAGCTTCTCGGCCCGGAACAGATCGCGCATCACGACGGATGCGGCCGAGATCTCCCGCCACAGGATCGCCTGCTCGGGCTCGGCGAGATCGATCGTCTCGCGGATGGCTGGCCGGCGTGGCACCAGCAGGATCCAGGGAAAGCGGGTGTTGTTCATCAGCAGCACCCGGGACAGCAGCAGGTCGCCCACGGGGATCGTGTCGGCGGCGAGCTGGGGGTGCAGGGAGAAGGCAGCGGCAGGGTCGGTCATCGCGAGGCTCGGCAGGGCACCGGGGTCGGGACCCTAGCCGAGGCCGCCCGCCTTGGCGAGCGCCCGCGGGGCGGAGCAGTGTCCCGCCGCCGCCGGGGCTGCATCATTCGGTCGCCGTCACTCTGTCGCCGTCACTCTGTCGCCCTGGCCTGGATGATCGCCTCGAGGAAACTGGCCAGGTCGGTCGTGGAGAAGTCGATGTAGGGCGCCTGCACCGCCGCCTGCTCGTCCGCCTCCCGGAACGGGTCGTGGTCGTGCGGCAGCACCAGCACGGTCTTCATGCCGAGCGCCGACGGGACGACGAGGTTCTTGGCGAGGTCTTCGAACATGGCCGAGGCCTTCGGGTCGACGCCGTGCTTCTCGAGGAAGCGATCGTAGGTGCGGGCCTCGGGCTTGGGCACGAAGTCGGCGGCCACGATGTCGAAGATCTCCTCGAAATGCCCGATGATGCCGAGCTTGCCGGCGACGTTCTCGGCATGGCGGCGCGATCCGTTGGTCAGGATGAGCTTGCGGCCGGGCAGGGCCTCGATGGCCTTACCGAGGCGCGGATTGGGATCGAGCAAGGAGAGATCGATCTCGTGGGCGAAATCGAGGAAGGCGTGCGCGTCGATGGCGTGCTCGTCCATCAGGCCCTTCAGCGTCGTGCCGTAGCGCTGGTAATAGTACTTCTGCAGCGCGCGCGCCGACAGCCCGTCGATCCCGAACATCTCCTGCAGGAACAGCGTGATGCGCGCGTCCACCTGCGGCCAGAGCTGCGAGTGCGAGGGATAGAGGGTGTTGTCGAGGTCGAAGATCCAGTTGCCCACATGGGCGAAGGCGGGACCAAGGGCGACGGAAGACGGGGGGGACAGCTGTGTCATGGGATCGGCGATCGTCCTCTGCGCCCGGGGCATTTTGATGGCGTGCCCGGCGAGCCTGGACCACTGTCGGGTGGGCAGCTTAACGCAAGCCTGTCCTGCGTGCACGGCCGCGCCGCCCCGCCAGGACGATTGACAGCAGCGTGAAGGATCCCCTTCATCGCGCGCTTCCCGGAGAATGCCATGAACGGTGCCGATATCCTCTGCGACACGCTGCTCGACCACGGCGTGGACGTCTGCTTCGCCAATCCCGGTACGTCCGAGATGCATTTCGTCGCGGCACTCGACCGCAAGCGCGAGATGCGGTGCGTGCTCGGACTGTTCGAGGGCGTGGTGACCGGTGCCGCCGACGGCTATGCCCGCATGGCCGACAAGCCCGCCGCCACGCTGCTGCACCTTGGGCCGGGCCTGGCCAACGGCCTCGCCAATCTCCACAACGCGCGCCGCGCGAGGACGCCCGTCGTCAACGTGGTCGGCGACCATGCCTCCTGGCACCTCGCCAACGACGCGCCGCTGACGAGCGACATCGAGAGCCTGGCGCGGCCCATGTCCCATTTCGTCCGCCGGATCGAAGGACCGGGCGACGTCGCGGCCGCGACCGCCGAGGCCTGGCGCGCGGCGGTGACCTTGCCGGGCGTGGCCACGCTGATCCTGCCTGGTGATGCGGCGTGGACGGACGTGACCGAGCCGCCGGCGCGCGGGCGCCAGGCGCGGATCGCGCCGCTGAAGGTCGCGTCGCAGACGATCGAAACGGTGGCCATGGCGGCCCGCAAGGTGCTCGCGCGCGGTGGGCGCGTGGACGTGCTCGTCAGCCAGGGTGGGCTGCGGGAGGTCGGGCTGGCGGCCGCCGGCAGGCTCGGGACCATCGCGGGGCTGCGCGTGCTGGCGCCGGGCTCCAACCCGCGCATGCAGCGCGGCCAGGGCCGCGTGACGCTGCCGCGCATCCCCTATCCCATCGACATGGGCATGGCGATGATGCGCGACACGGACCTGCTCGTGCTGGCGGGTGCTACGGTGCCGGTCGGCTTCTTCGCCTATCCCGGCAAGAGCGGGAAGCTCCTGCGCGACGATGCCGAGGTCGCGACCCTGGCCACCGCCGGGGACGACGTCGCCGCCGCGCTTGCGGATCTCGCCTCGGCGCTCGGCGCCGGGCCGGGCGGCGCGGTGGTCGGGCCGGACCAGAAGCCGCAGGGGCTGCCCTCCGGCCGACTGTCGGCCGAGGTCATCGGCCAGGTCGTCGGGGCGCTGTTGCCGGAGAACGCGATCATCTGCGACGAGGCGATCACGGCGAGCGCGGCCATCCACGCCGGGACCGTGGGCGCGCCGCCGCACGACTACATCCAGCTCACCGGCGGGGCGATCGGCCTCGGCGTGCCCATGGCGGTGGGGGCGGCGGTCGCCTGCCCGGACCGCAAGGTGGTGGCCGTGCAGGCCGACGGCAGCGCCATGTACACGATCCAGGGTCTGTGGACCCAGGCGCGCGAGTCGCTCGACGTGGTGACGATCATCGTCTCCAACCGCGCCTACGGGATCCTGCAGCACGAGATGCGCGGCGTCGGCATCAACAATGTCGGCGAGATGGCGGGCCGCATGCTGAGCCTCGACCGGCCGGACATCGACTTCGTCGGCGTGGCCAAGGGCCTCGGCGTCGACGGTGGTCGGGCGGAGACGGCGGAGGACCTCGCCGACCTTCTTCGCCGCGGCCTCGCCGGACGCGGTCCGTTCCTCATCGAGGCGGTGGTCTGAGCTTCGCCTGCAGCACGGGAAACGTCGCGTAGAGCACCTGCGCGGCAAGGCCGATGCGCGCGGCGGTCTCGCGGTAGCCGCCCAGAAAGCTCGCGGGCGAGGTGCCCGCGACGACGAAGGCCAAAAGCGCCTCCAGAGCGACGAGCACGGCGAGTGCGGCGGCGCCCATGAGGATGCGGGACGCGGTGTCGGGACCGACGCCGTGTCGGCGCGCCGCGATGCCGCAGGCGAACCATCCCGCGGCCAGGATCACCGGCAGTTCCAGGAGCGTCGCGGCGGTGTCGCCGAGGCGCGGAGCGACGAGCAGGACCCGTGCGGTGCCCAGGATCGTGCCCGCCACCATCACCAGGGCGCTGGCCATGCTGCCGGCCAGGATCGCGCGGCCTGCGTCGGAACGCGTGGTCGTCATCGGCCCATCCTGCGCTGTGCCATGCGGTGCGTCCTTGATCTGCTCCGCGTGCGGAGCGACGCTGCGACCTGCGGAGGCGGCGGCATGTCGGACATGAACGAGATCAGGGAGGGCGAGGTCGTCGCAGAAGGGCTTCCGGAGCCCGGCGATGCGGCGCTCGTGTTCATCGGACGCATTCGGACGCCGTGGACCGATCGCAGCGCCTGTCCGCGGCAGGGGGATCCGGACGGGCCGATCTGCCGGCTGGAGCTGGCGCCGCCGTGGGAGCGGGCGCTCGTGGGTCTCGACGCGCACGAGACCTTGGAGGTGTTCTACTGGCTGCACCGGTCGCGGCGCGATCTCCTCGTGCAGCGCCGCAAGAAGGACGGCCTCCTGCGCGGGACGTTCTCGCTGCGCTCACCGGTGCGACCCAATCCGATCGGGACCTCGATCGCCCGGCTGGTGGGCATCGAGGGTTCCGTGGTCCTGGTGCGGGGGCTCGATTGCCTCGACGGCACACCCCTGATCGACCTGAAGCCGGAGCGGCGCCGCTGAGGCGCCGTCCATCCCCTCACTTCACCAGCATGATCGCCTCGATCTCGACCGGGATGCCGTTGGGCAGGGACCCCATGCCCACGGCCGAGCGGGCGTGGCGGCCGGCTTCGCCGAGCACCGCGACGAACAGGTCCGAGCAGCCGTTGATGACCTTGGGATGGTCGCCGAAGTCCGGTTCGGCGTTGACCATTCCGAGCAGCTTCACCACCGCCTCGATGCGCGAAAGCTCCCCGAGGGCCGATTTCGCCACCGCCAGAAGGTTGAGCCCGGTGATCCTGGCTTCCTCGTAGGCGACCTCGACGGTCATGTCGCGGCCGAGCCGGCCCTTGCTCATCGAACCGTCCGCCCGGCGCGGACCCTGGCCCGAAAGGTACAGGACGTTGCCGACGAGCCGGTAGGGCACGTAGTTCGCCAGCGGCGACGGGGAGGGGGGCAGCGCGAGCCCGAGCTGGACGATCTTTTCCTCAGGGGTCATGGCGCGGTCCTCCGTTGCGGTATCTTGCGGGCAAGGTGTCTCCGTTCGACTGCCTTGTCCAGTTGACGGAAGCCTGCAAGATCGGCCAAGTCCCGCGGTGACGCTCCAGATCCACGGCCGATCGCAGGGTTCCTGCGAGAGGCCGGCTTCCATCCTTTCCCAGCATGCTCCAGACGACAGAGGACGACATGACGAAGATCCGCATCATCGCAGGCCCGTACACCTTCATGGGCAAGCTCGAGGAAGAGGCCGCGCCGAAGACCTGCAAGGCCTTCCTGGAGCGGCTGCCGTTCGAAAGCCAGGTCGTGCACGTGCGCTGGAGCGGCGAGGGCGTGTGGATCCCGCTCGGCGACTATGATTTCGGCGTCACCTACGAGAACCACACGAGCTTCCCGGCGCCGGGCCAGTTCATTCTCTATCCGGGCGGCATCAGCGAGACGGAGATCCTGCTCGCGTACGGCGGCGTGCATTTCGCGTCGAAGGTCGGCCAGCTCGCCGGCAACCACTTCCTGACGATCACCGAAGGCCTCGAAAACCTCGTGCCGCTCGGCAAGGGCTGCCTGTGGAAGGGCGCCCATCCGATCCGCTTCGAGCTCGCCTGAGCCCGTTCAGCCGTCGCCGCGCTGGGCCTTCTTGTGGGCCGCCAGCGCGGCGAGGCGCTCGTTGCGCCAGGCCGTGAGGCGATCGATCCGCTCGCGATCGCCCGGATGCGGCCACGCCGCCATCACCTTGTCGATGTTGGGGCTCTCATAGGCCTCCGGCCCCGCGGACTGCGCCGCGAGCCGCTTGTAGAAGCCCGTGTAGCGGGTGCAGTAGTCGGCGAAGCCGCCGGGCGCGTTGAGCTCGACCGTCTCGAACGGGCCCATGAACGACCAGCGCAAGCCCAGCCCGTTCTTGATCGTGTGGTCCAGGTCCTGCGCCGAGACGTAGCCTTCGCCCACCAGGCGGAAGGCCTCGGCCAGCAGGGCGCCCTGCAGCCTGTTGAGAATGAAGCCGTCGACTTCGCGCCGCACCGTGATGGGGACCTGGCCTATCGCCTCGAACACCGCACGCGCGCGCTCCATCGTCTCCGGGGCCGTCCAGGGCGCCCCGCACAGCTCGACGATGGGCACGAGATGGGGCGGATTGACCGGATGCGACACCAGGCAGCGGGCCCGGCCGGCGAGCCCTTCGGTGAAGCGGGAGGGCACGATCGCCGAGGTCGACGAGGAGAGGATCGCGTCGGGCGCCGCCAGCCTGTCGAGCTCGGCGAAGATGGCCAGTTTGGCCTCGATCGTCTCCGGACCGTTTTCCTGAACAAAATTTGCACCGTCCAGGGCTGCGGCCAGGGATGGGGCGGCCGAGACCCGTGCGGCGGCCTGCTCGGGTTCTTCCGCGAGGCCGTGGCGGGCCAGCGAGAGGAGTTCGTCTCGCACCAGGCGAGGCGCGGCTTCCAGGGTCGGGGCATGCGGATCGGACAGCCTGACTGTCCATCCCGCCCGCGCGAAGATGGCGGCCCAGGCCCGGCCGATCAGGCCCGACCCGACGATGGCAACGGTGGAGGCCTGGGCAACGGTGGAGGTGTGGGCGGGGGGCGGCGAGGCCATGGCGTGTCCTGCTCCGGAGAACGGTCGGCCCTGGAGCGTCGCCGGTATTGGGGCGCGATGCAACGCCCTGCTGAAGCCCGGCCCCAAATGAAACACCGGCCCAGGCGGTTCCCCGCCTTGGAGCCGGTGCCGGAAATCGCCTGCCTGCCCCGTCGGGCTGCGCAGAACTGGTCGCACACGTCAGCGCGCCTGCCCGAAGGTCGTGCTCGCGATCCCGACCGCCATCGGTCACGCGAACGCTTCGGGCCATTGTTGTTGCCGATGCCACCGGGTCGGATCTGGGGAAGATCAGACCTGGTACGTTCGGGAAGGGCGTGACCCGGTCCGCTCACCGGAGGTATTCACTCCCCATGGTTGAGACGCTACCGGTCACAAAAGGGCACACTGCTGACGTGTCCTGTCAGCAAAATGTCAGAAAAGGATCGTGATCCTAGAGCGTTGAAAGAACGAGCCGATTCCGACCGTGAGGTGTCCCGAAACGGCACGTTCCGAAACGCCCCGTCAACGCTGCCGCAGGGTACCCCCGCTCACAGGGATTTGGCCCACTCGGCAATGGCGTCGGCGGCCTGTCCCGGCGTCCCGCCGTGGCCGGCGGCGACCTCGACGTAGCGCGACTTCGGTCCCTTCAGCAGCGCCCGGCCGAACTGCTTGGCAAAGCCCATCGCGCCGCCGTCCGAGGTGCCGACGGCCAGGAGCACCGGAACCTTGATGGAGCCGACGTACCGGCCCATCACGGCCGGTCCCATCGGGTCGAGGAACGACAGGTAGTCGGCCGCAGACAGGGTGACCGACGAGGTCGAGCCCTGGTTGCTGTCGGCGAACGTGCCGGCTTCGGCTCCCTTGCCGGCCTTCACCAGGGCGCGGGCCCGGTCGACGCTCTCGCGCGTCAGGCCCGATTCGTAGAAGAAGGTGGGGTTGTGCCCCGGCGCGGTGAGAGCCAGCCCGGCCAACGGCATGGAGGCGCGAGAGGCGAAGGAGAGGATGGCCGGGCAGCCCATGCTGTGCCCCACGAGGATCACGCTGGTCGCGCCCCGCCCCTGCAGGCTCTTCACGGCTCCGGCGATCAGGCCCATGGCCTCCGCCCAGTTTCCGGACAGGTAGCGGCCCCGGGCCCACGGCATGGTGGGCGCCTCCACGGCGAGACCCGCCGCGGAAAGCTTCGCGCCGACGCTGCTCAGCGAGCCTGCCGGCCCATCCTGCTTGCCGTGGACGAGAACGGCGCCGGTCGCGGCCGCGGCCATGGCCGGCGGGCCGCCCGCGACCAGCGCGGCGCTGCCCACGAGCAAGGCTCGCCTGCCGATCCTGGAGTTGAAGCGTTGCATCGCGGTCGTCCGTCCCCCGGTTCATCGTCCCGCGACGACCTTAAGTCCAGTCGTTTCGAGAATTCGTGAATCCGGGCGAGGCCGCCGTCCTGTCCTCGTGCAGGGCTCAGGACCCGCGAACCTTGCTCGCGACGTAACGGGCGAAGTGCGGGAGCGCGATCTCAGGCCCGGGGATCTCGGGGTGCCAGCCCTTCTCCCACTCGAAATCGACGAAGCCGTCGTAGCCGGCGGCCTCGAGGACGTCGAGGAAGGAGGCGATCGGGACGGTGCCTTCGCCCGTCAGCGCGAAGTCGAAACCGCTGCGGGTCGCGGTGACCGCGTCCTTGACGTGCACCAGCTTGATCCGGCGGCCCAGGCAACCGAACATTTCGTCGGCGCTTTCTCCCCACCGATAGCTGTGCAGCGTGTCCCACAGGACGCCGAGCCGCTCGCTGGCGCCCCGCCGGTAGAGATCCAGCACGCTGTCGGATCGGCAGAAGTCGTCATGCGTCTCGATCAGGCTGGTGACGCCGCCGCGGGCGCTTTCGTCCGCGATCTCACCGAGTCCCGCGGCGATCGCGTCCAGCGTGCGCTCCCGGTCCTGGCCGGCGGGAATGGGCCCTCCGAACAGCCGGAGGTATGGCGCGCCGAGCGCCGCGGCCATCTCGATCTGCCTGCGGGCGGCATCGCGCTGGACCTGGCGGTGCGCCGCGTCGAGCGACACCATGCGCACGCCGGTATTGATCGCCACCACGGCGACCCCCGCATCCTCGAAGCGCCGGCGCGTCTCGCCGATGCGGGCCGCCGAGAACTCCTCGAGGCCGGCGAGATCGACCGTGCCGCGCAGGAACCGGATCTC
Organism: uncultured Alsobacter sp.; assembly: GCF_945952055.1. GTDB lineage: Bacteria > Pseudomonadota > Alphaproteobacteria > Rhizobiales > Beijerinckiaceae > Alsobacter. The sequence continues at coordinate 231,524 of NZ_CAMFHB010000003.1, forward strand.
GACGCCGGCGTAACCCAGGCTCCGGGCCGCATCGATCACCTGCTCGACGGTGTAGTCGGGGCAACCGATCGTGCTGAAGCCGAACCTGAGCATCGCGGGCCTTCCCTTCGTCGTGTCGCATGGCCTGACCCGCGCCGGGCCCGACTGCGCGGGCCTGACCCTAGCCCGCTGGCCGCCGGCCGCAAGCCTTCCGGTGTCCGGTGGGTCTGCCCGGTCTCCCTCGGGCGCAAGGCTGCCGGGCACCCCCGGACCCTGTTGACGGGATGGTCGCGGCACCCCAAACAATCGTGTCGCACGTCAGCCCTGCGTGAAGACACGGATCGAGGAGACACCCTTGGAACAGACATGGCGCTGGTTCGGCCCGGACGACGTGGTTCCGCTGCATGCCATCCGCCAGGCGGGTGCGAGCGGCGTCGTGACCGCGCTCCACCACATCCCGTACGGTGTGGTGTGGTCGATCGACGAGATCGAGAAGCGCAAGGCTCAGATCGGCGCCGACCCGTCCCTGGGGCTGCGCTGGAGCGTGGTGGAAAGCCTGCCGATCCACGAGCGCATCAAGGTCGGGGAGGGCGATCTCACCGCGCTGTTCGACAACTATCGCCAGTCGATGCGCAACCTCGCCGCCTGCGGCGTCAAGACGATCTGCTACAACTTCATGCCGGTCGTCGATTGGACCCGCACGGAGCTCTTCCACGTGCTGCCTGGTGGCGGCCGGGCGCTTCGCTTCAACGCCCATGAATACGCGGCCTTCGACTGCTTCATGCTGGAACGCCCGGGCGCGAAGGACGAGGTGGAGCCGGCGGTGCTGGCCAAGGCGGAGGCCTGGTACAAACAATCGACGGAAGAGGATCGCCGTCGCCTGCTGTCGACGATCATGGCGGGGCTTCCCGGTGCCTTCGACCGCTACGACATTCCCGGCCTGCGCCAGCAACTCGCACGCTACGCCGGCATCGACCGCGATGCGCTGCGCCAGAACTACGCCCGCTTCCTGCGCGAGGTCATCCCCACGGCCGAAGAGGTCGGGATCCGCATGGCGGTCCATCCGGACGACCCGCCGCGGTCCCTCATGGGGCTTCCGCGCATCGTCTCCAACGCGGACGACCTCGCCTTCGTCATGAAGGCCGTCGACAGCCGGGCCAACGGCATCACGCTGTGCACGGGCTCGCTCGGTGCCGGGCGCGCCAACGACCCGCCGGCCATCGCGCGGGATTTCGCCAGCCGCATCCATTTCGTGCACCTGCGCAACGTGGCGAAGGATCCGGACGGGTCCTTCATGGAGGCCGATCACCTGACCGGCGACACGGACATGGTGGCGGTGGTCGAGGCGCTCCTGAACGAGCAGGCCCGTCGCAAGGCGGCCGGCGAGGAGAACTGGCGCCTGCCGTTCCGGCCCGACCATGGCCATGAGTTGCTCGACGACATCGGCAAGGGCAGCTTCCCGGGCTACTCGGCCATCGGCCGCCTCAAGGGCCTGGCCGAAATTCGCGGCGTCATGATCGCCGTGGCCAAGCTGAAGGGGCTGCCGATCTGACGGACTTCGCCCGAAATCAGGAGTCCGACGAGCAAGACCGGAGACGCGCTTCGCTTTCCGGTCTTTTTTCTGTGCCGGGACGAACCGCGCGTTAACGATCCGGACTCGTGCGGCCCTCACCTCTGGCGCAAGTCACGAGACGGTGTCGCTCGAACGCCGCACCTCGTTCCAGCCGGATGGCCGGCAAATGCTTGTTTTTACATTCGTTGCTGTGGAATTGCTGTTTTGTAACGCGCGGCAGATTTCCTGTCGCAAGTGTCAGTTGTGCAGACCACGCGCAGACCTCTGTTAAGATTTGACGCGCATTCTCATCGTGCTGCCATTCGTGTCTGCGACCTGGAGTGGCATGCGCCGCGAGAGAGAGCCGATGAGCAGCAATACATTTTCAGCATCAGACGGATTGTCTTCGTCCCTCGCCGAGTTTTCCCGCCAGGCCAGGCTCGACGCCATCGACCGCACCTTCTCCACCATCACTTTCGACCCCCGGGGCACGATCCTGGAGGTGAACGACAACTTCCTTGCCCTCACGGGGTATGGACGGGATGACGTCGTCGGCAGGCATCACCGGATGTTTTGCGACAAGAGCTACGGGGCCTCCCAGGACTACGCGGCCTTCTGGGCCGCGCTCGCCGAGGGCCGGCCGCACGACGGCGAGTTCAAGCGCATCGGCAAGGACGGCCGCGAGATCTGGATCCGCGCGACCTACAACCCCGTCTTCGACGAAGGCGGCAAGGTCGTGGGGGTGGTCAAGTACGCGCTCGACGTGACCGCCGCCAAGCTGGCGTCGTCCGAGCAGGCCTCGCAGGCGGCCGCGCTCGACCGCTCGCAGGCCATCGTCGAATTCGATCTGGCCGGCCGGATCCTGCACGCCAACGCGAACTTCCTGGGCCTGATGGGCTACACGGCTCCGGAAATCGTGGGGCAGCATCACAGCCTGCTGTGCACGCCCGCCGAGGCGCAGTCGCCGGCCTATCGCGTGTTCTGGGGCAAGCTCGCCCGGGGCGAGTTCGACCGCGGCGAGTATCGCCGCGTCACCAAGGCCGGCCAGGAAATCTGGCTGCACGCGCACTACAATCCGATCTTCGATCCGGACGGCCAGGTGCGCAAGATCGTCAAGTTCGCGACCGACGTCACGTCGGTGAAGGCGATGACGAGCGAATACGAGGGCAAGGTCAAGGCGATCGATCGCGCCCAGGCCGTCATCGAGTTCGACCTGCAGGGGCGGGTCCTCGGTGCCAACGACAATTTCCTGCGCCTGTTCGGCTACGCCGGCGCCGACGTCGTCGGTCGCCATCACAGCGCGTTCTGCGATCCGGCCTTCGCCAAGTCGCACGAGTACCACGCGTTCTGGGAGCGTCTGGGCCGCGGCGACTACGAGGCCGGCGAATTCAAGCGCTTCGGCCGCGACGGCCGGGAGATCTGGATCCAGGCCACCTACAATCCGGTCTACGACGCGTCGGGACGGCTGTCCAAGATCGTCAAGTTCGCCTCGGACGTGACGGCGGCCAAGCTGCGCAACGTCGAGTTCGAGAGCCGCGTCAACGCCGTGGACCGTGGCCAGGCGGTGATCGAGTTCGACCTGGACGGCACGATCCTGTCGGCGAACGAGAATTTCCTGCGCGTGATGGGCTACACGCGTCGCGAGGTCATCGGGCAGCACCACAGCATGCTGTGCCATGCCGACTACATCACGTCGCTCGAGTACCGCGACTTCTGGCTCGACCTCAACAAGGGCGAGTTCAAGGCCGGCCGCTTCCGGCGCGTCGGCAAGTTCGGGCGCGAGGTGCATCTGCAGGCGACCTACAGCCCGATCCTCAATCTGGCCGGCGAAGCCGTCCGCGTGATCAAGTACGCGAGTGACGTCACGGAGCAGGTGCAACTGCAGAACCGCATCGAGGTGAAGTCGGACGAGATGCAGAGCGCCGTCTCGCAGCTCTTCGGCTCGATCACCGAGATCAGCCGCAATGCCGGCTCGGCCACCGATCTCGCCACAGAGACCCAGGCCAACGCCGAACTCGGCTACGAGTCGCTGCGCAACTCCATCGAAGCCATCGAGCTCATCCAGAAGTCGTCGAACGAGATCGCCGACATCGTGAAGGTGATCGGCGAGATCTCGAGCCAGACCAACCTGCTCGCCTTCAATGCGGCGATCGAGGCGGCGCGGGCGGGCGAGCACGGCGTCGGCTTCTCCGTCGTGGCCGGCGAGGTGCGCAAGCTCGCCGAAAGCAGTTCCGAGGCGGCGCGCGGCATCGCCAAGCTCATCGAGGAGAGCGCGTCTCGCGTGGGGCAGGGGACCACCCGCTCCCAGGAGGCCAAGCTGGCCTTCGAGCACATCGTGTCCAGCGTGCGCAAGACGGCGGAATCGATCCGTGGCATCGCGCTGTCGACGACGGCTCAGAAGGACGTCGCCAGCAGCGTCGTCGCCCTGATCGACGACCTGACCGCCCGCCGCACGAAGACCGGCTGAGCGACGGCCGATGACGGGCAGCATGGGTGCGCCATCCGGTCCCGATCCGGCCGTCACGGCGATGACCGTCGGCCTGTTCAGGGTGGGTCCCTGCATGCTGGCCGTCTCGGTCGACGCCGTGCGCGAGGTGATCCGCCGCCCGGCCCGGACGCTGGCCGTCCCGTCGGCCATTGCCGGCCTCGTCGGCGCGGTCGACGTTCGCGGCGTCATCATCCCGGTGCTGGACCTGCGCGCCGCGCTGGGGCTCGGGTCGGACCACGTCCACGACGAGGTGGTCGTCATCCTGCGCCAGTATGGCCGTCTGGTCGGCCTCCTCGCGGACGGCGTGAACGGCATTGCCACCATCGACCGGCATCGGTTGACGCCGGTGGAGGCCCACGTGCCCGTCGGCACGACCCTGCACACTCACTCCTTCACCTGGGAAGCGCAGCCGGTCTGGCTGCTCGACGCGGCCCGCATCGCCGCCATCCCGGGCCTGCCGATGGTCGCCGAGGCCGAGACGCGCACGACCGGCCGCAGCTTCGACCGGCGGGTGACCCGCCTCTTCTTCCGCACCGGCCCGTTCCACTTCGCGCTGCAGGCGACGGAGGTCGATGCCACGGTGGCGCGCGCCGAGCTCCGGCCTTCGCCGCTGACCTCCAGACTGTGCCACGGGGTGTTCGACCACCATGGTCGCAGCATCCCCGCCGTGGATCCGCTGCGCCTGCTCGGGCTCGGCGCATTGGAGCCCGCGGGCGAAAGCCCGATCCTGATCCTGCGCTGTCGAAACGACGGTCGCGTGGGCCTGCGCATCGACGCCGTCCACGACATGGTGGCCCAGGCTGCCGATGACGTGCTGCCGATGCCGGCGCTGGCCGTGGCCGACCCGTCCTGCTTCGAGGGGGTGACCGTCGACAAGCACGGCACCCAGCACCTGGTCCTGAGCGCCGAGGGCCTGCGCGATCTCGAGTCCGTCGATACCTATGCCCGTCTCAGCGGCATCGGTCCCCTCGCGAGCGGCGCGGCCGCCGCGGCGCAGGTGGCGCGCAACCAGGTCGTCGTCTTCACGGCCGGGGCCCGGGCCGCCGTGCCGCTCCTGCAACTTCAGGAAGTCATCGCCTATCCGGAGGTGGTGACGGCCATCGCCGACGTCAGGCCGCACCTGATCGGCCTCTTCGACCATCGCGGCAAGCCCATTCCGCTGCTGGCGCTCGACCGAGCGCTCGGTGCCCGTGCGGGCAGTGGCGCCCATTCCCGGGTGCTCCTGGTGTCGGGCGAGGCCGGAACGGTCGGCTTCGCCGTGGACGTCCTCCACGGCATCGAGGCGGCGAGGGCGATGCAGCCACACGACCGGCGCGCCGTCGGGCACGTCGCCACCGCGCCGTCGATGAATGCCCTCGTCGAGATCGGCGCGGGAGGGGGCGAGGTCCTGCCCCTCCTCGATCTGCAAGCCCTCATGGCCGAGCTCTCCGGTGGCGCTGCGGTGCGCTTGCCCCGCCAGCCCGCGCTGGCCGCCTCCGCTTGAGCTTGTAACGCCGTCGATCCGGTGCAGACTGACGGGGACAGCGTGTCCGGATCCGCCGGATCGCCAGGAAAGGGCTCCCCCATGGACACCCGAGGCTTCGTCGGACGTCGATCCGGCCGTGACAACGCCACGCGGCTTCCGCCAGGCCAGTCGCTGACGGCCGACTTCCCCGTCCTGTCCGCCGGACCGACGCCGAAGGTCGACCTCGCCTCATGGCGGTTCACCCTCAAGGTCGGGCCGCGGCCGGTGGCCTCGTGGACCTGGGAAGAGTTCGGCCGGCTGCCCCAGACCTCCTGGACGCGCGACATCCACTGCGTGACCACGTGGTCCAAGTTCGACACGCCCTGGACCGGCGTGCTGGTCGACGACGTGCTGGCCGCGGCCGGCATCGAGGCGCCGACGCCGTTCGTTCTCGCCCACTCCTTCGACGACTACGCGACCAATGTTCCCTTCGCCGACCTCGGCGGCGGCAAGGCCATGGTCGCCACGCTCTACGAGGGCCGGCCGATCACGCCGGATCATGGCGGCCCCGCGCGGCTGCTCGTGCCGCACCTGTATTTCTGGAAGTCGGCCAAATGGCTGAAGGCCCTGCAGTTCACGCAGAAGGACGAGCCGGGGTTCTGGGAAACCCACGGCTATCACATGCGGGGCGATCCCTGGCAGGAAGAGCGCTACTCGGACGATTGACGTGTCCGCGCCGTCGCGCACGGCCTGGCAGGGGGCCACCCTCCGCGACATCGCGGTCGAGACGCCGCGCATTCGCCGCCTGGTGCTGGAGCCGGACCTGTGGCGGCCGTCGCGGGCCGGGCAGCACGTCGACCTGCGCCTGACCGCGCCGGACGGCTACACGGCCGTGCGAAGCTATTCGTTGTGCTCCCCGCCGGAGCGCCCCGCCACCTACGAGATCGCCGTGGAGCTCCTGCCCGAGGGCGAAGTGTCGTCCTACCTCCACGAGGGCGCCGCCGTCGGGGACCGGATCGAAATTCGCGGGCCGGTCGGCGGGCACTTCGTCTGGTCGGCCGCCGACGGCGGGCCTCTGCTGCTGGTGGGAGGAGGTTCGGGGCTCGTCCCGCTGGTCGCCATGCTGCGGCACCGCGCCGCGGCGGGCGCGAGGGTTCCCGTGGCCGTCTGCGTGGGGGCTCGCCACCTCGTGGACGTGCCGTTCCTGGCCGAGCTCACCGCGATGGCGGAGCGGCATGACGGCGTGTTTCTGTCCGTGGCCGTGTCGCGGGAGGCTGTCTCGCATCCGTACGGCCAGGCGGGCCGTCTCGACGCAGCCTTGCTGTCGGTCGCCCTCGGCCGCCTTTCCATGCCGCCGCGCACTGTTTTCGTTTGCGGATCCAACCGGTTCGTGGAAGGCGTGACGCAGCCGCTGCTGGAGCTCGGCGTGTCCGCGTCGGTCATCCGGACCGAACGTTTCGGAGGCGCCTGACGCGCCGTGGCGCTTGTTCGTCCTGGCGGAGGTCCGGCATGCTTCGACCGCTGTTGCTCCTGATCGCGCTTCAGTTTCTCGGCGAGGCGACGGTGCGGCTGCTGGCCGTGCCCGTGCCGGGGCCGGTGGTGGGGCTGACCGCGCTCGTCGCGCTGTGTGCCGCGTGGCCGGCGGTCTTCGGCTTCGTGGAGGACACCGCCGAGGCGTTGCTCAAGCACCTGTCCCTGCTCTTCGTGCCGGCCGGCGTCGGCGTTCTCCAGCATCTGGGCCTGCTCGCCCGCGAGTGGTGGCCGATCGCCGGCGTGCTGGTGCTGTCGACGGCCATCACCCTGGTCGCGACGGCCCTGACGTTCCAGTGGCTGGCCCGGCCCGCCGGGCCCGACGGGAGCGAGCCATGACCTCGCCGGCCGTCCAGGATCTGTGGGTCTACCTCGCCACCTCGCCGCTGTTCTGGCTCGGGCTCACCCTGGCCGCCTATCTCGGCGCCGACGCCATCGCCGCCGCGACCGGGCGCCATCCCCTCGCCAATCCCGTGCTGATGGCGGTCGCCACGGTCTGCATCGTGCTGTTCGCCACGGGCACGAGCTATCCCACCTATTTCTCCGGCGCCCAGTTCGTGCACGTGTTGCTCGGCCCGGCGACCGTGGCTCTCGCCATTCCCATCATCCGCAACCGTGCGGCCATCCGGCGCGACCTGCGGGCCCTGGTCGGCGCGCTGGTCGTCGGTTCGGCCACGGGTGTGGCGAGTGCCATCGGCATCGCGGTTCTGTGCGGCGGCAGCGAGGTGCTGGTGCGCTCCGTGGCACCGAAGTCGGTCACGGCGGCCATCGCCATGGGCGTCTCGCGGGAGGCCGGCGGCCTGCCCGAGCTGACCGCAGTGGTGGTCATCGCCACCGGCATCACCGGAGCCGTGCTCGTGACGCCGCTGATGAACGCCCTGCGCCTGCGCGACTGGCGGGCGAGGGGCTTCGCCGTCGGTCTCGCCGCCCACGGCATCGGAACCGCGCGAGCGCTCCAGGTGCATCCGCTGGCGGGCACCTTCGCGGCCCTGGCCATGGCCCTCAACGGCGTCATGACGGCCTTCCTGACGCCGGTGCTGCTGCGCGTCATGGGCGGATGAGCCGCCTACCCATGACGGGGCCGCCTGTGCTAGTGCCGCCCTCGTCGACTTTTCTCGTGCCCGGACCGTCCCATGAGCCGCTTCTGGAACCCGCTCGTTCACACGCTGCACCCCTATGTCGCGGGGGAGCAGCCGAAAATGGCGAACCTGATCAAGCTCAACACCAACGAGAGCCCCTACGGCCCTTCGCCCAAGGCGATCGCCGCCATCAGGGCGGCCACGGACGACCGGCTGCGGCTTTATCCCGATCCCACCGCCTCGGCGCTGCGCGAGGCCATCGCCGCGACCCACGGGCTCGCGCCGGACATGGTCTTCGTCGGCAACGGCTCGGACGAGGTGCTCGCCCACGCCTTCCAGGCGCTGCTCAAGCACGACGGGCCGCTGCTCTTTCCCGACATCACCTACAGCTTCTACCCGAGCTATTGCCTCCTGTTCGGGATCGAGCCGCGGCCTGTCGCGCTCGACGAGGGCTTCGGCGTCCGCATCGAGGATTACCGGCAGCCGTGCGGCGCGATCATCGTGCCGAACCCCAACGCGCCCACCGGCAGGGCCCTTCCGCTCGCGGAGATCGAACGGCTGGTGGCCGATCATCCCGACCAGGTGGTCGTCATCGACGAGGCCTATGTCGATTTCGGCGCCGAGAGCGCCATCGCGCTCGTGCCGCGCTACGAAAACCTCCTGGTCGTCCAGACCTTGTCGAAGTCGCGCGGCCTTGCCGGGCTGCGCGTCGGCTTCGCGGTGGGGCAGCGGGCGCTGATCGACGGGCTGGAGCGCGTGAAGGACAGCTTCAACTCCTATCCGCTCGACTCCCTGGCGATCGCCGGCGCCCTGGCCTCGTGGCAGGACGACGCGTGGTTCGCGCAGAAGCGCGCGCAGGTCATCGCCAGCCGCGAGCGGCTGACGGCGGCGCTGCAGGGGCTGGGCTTCGACGTCGTGCCGTCGGCCGCCAACTTCGTCTTCGCCCGCCACCCGGGCCGTGCCGGGGCGGACCTGGCGCGCGAGCTGCGCAGCCGGGCGATCCTCGTCCGCCACTGGAACAAGCCGCGCATCGCGGACCACCTGCGCATCACGATCGGGACGGACGAGCAGTGCGACCGCCTCGTCGAGGCGCTGCAAGAGATCCTGGGCTGAGGCGTTCGCATTCCCATCTATGGAGCTCTCGCACTCCACCGCAGCCGACTCGTCGAGTAGGCGCCCACCTTTCGGTCGTCCTGCCCGGGCTTGGCCCGGGCATCCACGACTTTGCCGGGGCCGTGCGGAATTCGTGGATTGCCGGGCCAAGCCCGGCCAGGACGTGGAGAGGCGTGAGCCGGCTGGAGGTGCCGAGAGGCGCCGGACCCAGCGACGCTACCTTGCGTAAAGACGGTCCAGGCGCACCAGCTTGTTCAGCAGCAGCAGGATCAGCACGGTGGCGACGATCAGCAGGGCCGAGACGGCGTGCACGGTCGGCTCGAGGCTGAAGGTCGATTCCGCGTAGATGCGCACCGGGAGGGTCGTCATGCGGGCGGTGGTGAGGAAGCTCGTGACCGTGACCTCGCCGAAGGACAGGAGGAAGCTCATGATCCCGGTCGCCGCGAGGCCCGGTGCGAGCCCCGGCAGGATCACGAGCAGGAAGCGGCGCAGGCCGTTGGCCCCCAGGCTCGCCGCGGCCTCCTCCTGCGCCTTGTCGAGCTGCTCCACGGAGGCCTGCAGCAGCGAGATGGCGAAGGGCAGGCTGAGCACCACGTGCACGGCCACCAGACCCATGAAGGGCGGCAGCGCCGTGTAGGCCTGCAGCAGGCGCAGCATGCCGACGCCGATGGCCACGTGGGGCAGCGACAGCGGCAGCATCCAGAAGGCTGACAGTCCGGTCAGGCCGGGGAATCGGTAGCGCGAGAGGGCGAAGGCGGCCGGCATCGCCAGCGCGATGGTGACGGCGGCGGAGACGACGGCGAGCTGCACCGAGACGACGAAGGACCCCCAGTAGGCCCCGCCGAACAGGACCGCCGCGTACCATTTCAGCGTGAAGCCGCGAAAGCCGGCGACCGTGGCCTGAGGAACGTCGTTGAAGCTCTGGATGCAGACGAGGGCGAGTGGCAGCAGCAGGAGCAGCAGCGCTCCGCAGAACAGGAGCTTGCCGAGGATCGGGCCGACGACATCGAGGACGCGCAGGACGATCCGGGGCAGGGCGATGGCCGCTGCGGGGCGTCCCGCTTTCCACGGCATGAACCGGCGCACGACCAGGAACACGATCACGGCGAAGAGCGTGCTCGTCGCGGTCATCACCAGAGCCAGGGCGGAGGCGAGCGGCGCGTTGAGGTTCTGCAGGGCCTCCTGCCAGACGAGCATGCCGACGGTGAAGACCTTCTTGCCGCCCAGCAGGGTCGCCGAGACATAGGCGGTCGAGGCCAACAGGAAGACGATGACGATACCGGCGCGCAGGCCCGGCAGGGACAGCGGCACGTCGACGAGCAGCACCCGCGTCATGCGCGAGGCGCCGAGGCTCTGGGCCGCTTCGTGGACGCGGGGCGAGGTGCCCTGCAGGACGTCGTAGAGCGCCAGCACCATGAACGGCATGAAGACCTGCGCCAGCGCGATCGCCACGGCGCCATGGGTGTAGAGCATGCCCTTGAAGGGCGGCAGGCCGACGAGCCCGAGGACCTGGTTGATCAGTCCGTCGGGCGCCAGCAGCAGCACGATGCCAAGCGAGCGCACCACCACGTTGGTGAGCAGCGGAATGAGGATGACGGCGAAGGCCAGCGGGCGCCAGCGCACCGGCAACCTGGCCAGCCACAGCGCCAGCGGATAGCCGAGCAGCGCCGACAGCAGCGTGACGCCGGCGGCCAGGGCCAGTGTCTCGCCCACGACGCGCAGGTAGAATGTGTCCTGGAACAGCGTCCTGAACTGCTCCAGCGATGGCGGTTGCAGCAGGTCCCCGAACGGGTCGGAGACCTCGTGCAGCGACAGCAGCAGCACCGTCACGAACGGCGCCGCGAAGGCGAGCAGCAGCCAGGCCGTCACCGGCAGGGCGAGGAGCGGTCCGGCGAGCCGGCGCAGGTCTCCCGGCGCGGAGGTGGTCTTGCCGGCGGCGAGCGCCGCCGGCAGGGAGGATTGCGAGGTGCTCACCCCGCGATCTCGCGGTTGAAGCGGTTCGTCCAGGCCGGCTGGTTCTTGATCACCAGGTCCCAGTCGAAGTCGACGAGCTTGTCCACGTCGCTGCCCAGCACGAGCTTGCTCTTCAGCGCATCGGGGATGTTCAGGTTCTTGACCGTCGGCGAGTAGTAGATCTCGTTGGCGTAGGCGAGCATGCAGGGCTCGCTGAGATGCAGGTTGATCCACTCCTCGGCGAGCTTCTGGTTCTTGGTGCCGACCGTGATGCAGGCGACGTTCATCGCCACCGCCTGGCCCTCGACGGGGTTGGCGATCTCGATGTTGGGGTTGCGCGTCTCTGCGTACTTGCGCGTGAAGCTGCCGAACTCGATCGAGAGGTCGGCGACGCCCTGGTCGAACATTTGGAAGAGCTGGTCCTGGCTCCCCTGGATGGCCGCGAAGGGCTTGAGCTCCTTGATCTTCTCGAAGCCGACGTCGATCGCCTTCTCGCTGCCGCCGAAGATCTTGGCGGCCATCAGGAGACCTGCCGTGCCTTCCGCGCCGGGGTAGGACGGCCAGGCGATGCGGCCCTTCCATTCCGGGTTCCACATGTCCTTCCAGGAGGTGATCGGCTTGGACGCCTTGCGCTTGTCGTAGACGATCGTGCAGGGGTTCAGCGCCACCCCGTAGCCGCCGAGCTTGGCCACGTCGAAGAGATTGGCGAACTGCGGCACGGCGTCGGTGGGCGCCTGGGTGACGCCGTCCTTCACGGCCTGCCGGCTCTCGAAGATGTTGAGGTACAGCACGTCGAAGCTCGGGCGGCCGCGCTCGGCATAGGCGCGCGACCGGCGCTCGGGCGTCCCGCCCAGCACGTAGGACACCTTGCAGCCGAACTTCTCCACCAGGGGCTTCTCGACATACTGCTTGACGATGCGCTCCTGCGCGCCGCCCCAGATGCCGACGACGAGTTCGTCGCCGGGCTTGGGCTGGGCCACGGCGGTGCGGGAGAAGCCGTAGGGCGCCGCAAGCCCGGCGCCGAGGATGAGCTTGCCGAAGCGGCGCCTGTCGAGTGTCGTCATGGGTCGTCTCCTTGTCGGATGTTTGGGTGGGATTGCTCAGGCGATGAAGCTGTAGCCGCCGGGCAGGGCCTCGATGGCGCAAGCGGAGCCGACCGGTGGCGGCGGCGCGTCGGACGGCGCGAGGACACGCACCCGCCCGGCGGCGGTGGTGACGTCGATCTCGTAGGTGTCGCCGAGGAAGGCGCAGGCGGAGAGCACGCCCGTGACCGCCAGCGGTCCGCGGCCGTCCGGGGCAAGGCGCAGCCGCGCCGCCCGCAGCACGATGGCGCTGGCACCCGCCGGCGCGCCCTGGCAGGTGAGGCCGGGCGCGGTGAACACGCCCGCCTCGCTGCGCCCTTCGACGACGGTGCGGGCGCCCAGGAAGGAGGCGGTGAACGGCTCGCGCGGAGCGTCGCAGAGCTCCACGGGCCGTCCGATCTCCACGAGCCGGCCGTGGTCCATGACTGCGACGCGGTCGGACATGGCGAGCGCCTCCTCCTGATCGTGCGTCACGAACAGCGTGGTGATCGACAGGCGTTGCTGCAGGCGGCGGATCTCGCCGCGCATCTCGGCGCGGAGATGCGCGTCGAGATTGGACAGAGGCTCGTCGAGCAGCAGCACGCGCGGCTCGATCACCAGCGCGCGCGCCAGCGCGACCCGCTGCTGCTGACCGCCCGAGAGCTGGGAGGGATAGCGGTCGCGAAGGTGAGCGAGCGCGACGAGTTCCAGCGCCTCGCCTGCCCGTCGCCGGCGCTCGGCCGTCCCGACGTCGCGCATGCGCAATCCGAAGGCGACGTTCTCCAGCACCGTGAGATGCGGAAAGAGAGCATAGGACTGGAACACCACGCCCATGTTGCGCCGGTGCGCCGGCAGGCGGGTGACCTCCTCGTCGCCCACGAAGACACGCCCCGCGGCCGGCTCGACGAAGCCGGCCACCATCCGCAGGGTCGTGGTCTTGCCGCAGCCCGACGGGCCCAGCAGCGCGACGAGTTCGCCGCGCGCCACTTCCAGCGTGATGGCGTCGACGGCGCGGGTCTCGCCGTAGACCGCGGTCAGGGCGTCGAGGACGAGATGGGGGGTCTGGGGTGTGGTCATCGGCAACTCACGCGGCGATGGGAAGCAGGAGGCGCGAGGGGTGTCTCGCGTCGTGCCGGATGTGGAGGGTGGTGACCAGCGCGCGGGCAGGATGCGCCAGCGGCGGCGGCTCGCCCGTGCCCGGGTTCACGGGGAAGGCGGGAAAGGCGGCCGCCTGCACGGACAGGCGCAGGCGCGTGCCGGCGCGCAGGGTCGCGCAGACGGCCCGCATCGGCACCACGCGGGCGCCGTCCGTTCCGGCATCCCTCAGGTGAAGCGCTCCGGTGGTGAGCGTGATCGCCCGGTCCTGCCGGGGCGGCAGGAAAGACAGTGCGCAGTGGAGATCGTGGCTCGGGCGGTCGCAGCCTACGTGCAGCGCGGCGCAGACGGGGCCCGCCAGCAGCGTGTCGCGGGGCAGCGGCGCGGAGGTGTAGACCGCGACGTCGGTGCGCTCGTCGACGGCGGACCGGTCGGCGAACCCGCCCGGGGTGCCGAGATGGCCGCCGACCGCCGGCGCGGGGCGCCAGGGATCGTGCACCACGGCGTCGGCAGGGCCTTCGCCCGGGCCGGGAGCCAGCATGCCGTCGGTGATCGTCGTGCCGGCAAGTCCACGAGACGACAGGTGGAACGCCGTCGGCTCGGGCGAGGGCCAGGCCTCGTAGGACACGAACTCGCCGAGACCCACGTCGAAGAGCCGGACCGGCGGGTCGGTCGCGTCCCGGTCCTTGAGGTGGTGGTCGAAGAACCGGATCGACTCGGTGTCGATGCCCGTGCTGGCCCGGGGGCCGAACGACAGGACGCCCGGAGCGCCGTTCCAGGGGATGTGACCCCAGGGGCCGATGGTCATCCGGTGCCCGGCCGGCGAGGCCGCGCCGAACGCCGCGTGCATGGCGAGCGTTCCCGTCAGCATGAAGTCGGCCCAGCCGCCGACGAACAGCCCGGGAATGGCTGGTACCCGCCCGGCCAATGCGGCGGCGGGCGACGAGCGCTCCATGGCACCACGATCGTCCTCCCGCCATTTTTCATAGTGGGGAGCGTAGCGGCCGTGTTCGGCCAGGGCCTGGGGCAGGGCGGGTTGCTCTTCGGTCCACGGCGTCCCGCGGGCCACGCCCGCGAGCGCGTGGTGGGCGAGACGGTCCCCGGCCAGGCGCGCCTGTTCGGCGCCCATCTGGCCCGCCCAGCCGGTGCCGCCCGCCAGGCGAAACGCCTCGCCCTCGAAGGCCCAGTCGTCGCGAACGGACCAGGCGCCCATCGCCGGCGCCATGGCGTCGGGGCGCTTGGTGCCCGCGCGCAGGGCGCCGGCGAGAGCCATCAGCTGCGTCATGGCCTGGTAGCTGAAGCCGTAGGTCGCCACCTGGCCCGTCGAGCCGGGAAGGTCCGCGGCGAAGGCGAGGCTGGCGGCGCCATCGTCGACGTCGTCGCTCAGGATGCGGAACGTGCCGCCGCTGTCGCCGCGCCCGCGCACGTCCTGCACGAGCACGATGTAGCCGTGGGCGGCGTACCATGAGGGATGGGCCAGCACGACGGTCGAGGCGATCCGCCGGCCATAGGGCTGGCGCATCAGCAGCACCGGGAACCGGCCCGGTGCGTCCGGGCGGTACAGGTCGCCCGCCAGGCGCACGCCGTCGGCGAGCACCAGGGGCGCGTCGTGGGGTCCCGATACGGGCAGGAGGCCGCGCGGCTCAGCCATCCGAATAGATCGTGCGCTGCGTGACGCGCGACAGCGGATAGGCGGCGACCTCGGTGCACAGCTGCACCAGCGCGCGGGCGGCCCGGTCGACGATCACGGCGCCGCGCTCGGCATCGGCCGCGGCGGCATTGCCGCTGGCGCCCGAGGGCTCCAGGTCCTGAGCCTGCCAGCCGAAACCGACACGCCCTTCCGGCGACAGCAGGCCACCCTCCTTCTCGATGGTCATGGACAAGGGCCGGAAGTCGGCGGCCTGGGACATGTCCACCAGATCGCCGTGCAGATGCAGCATGACGCTCGTCTCGACCTCGCCGGCGTGGATGCCGTGCACGAGCTCCTCGTGGCTGAACAGGTCGTCGAGCTTGGTGATCCCGAACCACATCGCGTTCACGGCAAAGAGCCGGTGGCGAACCCTCAGCTCGCGGCACAGGATGTCGATGACCTGCGGCTGGCCGCCGTGGGCATTGAACACGATCAGCTTGCGGCAGCCGGTCCGCGCGACGCTCTCGCCGATGTCGTACCAGAGCCTGAAGAGAGTCTCATGGGAGAGGCTCAGCGTGCCGGGATAGGCGTTGTGTTCGTTGGACTTGCCGACCGGCATCATCGGCAGCACGAGCACGGGGAGATCGTCGGGCATCAGGCCGACGGCGCGCTCCACGATCCCCGCATTGGCCGCGGCATCGACCTTCACCGGCAGGTGCGGGCCATGCTGCTCCACGGCCCCCACGGGGAGGACGGCGACGACCTTCTCCATGTCGAGGGTGGTGAAGTCACGCGACGAGAGGTCCCACCACCAATGCGACTTGAGCTTCATCGATAGTCTTTCCGCTGTGTGTGTCGGGTGGGGGACAGGCCGGCCGGACCTCGCCCATGGCCAAGCTCAGGGCTGGACGACGCCCAGCGGACGGTGAGGCCGCCCCGATGGCGACGATCCTTCCGCAGCGTGAGCCGGCCGTTCAGCATGCAGGGGCGCTCTTGGTCCGCCGAAGATACAGGCGGCGCGTGCCGCGTCCACTGCCACAGCGTGCGCCGGATGCCCCGCTCCGGGCCCGCCGCGCCGTGCCGTCGATGTCGTGTTGGGTCGGCGATCTGTCCGGCACGGTCCAAGCTCTCCAGTGGTGCAGAGTGCCTGCACGCTTCGTGCCATTCAGAGTTGCCTCGTTCGCTATCGTGACCCGTTCTGGAGGAAGACCACGTAGCCGCGAAACTGGGGATTGGAGGCGAGGTCCGCGGGAGGTGACCACCATGCCCCCTCGGCGATCCCCAGCTTGAAGGGGATGGTCAGTCGCCCGATTCGGCGCAGATAGGCATCGATGTCGGGGATGGTGAAGCGGCCGCGATAGGTCTGGAAGACGATCTCGTCGACGGTCCCCGCCAAAGCCTCGAGGTCTTCGGGGCGGCCCTGGGAGGCCCAGTCCATGAGCCCCGTCACGCCGAGCCGATAGTCGGCAGGCAAGGTGGCGCGGAAGCCGCGCAGGAACGTCGCGTAGCCCGCGAGACCCTTCGTGCCTGCGTCGAAATCGAGCTGGATCCCGGCCAGCGGACCCGGCTGGTCCTTCCAGCGCGCGAGCCGCCGCGCGATCGACTGCATCACCTCCGGCGAGAAATCGAGCGAGCGGACGCGGTAGACCAGCCAGAGGGTCTGCGCGTGCGGGCCCGGCTGGCCGGCTCCGTGCGGCTTCACGACGGTCGTTCCGTCAGGGCCGGGGCCGATCTCGCCCTGCAGCAGATAGAGCGTGCGCGCCGTGGCGACGGCGGGATGCGGCTTCACGCCCGCCCACAGCCAGAAGGCGTCGTGGTCCTGGGCCCGCACCACTCCCGCGCGCGCAGGCTGGGGGAGGGCGGCGAGCAGGCCCAGCCAGAGGCTCACCAGTAGTACTTGAGTTCCTTGGCCCAAGGCGTCGACCCGTGTTTCGTCTTGAGCGTCCTGTACCAGGCTTCGCGCTGGCTCTTCGGGACGCCGGGCCCGCCGCAATGGTTGATGCTGGTCGGCGCGTAGCAGTTGATGGCGCGGAACAGGGCATAGGCCTGTTCGCGCGGCGGCGTCGCCCTGTCGGCGATCAGCGACTTGTACACCTCGAGCCGGGAATAAGGCTCGCCCGGGAAGATGGGCTTGCCGCCGCCCAGCTCGTTGGCCGGGGGCTTGTCGTCCTCGCGCCCGTCGAAACCCGCCACGCGCACGAAGTCGGCGAGGCAGAGGCGGGCCGACGGCGAGCGCGGATTGGCGGCGAGGCCGGCGACGACGGCCTTCAGGTCAGGGCAAACATAGGTTTCGCCCTTGCCGTCCCACAGATAGGCCTTGCCGCGGGTCATGCCGTCCCGCGAGAGGACGTCCGGGTCGTAGTCGCGCAGGAAGTTGGCGTACTGGCCACGCGTCGCCTCCTTGTAGAGCAGGACGTCGCGGGCGAGGTCCTGCTCGTCGGCCGACGACTTCGGGTCGGCCATCGCCATGCGCAGGAGAATGGGGCCGGCGATCTGCCGCAGCAGGATCGCGCGGATGCGCGGCGAGTCGATCCGCGTCTCCGGCAGGAAGACCTTGTCGATCGTGCCCAGGCGCTCCCAGGTGACCGCGAGGCCGAGTTCGACCGCCTCCTTCTGCCAGGGCTCGGTGGCGCCGGGCAGCAAGGCGCGCCAGTGGGCGGCGGTCGCCTCCGTGGGACCGGCCGCCAGGAGCGCCTGCCCCCGCAGCACCTCGCGGCTGAAGGCCACCGCCGAGGGCAGGGCCGGATCCGATGTCCGGGGGCCCAGGAAGGCGAGCGCGGTCTTGGGGTCCTTGTCGACGTAGTAGGCGCGGGCCGCCTTCAGGAAGGAGAACAGGGCCGGCTGGCCGGCGAAGGCGGAGGCCTGGGCGTCGAGGGCCGATGCCGGGAAATCGGACTTGTCGTCCGCCGGGGCGCGCATGCGCCGCAGGGCGTGGATGGCCAGCAGGGTCGGGCTGCCGAGGAGCGGCGTCGGATCCTTCACGTCCACGCCAGCCAGCAGCTTGGCATCGATTTCGTGCGTGACGTCGATGGCGGAGAGGCCGCCGCGCCAGCTCGGGTCCGCCACGATCAGCATCTGGTAGTCGGTGGCCAGGCGCGCGGTGTCGCCAGCCAGCCAGTGGAGGCGCCGCACCAGGCCGCGCGCCGAGGCGGCGTAGCGGCCGTCGGGATAGGCGGTGAGATAGTCGTTCAACGCCACTTCGGCGCGGGCGAGTTGCGCCGGGTCGCTCACCTTGGGCTGGCCGACCATGTCGAAGGTGTCGAAGGCGCCCGCCTGGGCCTTGTTCAGCAGCGTCCGCCCGGCCATGTAGCGGGCCGTCTCGCGCAGCCATGGGTCGGCGGCGCTTCCCAGCCCGGCGAAGGCCGTGGCCGCGTCGTCGAAGGCTCCGAGATAGAAGGCCTCCGCGCCGGCCAGGTAGCTCACGAAGGCGAGCGCGGCCTCCGACGGCTGGGCGAGCTGCGTGCGCAGTGCCGCGGCGATGCTGGGCACGCCCTTGTCGCAGGCCGGCAGGATCTTCGCCCGCGCTTCGACCAGGGCGGAACGCTCGGCCTCGGCGAGACCCGTGGCGGCCTTCACGGCGTCCACGAAGGCTGCCTCGCCGCTCTTCTGGGTCTGGCAGCGCGTGCCGTCGTCGGCGGACGACCAGGGCCGGTCGGCCGTCTCGTCCTCGTAGGCGGCCTCGAAGGTCCGGATCGAGAACAGCGGACCTTCGCTCTCCGGTTCGACGTCCTTGGGAACACGCGCCTTGCTGTCCTTCCGGGCCAGCATCAGCAGCTGCATGTTGATCCGCGTGTCGTTGCCGGGGCTGAGGACGGGCAGACCGTTGCGGTCGGAATACTCGCGGTGGTCCAGCGTCCACGGCGTCGGATCGAGGGACACCCCGCAGGCCAGCGCCACCAGCGCCGAGGCGGCCAGGGTGGCGAGGCTGATCGAGACTGTCAGGGAGCGCAAGGGCGTGCCCTCTCACGGCGTGGCTGGCTGCCCCTGCAGCCTAGCATGGGCCTGGCCGCTCGCGAAGGTCGCAGGGCGACGCCGCCGAGGACGGCTAGCGCGTCATCTCCTGGCGGCGCATCGGCATCGTGTCGATCAGCGCGAACAGGTCTTCGGCGCGCACCGGGCGGTCGGACCGGAGCTTCACTCCTCCATCCTTGCCGACCAGCAGGACCTCGAAGCCTCCGGCCTTCGCGGGCGGGTTGCGGCTCAAGAAGTCACCAATGTCGGCCGGAGCCGGACCGTGGATTGGCTCGACCTCGCCGTCGCGAAGGGCCACGAAGACCACCATGTCGCGCTCGTCCAGGGCCGCCGTGTGTTTCAGCAATGCGGCGCGCTGCTCGCGGACCCGCTCGTCGTCGGACGTTTCGGCGGCGATGATGACGACGCGGCGCGAACCGTCGAAGGTGGAGGCGGTCATGGCGGTGGCGGCTCCGGCGATGGGCAGGACGGACAGGTTCGCGGCGAGAAGGGCTGCGGCGATCCGGGCAGGCACCATGGACGTCCTCACTGATCCGCCTGGTGGCGGAGTTTCTCGATGTCCTCGGGCTCTTTCTCGTCCACGTGGCTGAGATCCGAGTTCATCTCGCCCCGGCTGCGCAGGATCTCGTCGAGCTTGGCGTGGATCGCCTGCGTGTCGCGGTGCTCGGCCCGCTGGATGAACAGCGTCATGGCCCAGGTCGCGATCGTCGCCACGGCGTGCCAGTCGAACAGGCTCTCATGAGAGAATACGCCCCACGCGGCGACGTAGATGCCGAGCACGACGAACGCGGTGGGCCTGGCCAGCCAGGTTCCGATGTGGGTCATCCAGGATGCGGGAGAGTTCATGTCGCCCAACCCCTGGATTTCGCCGTCGTTCCGGACGCCTCGTCGATCGGGGACGCGCCGACCCCGTTGCGCTCTAGGCGACCGAGGGCGCCTTCACGAAGGCGACCACGTCGTCGAGGACGGGGGCACGGTCCCGGAAGGGCTTGGCGAACGACGTCAGGATCCCGGCATGTCCGATCCCGGGATAGATCTTCTCCACCACGGGCCTGCCGGCGCGCCGCAGATGGGCGACGAGGGCGGTCGTGTTGCGGGGATAGACGGTGGTGTCCGCGTCCCCGGTGGCCAGGAACATCGGTGGTGAGCCTGCCGCCGAGCGGTTCACCGGCTGCGTCTCGGCGAGCTTCGGCCATTGTCCGAAGGCGGCCTTCGTCACGCCCGTGTCCAGCGGCAGGAAGTCGTAGGGGCCGGCCAGGCCCACGACGCCGCGCAGGCCGCGCATCCGATAGCCCGCCGCCGCGCGGATCTCGGGCGCCAGGGCCACCATGACGGCGTTGTAGGCCCCCGCCGAATGTCCGATCAGGACGATTTGCCGCGGGTCGCCGCCGTGTGCTGCGGCATTCTCCTCGGCCCAGCGCAGGGCCGAGGCAACGTCGACGATGAAGTCCGGATAGCGCACCTGGGGCACCAGGCGATAGTCGGGAACGAGCGTCGTGATGCCCCGGGCGGCCAGCGCGCGGCCCACGAAACTGTAGGACTGGCGGTCGCCATTGTCCCAGGACCCGCCATAGACGAACACGGCCGTCGGGCTCCGGCCGGCCGTTCCGGCGGCGTAGATGTCCAGCTTTTGCCTCGGATCCGGGCCGTACGCGACGTCCGTGGTCACCGGCCCCGCCGGCGCATCGGCGGGGATCACGGCATTGAAGGCCGCCACGCTGCCGCAGCCGGCCAGCAGGGGCAGGGTGCCGAAGGCGGCAGCAGCTCGCAGCAGGTCGCGGCGGGGGATCGACGTCGTCACAGGGTCCACTCCAGCAGGTCGGCCTGGGCCTTAGCCCATCGTTACGACTTCAAGCCTAACCTACGGTTGAGGTTCCTTCGGAGATGCACGACGTCGTGTCGCAGCCGCAGCAGAAAGCGAAGCCGCAGGGGTGGCCGGACAGGGTCGTCGCCGAGCCCGTCAGCGTGGAGGCGGGTGCCGTCGCCCCGGCGCAGGCCACGCTGGCGCGGCTTTCGCGCGTGGGCACCGCCCTGCTCGGGACCACGGTGGAGGTGGTGGCGGGGGCGCCCGACGGCGCCCGTCCCTCCGCTCTCCTCACCGATCCGCAGGGCCGCGATCTCGGCTTCGTTCGCCTGGGCGCGGGCACGGTGCCGCCGGCCGGCGGCGCGCTGGACGATCTGTGCGGGATCGCGGCGGACCACCTGTTGGCATGCCGCAGCGTCAAATGGATCGACCACGTCTCGCTCCTGCCCAACCGGGAAAGCTACTTCGCCGACGGCGCGCTGGTGATGAAACAGCGGTCGCTGTTCCTGGTGACCCTGGCCGAGGCGAAGCACTTCAACGAGATGCTGCGTGCGCTGGGCCAGGCCTATGCCGACGAGTTCGTGCGCGCCGGGTTGGAGCGGCTGCGCTCGGTCGTGGGCAGCCACAGGCCGATGTGGCACGTGAGCGTGCTGAGCTTCTGCTTCGCCGGCGACGGCTCGGCCGCCGCGGACGAGATCCTGGCCGCGTCGATCGCCAAGGCCTTCGCCGCGCCGATCGTCTGTCGCGACCTGCCGATCGCGACCCGGGCCGGCGTCGGCGTGCTCGAGCCGTCCGCCGAGGACCGTCCCGCCGCCGATGCGCTTCGTGCCGTGCTGGTGGCAGCGCAGGAAAGCCGGGCGCGGCCGGAGGGCTGGGCGCGCTACTCCCGTGCCGCCGACGAGGCGCACCAGCGTGCCTTCCGCCTCCTGACCGACCTGCGTGTCGCGGTTGCCGAGAACAGGGGGCTCGACCTCCATTACCAGCCGCGCATCGGCCTCGCGTCGGGCTCGTGCGACGGGGCCGAGGCGCTGATCCGCTGGACCCACCCGCAGTTCGGTGCCGTCTCCCCCGGAGAATTCATCCCGCTCGCCGAGGCGACCGCGCTCATCGACGACGTGACGGACTGGGCCATCGACCGGGGGCTGAGGCAGGTCGCGGCCTGGCGCGAGGCGGGCCTGCGGCTTCGCACCGCGCTCAACGTCTCGCCGGTCCGGCTGCGGCATCCCGGCTTTGTGGAAACCCTCGACGCGGCGCTGTCGCGGCACGGCGTGGCGGCCGCCGACATCGAGCTCGAGTTCACCGAGACGGCCTTCGCCAGCCACGAGGCCCAGGTGGAGAAGGCGCTGGCCGACATCGCGGCCATGGGCATCGAGATCGCCATCGACGACTTCGGCACGGGCTACAGCAACCTCACTTATCTCACCCGCCTCCCCGCCCAGGTGATCAAGATCGACCAGTGCTTCGTTCGGCCGCTCCTGACCGAGGAGCGGTGCAGGCTCTTGGTTCGCGGCATCACCGACATGGCGCATGCGCTGGGATTCCGGGTCGTTGCCGAGGGCATCGAGACGAGCGAGGCCTACGACCTGCTGCGCAGCTGGAACTGCGACGAGGGGCAGGGCTACTACATGTCCCGCCCCCTCCCGGCCGCGGGTTTCGAGGCCTGGCTCGCGAACCGCTGAGCGGCGGCCCGGCCAACCGCGATTTGCGGGAACGGCATCGGCCGGCCCATAGTGGTCGCCGAGGGCGGCGCGCCGATCGCGATGGTGCGGCCCGTGGTCAGCTCTCGATGACGGCTTCGAATGTCTGCGACGTCCCTCGTCGGTGCTCCCTTCTGGCAGCTCCTGTCGAATGAAAGCATCGGCCTGCTGGTCGGATCCGGACCGTCCGCTCCGAGCGGGCTCACGGTGTATCGCCACGTTCCCGTCGCGCTCGCGCTCGACGTTCCGATGGTCCGGGCCGCGCGATTCCTCGTGGAACGCGCCATCGCCAAGGGCGGCCTCAAGCTGACGCCGAAAGGCTTCCTCAACCGCGCCGACGCGAGTGCGACGTTCGATTCGACGGACTGGCCCGACTTTTCGAACGAAGGGTACCGCAGGATCGCCAAGTACATCGACGAGCGGGAGGTTCGCCCTCTTCACCGGGCCAGGGTGACGGCGATGAAGGCCGGCCTGCTCGTCCGGCGCGGGCCCATGCTCGTGGCGACGAAGGCGGGGGCCAGGCTCCTGGACGAAGGCCGGGCAGGCGCCCTGCTTGCCGCCCTCACCGAGGCCTCGTTCTGGAAAGTCCCCCAGGAAACGTTCGACGGCGTGCCGTTCGCCCCGTGGCCCCAGGACCATGTCGGCGTCGCGCTGTGGAGCCTGGGCCTCGCCGCCACGCATTGGCAGGACACGCAGGTCCTGACCCCGCTGTGCACGCTTCCCTTCGCGCCCTATCCGGGCCAGCGTCCCGACGAGGCCGAGAGGGCCTTCTTTTCCCGCGTGCTTTATCCCGCCCTGTGCCTGGGGATCCTGGAGCTGGACGATCGCCGGGCCGGTGTGAAGCGCTTCGACGCGGGTCGGTTCATCCGCAAGACGCCTCTCTTCGACATGCTCCTCTCGTTCTCCGTCGACTGGATCTCGCCGTCGGGCCCGCTGCACTGAAGGCCGCCCATGTCGCCACCCGCTCTCGCCTGCTTCGTTGTCGCTCAGGACGCCGTGCTCGCGCAGGTAGAGGCCGAGCTGAGTGCCGGCCATAAGCGCACGCACTGGATGTGGTTCGTGTTTCCGCAGATCGCCGGCCTGGGTCACTCGCCGATGGCGCGGTCCTACGCCATCGCGGATCTCGACGAGGCCCGGCGCTACCTCGCCGATCTTGTGCTCGGCGCACGGCTGAGGCGCCATGTCGAAATGCTGCTCGCCCATCGCGGCAGGCCGGTCCGCGAGATTTTCGGCGAGCCGGACGACATGAAGTTCAGGTCATGCCTGACCCTGTTCCGCGCGGCGGCTGAGGACGAGGCCACCATGGCACTGCTCGACGCCGCCCTGGACGCATTTTTTGGCGGGGAAGCCGATCCTTTGACGCGGAAGATGCTGGACCGCACCTGATGCCCTTCCTGAAGGCCGGAGATCTCGTCCGCTTCGTCTCGCCGGCCAGCCGGCCGGATCCGGCGGGCGTCGCCCGCGGCGTGGAAGCCCTGGAATCCTGGGGTCTTCGGGTCGAGGTCGCACCGCATGCGTTCGACAAGCACGGCTATCTCGCGGGGACCGACGGCGATCGACTGGACGACCTCGCGCGGGCGCTCCTCGACCCGGCGGTGCGGGCCGTCTTCGCCACGCGGGGCGGCAAGGGCTCCTACCGCATCGCCGATCGCCTGCCGGTCGAGGCGATGAAGCGGGATCCCAAGCCCATCGTCGGCTTCAGCGACATCACCATCCTGCTGCTCGAGGCATGGCGGACGATCGGCGCGGCCGGCGTGCACGGCGCCTTTTCCAGCCATGGGGACGGGGCCTGGAGCACCGTCTCGGAGCAGTCGCTGCGCCATGCGCTGATGAGCGATGCCCCCGTCGCGATCGAGGCCTCTCCCGACGTCGCGAGCGCCGACCTGACGACGTCCGGAAGCGCGAGGGGGCCGTTGCTCGGCGGGAACCTCGACATGCTGGCGACCGCCGCCGGATGGGCCCTGCCGTCGCTGCGCGGTGCCGTGCTGCTCATCGAATCCGTGGGCCTCGCCATTGGGCACTTCGATCGCTGTCTCACCATGCTGGTGCGCGGCGGGCATTTCGACGGCGTGGCCGGTGTCGCCGTCGGGCGCATCGACGGAACGCCGGCCAACGGGCCGATCGACGCACTCTGGCTGTTGCGCGATCACCTCGCCCGCTTCGACGTGCCCATCCTCGGCGGGCTTCCCATCGGGCACGGCGCGGATGCCCGCTCCGTGGTGATCGGCGCGCAGACGACGCTCGACGCGGATCGAGGCCGGCTGCTCCAGCATCGCTGAGGAGCGCCTGGGCCGGTTCAGGCCGCGCGCTTCAGCAAGGCCCCGTCGTGGCGCTCGAGAAACCGCAGGAGCCGGTCGCCATAGTCCGGCACGACCGCCTCGCGCACGGACGGGCGGCTCGCCAGCGCCGCGCGCCAGGCCCGGACCTTGGGCAGGTCGCGGAACACGCCGAGGTCGCGGATCGTGTCGAAGACGTCGAAGTACCGGAAGGCCGGCGCGAACACGGCATCGACGATGCTGAAGCTGGCACCGGCGAAGTACGGCCCGTCTCCGAGTTCGGCCTCGATGCGCGTGAACTTGTCCCGCAGGAGCGCGATCCTGGCGGCGAGGGTGGCGGGATCCTTGGTGGTCTCGACGATCCAGATGTCGGCGAGGATCGAGGACCCAAACTACATCCAGGCGCGATGCTTCGCCTTGGCGAGCGGGTCGGCCGGGTGGAGGGCAGGGCCTTCGGTCTCCTCCAGATATTCGACGATGACGGCGCTCTCGAAGAGCACTTCACCGCCGACCTTCAGCAGCGGCACCTTGCCCAGCGGGGAGATGGCCCGGAACCAGTCTGGCTTGTCGGCGAGGTCCACGTCGACCCGCTTGAACGGCACGCCTTTCTCGGCGAGAACGATGGCCGCGCGCTGCACGTAAGGGCAGAGGTCGAACGACACCAGCGTGAGGGGTTGCGACATGGTCGTCTCCTGACGGCGGCCTTTTGGCGCCCGGGTGCATGCATTTGCATGCACTATGAATGCAGTTGCATGGATCGTCAAGGTCCATGCATGTGCATTGAACTGGCCGGGCGGATGGCGGGTCGGCTTCCCGCATGCGGCTCAGTCTTCGTAGGGGCAATGTCCTTCGGCGGCGTGGGACAGTTTCCAGACGCGCTGCGCCAAGGCCAGCGACGCGGCGTGGAACCGGGCTTCGTTGATGACGCGGCCGACGGTGTCGATGCCGAAATCGTCGGCCTTCTCCATCAGGTTCTGGAGTTCGATGACACCGGCGCTCTCGGCGCGCAGCGCAATCACGGCCTTCACGATGTCCTCCGGCGTCATCGGCGGGCCGGCGTGGGTCGGAGCGCAGGGGCGTCGGGCATCGGTCGGCCTCCCATCAAAGCTGACAGGATCCTGACGCAGGCACAGACAAATGTGAATTCCGTTCCGCATCCGCCCGTGCGGAAGACGTGATTTCGCTCCTCACTTTTGCGATTCTTGAATGTTTTAGCGGTAACGCTTCCGCTTGGAGAAAGAACAGGTGCGCCGTGTGAGCCAGACATGTCCCGATGCCGCCGTGGACCGCGATGACAATCGCATCGCGGTCATCTTCGGCGTACTTTTCGCCTGCGGCGGCCTCGTCTTCGCGGTCGGCGGCGTAGGGGCCTATCATCGCGACACGACCTTGCTCGCTGCGGGCGAACGAGTGACGGCGCAGGTCGTCGCGCTCGACAGGATTCGCGACGCCAGCCCCGACGGCAGCACCGACTACCTGGTCAAATACAGGTTCACCACGCATGACGGCCGGACGATCGTGAAACAGGGCGGCCTCGGTCAGGCCGCCTGGCGTGCGCTGCGCGTCGGCGGCCCCGTGGAGGTCGCCTACGATCCTGCGAACCCGACCAAGGGGCTCCTGGTGGGCGGCGGCGTCACCTCTCTACCCTTGGTCGTGATTTCGACCCTGTTCGGGCTTGTCATGGGGGGCTTCGGGCTGGCGCTCCTGGGCACCGTGGCGCGGCGGTGGTGGAACCGCACGCGGGCGGCCGGCTGAGGAGCGCGGAGCCCGCCCGTCGAACACCAGGATGCGACCATGACCGAAGAGCCTGCGCGCGGCTTTCCATTGCATCGCCGGACCGTGCTGTCCGGCCTGGCGGCGAGCGCCATCGCACCCGCCGCGGCCCGAGCCCAGCCTCTCGCGCTGCCGCCCGACCCCCGCCTGCTCGTCACCGCCGCGGACTGGCGGCAGCTCGAGATCCGGCGGGCAGCGGACCCGGACCTCGCCCTGCTGGTCACGCGACTGCTGGAGCGCGCCCGCAAGGACCTCGCGTTGCCGCCGCTGGAGCGCAAGCTCGAGGGACGTCGCCTGCTCGGCGTGTCGCGCGAGTTCATCCGGCGCGTCCTGCTGTGGAGCTTCGCGCGCCGCCTCACCGGAGACCAGGTTTATCTGGAACGGGCCCGCCGCGAGATGCTGCAGGTGGCCGGGTTCGCGGACTGGAACCCGGCCCATTTCCTCGACGTGGCCGAGATGACCACCGGAATGGCCATCGGATACGACTGGCTGAGGCGCGAGATCCCCACCGACGAGCGCGCGCTCGTGCGCCGGGCCATCGTCGACAAGGGGATCGCCCAGGTGCGCAACGGCCACCCCACCTTCAGGATGAAGAACAACTGGGGCCAGGTGTGCATCGGCGGCATGGTGCTCGGTGCGCTGGCGGTCGGGGACGAGGAGCCCGAACTCGCCGCCGCGGTCCTCGCGGCCGGCAAGGCCGAGGCGTTCACGGCGCTGGCGGCCTACAAGCCGGACGGGGTCTACCCGGAGGGGCCGTCCTACTGGGTCTACGGGACGAGCTACGAGACGCTGCTGGTTGCCGCCCTGCGCTCCGCGCTGGCGACCGACTGGGGCCTGATGGGCGCGCCGGGCCTGGCGCGCAGCGCCGCCTTCTACGCCCACGCCATCGGACCCACCGGCCGGAGCTTCAATTTCGCCGATGGAGGGGAGGGGCAGGAACTGGCCACTCCCTTGTTCTACCTGGCGCGCGCGCTGAACGTGCCCACCCTCATCGCCGCCAAGCGGGCCATGATCCGGCAGAACCAGGGGCTGGGCGAACGCTTCGCGCCGCTTGCCGCTCTGTGGTGGCCGGGCGAGGCGGAAGCCGGCGAACCGGCGCGCCACTTCTTCGGCCAGGGACCGCAGCCGGTGGCGATCTGGCGCTCGGCCTGGAACGATCCCAAGGCGCTCTACTTCGCCATCAAGGGCGGCGGCGCCAACCACAATCACGGCCATATGGATGCCGGGTCCTTCGTGCTCGACCTGGACGGCATTCGCTGGGCCGTGGACCTCGGCATGCAGGACTACAACAGCCTGGAAAGCCGCGGCATCGACCTGTGGTCGATGAAGCAGACCTCGCCGCGCTGGCAGGTGTTCCGCCTGGGCAGCGCGGCCCACAACACGCTGACGATCGGCGGCAGCCTCCACAACGCGGCCGGCATGGCGAGCCTGGACGCGCGCGGCGAGGACGGGGCCGTCATCGACCTCACGCCGGTGTTCCTGCCCGGGCAGGTGCAGCGGGCCTCCCGCGCGGTGCGGATCGACGGCCGCGCCGTGCGCCTGCGCGACGAGATCAGCGGCGCGAGGCCCGGCGCGGCGATCCGCTGGGCCTTGACGACGAGGGCGGCGATCACGCTCGAGGACCGAACCGCCGTCCTGCGCCAGGACGGCCAGGTGCTGCGCGTCCGCTTCGAGGGCGCGCCGGTCGTGCTCGGCGCGCCGGACATCAGCGCGCCGCGCTCGGAGTTCGACGCACCCAATCCCGGAGCACGCCAGCTGCTCGCCACCGCTCCGGCCGATGCCGCCGGGAGCTGGAGCCTCGCCGTGACGCTGGAGGGCGGCTGAGCGCGGGGGTGGCTGAGCGCGAAGGCCTGCGACCGGCCACCGCTCAGGCGATGCGGAAGTAGCGCGCGACCGCGTAGGCCACGGTGGCTGACACGCCGGTCAGCACCGTGCCCCAGGCGAGGTCGACGAGTGCGATGGTGGTGGTGTAGCCGCGCAGCGTCGCCAGGTTGCTGAGGTCGTAGGTGGCGTAGGCCATGAAGCCGAAGACCGCGCCATACAGCAGCGCGGTGCTCCAGCTGCCGTCGCGCAGCGCGGGCGCGACCGCGAAGAAGACCACGCCGCCGCCGTAGAGCAGGTAGAACGCCGCCGCGGGCCCCATCGCCGGCTTGTCGAGGAGAAGCGGCCCGATCTGCTGCTTGTAGATCGTCGGGCCGGCGGTGCTGAGCCAGGCCACGTCCAGCGGCAGCATGGACAGGAGCGTGATGACGTAGAGGATCAGATAGGTCGTGACCGGCATGGGCGCTGTCCTCCAGGGGCCTCGGGACGGCGGCGCCCGCCCCGGTTTCTACCCCTGTCTACGACAGCCGTCGCGCGCCGGTTCAGGCGTGCCGGCCGACTGGCCTCGACGGATGCCTGTCGCGGCGTCCAGGCGTCAGGGCGTGCGCAGCGAATCGAACCACTGCTTCCACTGCGGAACGGCGGTGGCGAAGGTGCCGCGGTGCGTGGTGGGACCGGTGGACACGGCCTCGACCTTGTCGTTGCCCATGGCGCGCTGGTAGGTGGCCGTGAGCTGGCCGAGACCGGTGGTGATGGCCTCGTCCGTCTCGCCGTAGAAGGTGCGCACCGGCGTGCGGACGACCCACCGGTAGGCCTGCGTCGCGGCCACGAGCCGCCCGTAGGTCGAGGTGGCGAAGAACTGCGGGTCGAAATACTCCGGCTTCAGGAGCTTGTGGAGGTCGGTCGGCACCTCGGCCGGATCGACGGGCTGGCGCTCGTAGGCCTTGCGGGCGATCTCGTAGGAGCCGTCCGCGATCAGCGACCGCGCGAGGTCGGGCACGCCGTAATAGTTCTCGAACGAGAAGCCCGACAGGATGAACAGCGTGCCGGTCCAGGACGCGTCGATCTTGCGCGGAAAATTCAGAAAGCCGTTCAGCGCGACGAAGATGTCGACGGGCGCGCTCGCCGTGGCGGCGGCCTTCACCTCCACGCCGGTGCTCTCCAGGCGCTCCAGCATCGCCAGGGTCACGAAGCCGCCCTGCGACCACCCGGCCAGAAAGACCTCCCGGGCCGGCACCTTCAGGGCGTCGAGCACGCTGCGCCCGGCGGCGAGCATGTCCGCGGTGGCCTGCTGGTGGCTCGCCTTCACCATGTAGCCCTCGGGCTCCGCCGAGGCCCCGAGGCCGAAATAGTCCGCGCCGACCAGCGCATAGCCCTGGCCCGCGAACTGGGCGATCATCAGCTGGGTTTCGGGCGACTGCTCCGGAAACGAGGGAACCTGCTGCTTTCCGTAGACGGTGCCGTGCTGGTACGAAACCAGCGGAAGCGGGCCGGAGGCGCCGTCCGGTACGGCGACGAGGCCCGTGGCCACCGTCGGCTTGTTGCCCCGCTCGGGCACCACGGACGGATAGGTCACCCGGTAGAGCCGAACGGCGGTCTTGGCCGGGGTGTAGGTGACCGGAACCCCCGCGAACTGCGGCGTGTCCGTCGTCAGGATCCGGTTGAGCTGCTCGACGCTCCAGGTCTCCAGGTAGTCGTAGCGGATGCCCGTGCCGACCGTTCCCGACACCGGCGCCTGGGCGCTCGCCTGCACCAGCCCGGCGGCCAGGGCGCAAAAGGTCGCGAGGCTTCGAAGTCCGGCCATCCAGGTCATGTGCAGTCTCCCGTGCAAGAAGACCGCACCATGCTGGCCCCGGGTTAAGAAAGCGCCGCCTGGGTCCTGCCCGCAGGTGGGTGGCGAACCTGCGACAGAATGGCCGGGCGCCGGCCGCCGCGATGACCCGCAAGCCGGACCTGTGCTAGCCTTCGCCGATCGAGCGTGACACTCCCCGGACCGACTTGCAGCGGCTGCTCAAATTCCTGCACACGATGGGCGCGATCGGCTTCATGGGCTCCCTCGCATGCCTGCTCATTCTGGAAGGCCTCGTGCCGCCGACGAGTTCGCTGGCGGGCTATGCCCTGATCCGCGGCGCGATGGGCCTGATCGCCGATTGGGTGTTCTTCCCGTCCTTCTTCCTGACGCTCGTTCCCGGCCTCGTGTCCATCGCCATCGTTCCCGCCTTCAGGAACGCCCGCTGGGCCTGGATCAAGGCCGCCACGGGCATCCTCGTCTTCGCCGGCGGCCTGCATGCCCTCGCCCCCATCCAGGACGAGGCCCGCCGCAGCGCCGAGGCCCTGGCCGGCCGCTTCGACCCGGCCCGGCTGGAAGGGATCACCGCGGGCACGGCGGGCACCATGTGGGTCCTGCTCGCCATCGCGACCGTGAACGTCGTCCTCGGCATCTGGCGGCAGCGGATCATTCGGTAGGGTCGCGGGCGGGCGAAGGTGCTGCGACGGTGCGGCGCGCCTGGCCGGTGGAGCGTTCGCGACAGCTTGTGCTTCACCTCTGCACCAAGGGGTGAGCTGCTGCGCCTCAATTGGATGAAACTGCCGCTTTGAACGGAAGCTCAGGACAAGGGCGGATCACCGTCGAAACGGACACGCGAGTAGTCCCACGGCCAGTCGGTTCTGCCCTCAATGCGTGCGGCAATGACCAGATCGATGTTGGGTTTCAGTCTCGGCCATTCGCGAGTCAAGGCTGCCAGACGCTCCGGAGCATCCGAGTGTGGCCATGACATCGTGCAGTAGCGCCGCCCCGCCATGTGCTGGTAGAGGACGCTCAGTTCCTCCGACAGACCGGGATGGTTAGCCACGCCGCTCCATTTCACGAAGCCCTTGAGCAGCCGTGTCAGTTGGTCGAATTCCAAAGGCGGCAAAGCTGGCACGAGCGGATAGCGTACGGGCTGCAAGGCAGGCGGCGAAGCACTGGCTGGCATCGCGGCGACCGCGACGATAGCAGCCAGAAAAATACGGCGGTCCATCGTTGGCATGACGTCACTCACGGCCTGTAGTCGTATCTTTTCATGAGCGCGCGCTCGGCCGCGTACAGCTCCTTTTCGAGGAGATCGAACGGCTCGCGGCAATCGCCCATCCGGTCGAAGATGCCTGCAAAGGCATAGTTCAGATCACGGTAGTAGGACGAGCGGTCGGCGCCTTGCAGGACGATTCGCTTGCCCAACTCGTAAGCGCGAGCGTTTGCCCGTAGCTTTCTCGCGGCCTCCCTGAAAAACGCGACGGTCAGCCCATCCGGCAACGGGTGATAGGGAGCAGGCAGCGCAGGTGTGGTCATCATCGCCAGCGCGCCCGCGAGCATGGCGCGTCGAGCCACCATCGGTCGGTCCGGCATGGTCTACGCCTTCCCTTTCAGATCGTCATGGACGCGCATGATCCGGACGGCCAGTTCAACCCCTTTGGAGTAGGCTTGGGCGTGGCACATCAAGCGCTCCACCTCGGGGGCCGCTTCATCGTCCACCCAAGCATTGGCTCCGAAGATTTCCGCGCAAAGGGAACGCAGCGGACGCAAGGCATCCGCGATATCGCGATACTCCCCCCACTCGTCGAGACGTTGAGAGAGGCTGAACACGCGCCGAGCCAGAACGTGACCGTCGGCATAGACGTAGGCGTTGGCCTTGAGCTGATCGAGGCTGTTGTTCGGATAGTCGTTCTCGGCCAGCTCGTGGAACCCGATTACGTTGGTGACGAGCGTCCGAAGGGCCGCGTAGTCCGCGAGAATTTCATCCTCGGTCATGATTGCGGCTCGTCCTTCAGAGTGTCGCGCGCGCGGATGCGGGCGATCTCGAAGAGCTGGCGCGCGTGGCCCTCGGCGATGAACGCAGCCGAAACCACACCATGCCAGTCGAGATAGCTGCCGCCTTCCTTCATCTCCTCCAAACGGTTCTGCGCGAGTTGGATGAAGCGCTCTGACAGTCCGGCGGCCACGCCCGGGCTGAGGCGACGATAGCGATCCTCGTCGATGGGCCGCTCCCGCGCTTCGTTGCCAGCGGACAAGGCGGGTGCTGGCAGGGCGGCGAGCGGCAAGCCGAACAAGGCACGGCGGTTCAGCACGGGTGTTCTCCGGCAAAAAAAGGTGCGTTTGGCGGCCAGAGACTGGCAACCATCGGACAGGCTTCAACACGGCGATGGGTGGATTCTGGCAGAGCTGCGCCGGTGTGTGAATCCCTTATTTCATCCCATACTCATTCAGGGTCGTCGGGCATCGAACGGGATCGCATCATCGCGCTACGGATCGTGGTCGGCAGGCCGTATTCGAGTGCGTTGGGCAGCTGCAGACCGTCGATAGCGCCCTCTGCTGCACACCTTCGCGCTGTCATGCACGGCTTGCGGAACATGATCCTCAGCCTCTCTGCGGTGTAGGGACGTTGCCTGAAAGGTCGCGGCGGTTCGTTGAGCGGGCCAGTGCCACGCATGAAAAGAAGGATCAGTTTTTCGGCGGATACCGTTTGAAGGCGCTCGGTGCCGAGCTGGTGAAAACGGAGCGCCAGGTCGCTCAGGTCGTATTCTCGCGTCAAACGTACCGACGGTGATCGCAGCATACGAAGACAAGGTACGGAAACTCGCGCGCGAATAGTTTCGAGCATACACTTAGAATGGCACTCGAATCTGTCGGAAACCCCTGAGAATCTATTGGCTTCCGATAAGTTTGAGGACCGCCGAACGGCGCTGAAACTCGTGTTTTCCGACCGCTGCACTACACGCGGAACAATGGACTTGGAACGGCGGATTTATCCCTGCCGTTCAAACTCTTAGCGAATGTTTCAGGTGGTGAAAGCGGAATGGCGCGCCCGAAAG
>NZ_CAMFHB010000004.1 GCF_945952055.1 uncultured Alsobacter sp.
AACAGGTGTCCACCATCTCCCCGGTCTAAACACTTGGCCCGGCCACCCACGACTTCAGCACGCCCCCGGCAAAGTCGTGGATGCCCGGGCCAGGCCCGGGCAGGACGGCGGAGAGGGGACCAGTGGTGGGTCAGCCCACCAGATCGGCTATCCCCACCTTGGCCGCCCCAGCCACCATGGCTGCCCAACTGGCGTCGTCCACCGGCAGCCCCTCCGCGAGGCGACGGGCGCGTGTCGTGCGCTCCGGATCGCCGGGCAGCATCGATCCGGCGTCCCGCGCCATCCATGCCGCCAGAGCCTCGACCCTTTCGGCATGGCCGCCCGCGTCGTCGAAGCTCTCCGGCGGCAGGATGACCGACAGCATCGAGTTGGTGACGCCCGTCTCGGTGCTGCCGTCCTGGGTGGCGCCACCGGTGAGCGCGCCCGCGAGGAGTTCGCAGGCGAGCGCGAGGCCGAAGCCCTTGTGCTCGCCGAAGGGCAGCAGGGCGCCCGCGGGCGAGGCGAAGAGCCGGGAGGGATCGACGGTGGGGCGCCCGTCCGCGTCGAGCAGGATGCCGTCGGGCAGCGTTTCGCCCTTGGCATTGGCGACGCGGACCTTGCCGACAGCCCAGCGGCTCGTGGCGAAGTCGACCACCACCGGCTCGTGCCCGGGGCGCGGAATGCCGACGGCGAAGGGGTTGGTGCCGAGCCGCGCCGTCGTGCCGCCGAAGGCCGCGACGGCCGCATGGCGCGGCACGTTGACGAAGTGCAGCGAGACGAGACCGGCCCCTGCGCACTGCTCGGCCCAGTGGCCGATGCGGCCGATATGGTGGGCGTCGCGAAGCGCCAGCACGCAGAGCCCATGGGCGCGCGCCCGGGCGATGCCGAGGTCCATCGCCTCATGGGCCATCACCTGCCCTGCCCCGCGCCGGCCATCGCAGACCACCAGCGCGCCGAGGTCCCGCGCGATGGCGAGCGGCCGGCCGAGCACCATGCGCCCCGCCTCGATCGAATCCAGGTAGGAGGCCAGCAGGCCGACGCCATGCGAGTCGTGGCCGCGCAGGCTCGCCTCGACCAGATGTTCGGCGATGAGCGTCGCCTCGCGCGCTGTTGCGCCGGCGGCCTCGAAGCTGCGGGCGATGCCGGTGCGGAGGCGAAGCGCGTCGATCAAGGGCATCGCAAGGGTCCTTGGGTTGGCTCAGTCCGCCTGGTTCCTCCCAAAGTCTGCATCTCCGCGCGTCCTGGCCGGGCCTGGCCCGGCCATCCACGCCTTTGGGCCAGCAGCGCAAGTCGTGGGTGCCCGGGCCGAGCCCGGGCATGACGGCGGACAGAGGGAGCCTCGAGCGGAGGCATGAACGGCCTCCTCAAATCGACACCGTCATCCCGCCGTCCACCGTCAGCACGGTGCCGGTGGTGAAGGAGGCGGAGCGGGAGACGAGATAGAGGGCTGCGGCGGCGAGCTCGGGCGGGTTGCCCCAGCGGCCGGCCGGGATGCGGGCGGCGATGCGGTCGTGGAAGGCCGGGTCGGCGGCGCGGGTGCGGGCGTTGCCGTCGGTCAGGAAATAACCGGGCGCGATGGCGTTGACCGTCACGCCCTTGCCGGCCACCTCCACCGCGAGGCCGCGCACGAGGCCGAAGAGGCCGGTCTTGGCCGCGGCGTAGCCCGCCATGCCCGGGCGCACGATCATGCCGTTGATCGAGGACGTGAACAGGATGCGCCCGTAGCCGGCCGCCGTCATGATCCGCGCCGCCTCGCGGGCGAGGCGGAAGCCGCCCGTGAGGTTGGCCGCGATGTCGCGCTCCCACTCCTCGTCGCTCATCTCGACCACGGGCTTGCGCAGCGAGGCGGCGGCGTTGCTGACCAGGATGTCGAGGCGACCGTGGCGCTCCGCCACCGCCCGCAGGGCCGATGCCCCTTCCGCGCCCGTCGTGGCGTCGAAGCACAGGCCCTCGGCGCTGGCGCCTCGGCCCTTCAGCTCCGCCACGCGGGCCTCCAGGGCAGCGGCATCCCGGCCGTTGAGCACCACGTGGGCGTTCGCCCCCGCCAGCGCCTGCGCCATGGCCCAGCCGAGCCCCCGGGTCGACCCGGTGACGAGCGCTACCTGCCCGGCGAGGCCGAAGAGCGCGGCGGGAGACCAGGCGTCAGTCATAGTCGATCCTCGGGTCGATATAGACGTAGAGCACGTCGACCATGAGATTGATCAGGATGTAGATCGCCAGGATCACCAGGATCGAGCCCTGGATCAGCGGGTAGTCGCGGCTGCTGATGGCCTGGATGACCAGCCGGCCCATGCCCGGATAGGTGAACACCGCCTCGGTCACCACGGAGCCGCCGATAAAGCCCGCCAGCATGATGCCGACGATGGTGATGAAGGGCAGCAGCGCGTTGCGCATGACGTGGCGGGCGACGATGACGCCCTCCGACAGGCCCTTCGAGCGCGCGGTGCGCACGTAGTCGGCGTTGAGCTCGGCGATCAGCGAGCCGCGCAGGAAACGGGCGAAGATGCCCGAGACGTAGAGCCCCAGCGTGGCGGCGGGGAGGATCGTGGCGCGCAGCATGCCGAGCGGCGACTGCCAGAACGGGACGTAGGCCGACGCGGCCGGCAGCAGGCGCAGTTCGACGGCGAAGAGCAGGATGAGCAGGATGCCGACCCAGAAGGTCGGAACGCCCAGCGCCAGCGCGCCCCAGCCGCTCAGGATCCGGTCGAGCCAGCTGCCCTGGTGGAGCGCGCTCGCCAGGGCGATCGGAATGCCGATGAGGAGGCCGAGCACGGTGGCTGCGGCCGCCAGCTGCAGGGTCGCCGGCAGGCGCTCGCCGATGAGCTGCATCACCGGCACGCGGCTGTGCAGCGACACGCCGAGGTCCCCGTTGAGCGCCCGCCACAGCCAGTCGAAGTACTGGATGATGACCGGCCGGTCGAGGCCGAAGCGGCGCGTCACCTCGGCGATCTGCTCGGGTGTCGCGTTCTCGCCGACGAGCGCACCGATGGGACCGCCCGGCACCCCGTACATCATGAAGAAGATGAGCGCTGAGGCCGCGAGCAGCACGGGCACGAGATGGAGCAGGCGGCGCAGGATGAAGCCGATCATCGCTCGTCGCTCCGTGCGGCGATCACCGTGTCGCGGCCCTCGATGACGGTGGAGAGCGCGCGGCCGATGGTGTCGAAGGCCAGGATGGTCAGCGTCAGCGCGAGGCCCGGCAGCACCGCGAAGGTTGGCGCGTCGTGCAGGTACTCCTTGCCGGTGCGCAGCATCTCGCCCCAGCTCGGCGTGGGGGGCGGGATGCCGACGCCCAGGAACGACAGCGCCGCCTCGAGCAGGATCGCCACCGAGGAGAGCACCACCATCTGCGTCAGGATGGGGCTCCAGGAGTTCGGCAGGATGGTGCGGAACATGCTGTAGGACGAGGTCGCGCCGAAGGCCTCCACCGCGGTGACGAAGTCACGCCGCCGCAGGGTCAGCACCTGCGCCCGCGCCACGCGGGCGAAGGTCGGAACGCCGGTGATGCCGACGGCCACGAGGGCGGCCGCCTGGCTGCGGCCGAGCACGGCGATCATGGCGAGCGCCAGCATGATGCCCGGCAGCGCCAGCAGAAGGTCGACGATCCGCATCAGCACGACGTCGCGCCAGCCGCCGAAGAAACCGGCCATGAGGCCGATCGGCACGCCGATGGAGGCCGCGAGCAGCACCGCGCCCGCCGCCGTCACGAGGGAGGTGCGCGCCCCGTAGATGACCCTCGCCAGGATGTCGCGGCCGAGTTCGTCGGTGCCGAAGAGGAAGTCACGCGACGGCCCCTCCAGCATGCGGATGACGTCCTGGGTGAGCGGATCGAAGCCGAGCAGGCCGGCGCAGGCGGCGAGCGTCGAGAGCCCCGCCAGGAAGGCGATGCTGAGCGCCGCGCCCGGCTTGGCGATGACACGGCGCCCGACGCGGGCGGCTGCGACCAGAGCCCCGCTCATGCCCCCGCTCCCGGATGGTGGCACGCCGCCAGGCTCGGACTGCCGGGGACCGGCGCGAAGGCCGGCGCCTCGGTGCGGCAGCGGTCGGTGGCCCTGAAGCAGCGCGGATGGAAATGGCAGCCGGACGGCGGCTTGGCCGGATCCGGGATCTCGCCCTCCAGCACGATGCGGGCGGTGCGGCCCTGCGTGGCGGCGTCGACGACGGGCACCGCCGAGAGCAGCGCCTGGGTGTAGGGATGCACCGGCGCGCTGTAGACGTCGTGCTTGGCCCCCTCCTCCACAACCCGGCCGAGATACATGACCGCGACCCGGTCGGAGATGTGCTTCACCACCGAGAGATCGTGGGCGATGAAGAGATAGGCGAGCTTCAGGTCCCTCTGCAGGTCCTGCAGCAGGTTCACGACCTGCGCCTGGATGGAGACGTCGAGGGAGGCGACCGGCTCGTCGAGGATGAGGAGCTTGGGCTTCAGCGACAGCGCGCGGGCGATGCCGATGCGCTGCTTCTGGCCGCCGGAGAACTCGCGCGGATAGCGGTGGGCCACCGAGGGCGACAGGCCCACCATCTCGAACAGGCGCGCGATCCACGCCGCTCCGCCCATCTCGTCGTAGAGGCCATGGATGCGCAGCGGCTCGGCGATGGCCTCGCCGACGCTGAGCATCGGATTGAGCGAGGAGAACGGATCCTGGAAGACGTACTGCATGCGGCGCCGGACGCCGCGCATGCCCGTGCGGTCGAGGCCGCGGATCTCCTGACCGTCGAAGCGGATGCTGCCGCTCGTCGTCGGCACGAGGCCCATGATGGCCCGGCCCGTCGTCGTCTTGCCGCAGCCGCTCTCGCCGACGAGGCCCAGCGTTTCGCCGGGCGCGACCCTGAGCGACACGCCGTCGGCCGCCCGGACCGTGCGCACCACGCGCTTCAGCAGCCCCGCGCGGATGGGGAAATGCACCCTGAGGTCGTCCACCGTCAGCAGCGGTTCCGGAGCGGAGACCGGCGCCGGCCGCACGATGGCCGGCACGGACCCGGACCCGGACCTGAAGGGTGGCGGCACCTCTTCGGCATAGTGGCAGGCGGACCGGCGGGTGCCGTCGAGGATGCGCAGGGGCGGCTCCTCGGCGCGGCACTTCTGGCGTCCCTCCCCGATCGCGCAGCGCGGATGGAAGGCGCAACCGGTGGGCATGTCGGTCGGCGTCGGCGGCTGTCCCGGGATCGGGTCGAGCCGGTCGCCCGTGACGTCGATGCGCGGCGCGCTGCGCAGCAGGGCCGCCGTGTAGGGATGGCGGGGCTGGCTGAAGATCTCGCGGACCGTCCCGGTCTCGACGATGCGCCCGCCATACATCACCGCGACACGGTGGGCCACCTCCGCCACGACCCCGAGGTCGTGGGTGATGAGCACGACGGCGGCCCCGGTCTGCTTCTGCCGCTCGGCCAGGAGGGCCAGCACCTGGGCCTGCACGGTCACGTCGAGAGCCGTCGTGGGCTCGTCGGCGATGATGACCCGGGGCCGACCGGCCATGGCCATGGCGATCACGGCGCGCTGGCGCATGCCGCCGGAGAACTGGAAGGGGTACTGGAGCGCCCGGTTGTCCGGGTCGGCGATGTCGACCTCGCGCAGGAGTTCGACCGCCCTCGCCTGCCCGGCCGAGGACGCGAGGCGGCCATGGGCGATTTCGCCCTCGACGATCTGGCGCCCCACGGGCAGCAGCGGGTTGAGCGTGGTCGAGGGGTCCTGGAAGACGACGCCGATGTCCTGCCCGCGCAGGCGGCGCAGCGTGTCGTCGTCGGCGCCCACGACCTCCTGGCCGTTCAGCCTGATCGAGCCCTCGATCAGGGCATTGCGCGGCAGGAGCCCGGCGGCGGCGAGCGCGGTGACGCTCTTGCCCGACCCGGACTCGCCGACGATGCCCAGCACCTCGTTCTCGAAGACGTCGAGATCGACGCCGCGCACCGCATGGATCGGCTTGCCCGATCCCAGGAACGTGACGTCGAGCCCGCGAATGGACAGGACGGGGGCCGCCGTCTGGTCGGTCCCCGTCCTGTCGGATCGATGCATCACTTCTTGATACCCGTGGTCCGCAGCACGAGCATGTTGTCCATGTCGAGCGTGAAGCCCGTTACGTTCTTGCCCGTGACGATGATGCCCTGGTCGTAGGTGTTGGTCGGGATGCCGAAGGCGGTCTCGATCAGCACCTTGTTGAGCCCGTCATAGGCGGCCTTCACCTCGGCGGGGCTGCCGACGGTGGTGTCCACCCTGGAGATGGCGGCCACGTATTCCGGGAACGGATGCGGGTTGCCGAGCACCGGGTTGTTGACGGTGCGGTAGATGCTGTTGGTGGCAAGCCGCGAGGGGAACTTCTGGATGTTGCCGACGCCGCCGAAAAGCGCGTCGAAGCGGCCCTGCAGCATGGTGTCGACGAGGTCGGAGCCCTCCTTCATGTCGAGCTCGATGTTGATGCCGACCTTCTTGAGGGTGGCCTGCACCAGCTGGCTGATCACGACGTCGGGCTGGCTGCCGGAGTTGACGACGAGCTTCCAGGCGCTCTGGTCGGCGGCGCTCAGCCCGGACGCGGCGAGCAGTTCCTTCGCCTTGTCGAGGTTGAAGGCATAGGTCTTGGTGTAGCTTGCGTCGAAGGCCGGGCTCGAGGGCGCCCAGGGCAACGCCACGACCTCGCCCAGGCCCGCATAGCCGGCCTTGAGGATGTTCTCGCGGTCCATCAGGTAGTTGAAGGCCTGGCGGAACTTGGCGTTCTTGAACGGCCCGCGGGTCGCGTTGATGCGGAAGACCTGCACGAGCGGACCGGGGCCCGACAGCACCGGATAGTCGGCGGACTTCAGGCGGGCGGCGCTGCGCGCGGTGCCGCCGTAGATCACGTCGGCGCCGCCGGATTCGAGCGCGGCGGTGGCCGCGGCGTCCTGGGCGAAGACGGTGATCTCGACGTCCTTGGTGACGGGCTCGTTCTTGCGCCAGTAGTTCGGGTTGGCGACGAGCTTGATGCGCTGGCCGACGACGCGCTCGCCCAGCATGTAGGCGCCCGAGCCCGCGGGCTTCTGCTCGACCGTGTCGATCCCGGCCGGGTCGATGATCGAGATGAACTGGAAGAGGTCGGTGATCTGGCGCTCCGGCACCGGCGTCTTGAAGTTCACCTTGATGGTGTTGGCGTCGACGACCTGCCAGTTGTCGACGATGCCCATGGTGGCGAAGACGTTCTTGCCGAGCTTGGGATCGGCGGCCTTCTTGAAGTTGGCGGCCACGGCCTCGGCGTTGAAAGCGCCGCCCGAATGGAACTTCACGTCCTTGCGCAGCGTGAGCGTCACGGACTTCGCGTCGGGCGCGATCTGCCAGGATTCGGCCAGGCTCGGGATCGCCTTGCCGTCCGGCGTGTATTCCAGAAGGCTGTCGTAGAGGTTCTTGATCAGCGAGGCGTTCACCGACGAGAACTGGTGGGGATCGAAGTTGGCGATGTCGGCGATGACCGCCACGCGCAGCGCCTGGGCGTAGGTGGGCGCCGGCGCGGCGAGCGCCAATGAAGTCCCGAGAGCCAATGCGCCGGCGATGCGGCGCACGATTGAGAACCTGTGTGTCATGTCCTGCATCCTTGTCTGACGGTGGAAAGGCTAGGCTTCAGGGCGTCGCAGGCCGGACTAGCGCGCGGGACTGGTGCGCGGCGCGTTCCGGTCGGCGAAGGTTTCGAGCGGGTAGATCGGGCGCGGCAGCCGCTGCCAGGGCAGCGTGAAGACGTCGGACTGACCCGGGCCGGAGGTGTCGGCGCGCACGACGCGCGAGGAGATCGGCGCGAAGTACTGGAAGTTCGAGGCGGTCTTCACGACGGCGATCTTGAACTCGGTCGGCTCCAGGCCGTGCACGCGGTAGACTTCGGGCAGGTTACCCGCCACCCCGCGCAGTTCGCTGACGAGCAGCGTCACTGGCCCGACCTCGAAGACCGCCGTGCGGCCCATGTCGATCTCGCTGCGCTGGTAGCTGGGGATCGTGAAGCCGCCCTGGCGCAGGCGCTTCACCGTTCCCGTCACGGTCAGCGGCTTGAAGAAACGGCTCGCCGTCTCGCCGCCGACCGGCAGCGTCACGGTGGCCCCCTCGCCGGCCTC
The DNA here is from genome assembly GCF_945952055.1 of uncultured Alsobacter sp. Taxonomy (GTDB): domain Bacteria; phylum Pseudomonadota; class Alphaproteobacteria; order Rhizobiales; family Beijerinckiaceae; genus Alsobacter. The sequence continues at coordinate 8,041 of NZ_CAMFHB010000004.1, forward strand.
CCACAGCGTCGCCACGACGCCGGGCGCGATCATCGGGATCAGCGCCGGGCCGCGAATCTTGAGCCGCAGCATGGCCTCGAGCAGCAGGTTGCTGTCGCCGGCCGATCCGCCGAACACGGTGTCGCCGGTGTCGGAGAGCACGACGACGCCCTTGGGCTCGGCGTCGGCGGTGCGCACCGCCTCGTCGATGCCCATGGCCTCGCGCTCCATGAAGGCGTCGCGCAGGCTCCAGGCATGGTCGGCGAGCTCGTCGGCGAGCTTCTCGGCGAGCGCCTTGTCACCGTTGGTGACGACCACCGCGGTCCAGCCGCCCTCCTCGACGTCGAGCCAGGGCTGCATGGGGAACGGCGCGGCCTGCAGCACGCGCGGGTCCTTCTCCATGTCGCGCGCGTGGTCGAACCAGGCCTTCATCGGCCCGTGCGCGGTGAGGAATTTCTCCTGGTGCGTCACCAGCGGGATCTTGCGCATGGCGATGACGGGCTTGAGCTTCTCCTGCACGATCCGCATGAGGAGCCGCATGCCGATGACGCCCGTGTCGAAGGTGTCGTGCGGCTGCGTGCGGTGACCGACGATGGCGTCGACCGAGCCGACCATCAGTTGCGTGACGTTGGCGTGGTGGTCGAGGCCGAGCATGATCGGCACGTCCGGCCCCAGCACGCGGCGGCAGAGCGCGGCCTGCTCGCCCTCGACGTCGTCCAGCCCCTCGGCGGAGCAGGCGCCATGCAACTGGAGATGCAGCCCGTCGAGCTTGCCGGCCGCGCGCAGGCCCTTCTCGATGACGTCGAGGAAATACTGCCGGGACTGCGTGTCGATGCGCCCGCCCGCCACCGCGTTGGCTCGGATGATCCCGACCGTCTCGACCGGAATGCCGGACTCGGCGACGGCCGCGAGGTGCCCGCCGACCTGCCCGAGGCCACCGGACTTCTCGACGACCTCCTGGCCCAGGTGGATGGCGAAGGCCTCGTAGTCGCGCAGATAGGTCGGCAGCGGGTTGAAGTCGTTCGTCTCCTGGGAGACGTGGATCAGGCCGATGCGCATGCCTCGCCTCCTAGAAATAGGTCTTCACCGCGTCGACGACCGTGCCGTCGGCGTCGATGACGAGGAGCACGTCCCACTTGTCGAAGGTCGTGCAGGGATGCCCGATGCCGAGCGACACCATGTCGCCGACCTGCAGCGGGCTGTCGGCCGGGATGGTGAAATGGGCGTGCTGGTCGTTGAGGCTCGCCACCACATGCCCGTCGGGCAGCGGTTGCGGCGTCGCCATGCCGCCGCCGGGCCGGAACCAGGCGGTCGCCACCGGCAGATGCCCGTCATGGCTGACGTCGCGCTTGCCCGCGGTGAGGATCGCCTTGCCGGGTTCCGGGCGGGCCTGGACGTAGGTCCACACCTCCAGGGCGGGCATCAGGCGTCCTGCGGGCAGGCGCAACGTCGTCTCGCGCAGGATGCGGTCGTGCGCCTTGGCGTAGCCGATCGCGTCGTGGGTCAGGTAGCAGCCGCTGCGGATGATCTTCAGGACCGGACGGTTGCCGAAGAGCGCGGGTCCGAAGCGCTCGCCCACCCGGTCGTAGAAGGCGCTGCCGCCTGCCGTGAGGACCACGGGAGACTCGGGTGGGAACAGCCCCTCCGCGACGCAGGCGCCGGCGACGGCGAGCACGTCGTCCAAGAGCGCGTCGACCTGCGCGGTGTCGGGCAGGATGCCCTCGAAGCACTCGATGCCGGCGAGCGACAGGCCCTTCGCCTCCACCACGGCGCGGGCGACGTCCACACCCTCCTCGCGGGTCCGGCACCCCGTGCGGCCGCCGGGCACGCCCATCTCGACGAAGACGCCGAGCGGCCGGGTGGCTCCCGCGCGCCGGGCGCCCTCCGCATAGGCCGTGACGCAGGCGCGGCTGTCGGCCAGGACGAAGAGCTCGAAGCCGGGGTCGGCGAGCGCCGCGAAGCAGGCGTCGATGTTGGCGGGCCCGGTCGGCTGGTTGGCGATGACCACGCGCGGGAAGCCGAAGTGCTTGGCGACCGCCATCTGCTGGGTGGTCGCGACGGTGATCGCCCAGGCGCCCGCCGCGTGCTGCATGGCGTAGAGCTGCGGGGCCATGGTCGTCTTGCCGTGGGGCGAGATCATCAGCCCGTTGGCCGAGAGGAACCCCGCCATCCAGCCGTTGTTGGCCGAGAGCACGTCGGCGCGCATGACGGCGGCGGGCATCGGCAGGTCACCCCTGAAGATGTTCCAGCCGCGCGCCGCGACGTCGCCCAGCCGCAGGCGACCGGCCGAGGCCGGGATGCCCTTGGTCATGGCGTCCAGCATGAGGTCGTCGATGTCGGCGCCGTTCTTGGGCGGCAGGGGAAGGCGATTCAGGGCCATGGATTCGCGTCCAGGGGCGCGATGGGACGGCGCACGCGCCGGTAGGTGACCTTGAGCGGATCGTGCGGGAACGGGCCGCCGGTGTCGAGATAATGGATGGCCGGCGCGATGCGCGCGAAGGCCGCCGAGAAGTGGTTGGACGACTTCACCACGACGATCGCCTTCTTCGACAGGTCGATGCCGAGATTGGTGAAGGCCGGCGGGCTGAAGGTCTGGGACCGCTTGCTGCACAGCACGATGTCGACGTCGCCCACCGACACGGCCGCGGCCGCGCCGAGCGACACCCAGCTCTGCTCGAAGGGGATGACGAGGTCGTCGGTGACGGCTTTCACCACGACGTGCGCGTCGAGCGTGGGGCCGGAGACCGGCGTCGCCTTGCCACCGATGCGCAGCCACAGGTGGCTGCCGGGCCCGGCCGCATGGCAGAGCTCGACGGCGACCGGATCCCAGGTGGCGCCGATCGCCGAGGGCACGTCGGGATGCTTCAGCAGCGTCTCGATCATGATCGTGCTGTCGCCCGGCACGCCGCCCCCGGGGCTGTCCCACCGGTCGCCGAAGACCTGCGGCCAGGCGGTCGCCTTGCGGGCGAGCTCGACCGCCTCCTCCGGCTTGTAGTGGCGCGGCGTGGCGGTGCGGCCCATGGCGAGCACCTCGCGGCCGAGCTTTTCGGCCAGCGCGGCCGCCTTCGGCCTGTCGTTGTCGGTCGTCACCAGGACGCGAAAGCCCACCTCCGGGACGTCGCCGGCGGAAAACCCGTGGGCGAGCGAGATCGACAGGATCCCGTCCTTCCCCTCCATCGCGAAGATCCTGTCGATGAAGGCCCGTCCGATGGGCTGGTTGGTCATGAACGCGCCGGTCAGCGTCCGGCAGTCGAACATCTCCATGGTCGGCCTGATCTCACCCCGCCAGGTGCGGATGGCTAGGTCGACGAGGTCCTCGGCGCGCGCCAGGAAGTCCGTGTGCGGGAACTCCTTGAACAGCACGACGACGTCGCAGGCCGCGACGCGCTTCTCGGTGAGATGGCAGTGCAGGTCGTACTCGGCGCCGACGACGGCCTTGGGGCCGACGATCTCGCGGGCGCGGGCGAGCAGGTCCCCCTCGCAGTCCTCGTAGCCCTCGGCGACCATCGCCCCGTGCAGGCCGAAGAGCGCGATGTCGACAGGCATGGCGGCGCGCAACTGGTCGAGGATCTCGTCGCGCAGGCTCTCATAGCCCCCGCGCGAGACGAGCCCGGCCGGCTCGGCCCAGGTGCTCGTGCCCTCCACGAGCTCGAAGCCGTCCTGCCGGGCGCGGCGGCGCGCCGCGACGACGGGCGCGGTGCACAACGTCGGGGTCTCGGGGTGCTGGCCGGGCGGGAAGTAGAAGGCGCCCTCGAAGGCGGCGCGACCCACGGGAAGCGGCGCGAAGGTGTTGGTCTCCGTCGCCAGGGAGCCGACGAACATCCGCATCGCTGGCCTCCTCCCCTTGCCCCGAGCGGAACGATCGACGCGTTCCACAATGTAAGATGAATGTTCTGACGTCATGTTCAGCTTGAACCCGAGAGCGTGTCAACAGGATTTCGTCCCCGTTTTCTTTGTTGCAAAAGCTGATGGCAGACGCTGTAGTGACAAACGGATGTCTTCGCACAATCGTTCTACATCGTGGAACGCAAGCGGAGCAGAGAGGCGGCGCCGCGGCGCGGCCATCACCGGGAGGAACGGCTTGAGCCCTCGAACGACCGCTGTGGCGCTCCCTGCTCCCGAGGCGCGGATCCAGTCGATCGCGCGCGCCAAGGCGATCCTCGACGTGCTCGCGTCCGGCGATGGCGGCTGGATCCTGCTGCGCGACATCGCGGCCGGCACCGGCCTGGCCAAGACCACCGCCTTCAACCTCACGACGGCGCTCGTCGAGGTCGGCCTGGTCGAGCACAACCCGGCCCAGGGGTCCTACCGGCTCGGCGTCGAGCTCATCGCCTATGGGCGGGCGGTGGAGCGGCGGACCGACCTCCTCGGCTTCATGCGGCCCTATCTCGTCAAGCTCTGCGCGGTGACCCGCGAGACCGTGAACCTCGCCCTGCCCTGCCCGATGGACGTGATCATCGTCGAGAGCCTGGAGGGGTCGCAGAGCCTGCGCATCACCTCCTATGCCGGCACGCGCGCGTCCTATCACTCGACCGCCTGCGGGCGGGCGCTGCTGGCCTACGGCACGGACGCCACGCGCCGGCAGGTGCTGGGCTTCCACCCCCTCGTGCCGCTGACCCCGCACACCACGATCGATCCCGACCGGCTCGACGCCATCCTGGCGCAGTGCCGCCAACGCGGCTTTGTCGAGGAGGTCGAGGAGAACGAGGAAGGCGCGGCCTGCGTCGGGGCCGCGCTGCTCGACGGCAAAGGCGACGCGGTCGCCGCCGTCAGCATCGCCGGGCCGCTGACCCGCATGGGTCCGGAGACGCGCGAGCGCGTCGGGCGGCTGCTCGTCGAGACGCTGGAGGAGGCGCGCCAGGCCCTCCTCACCGCGCCGCATCACTGACCGGGGCACGCCATGGCGCACCGCATCCTCCTCGCCGGCCTCTTCCACGAGACCCACACCTTCCTCGAGGAGATCACCGGGGCGGCCGACTTCCGCACCCGCGCGGGCGCCGACCTCTTGGCCCGGCGCGGCGACGCCTCGACCATCGACGGATTCCTGGAGGTCGCCGAGCGCCACGGATGGACGGTGATCCCGGCCCTGGAGACGCAGGCCACGCCGTCCGGCACGATCGACCACGCCGTGTTCGAGAGCTTCTGGACGGCGCTGGAGGCCGTGGCCCGGCCGGCGCTCGCCCAGGGCATCGACGGCATCTGGCTGGCCCTGCACGGCGCCATGGTGACCACGGGGACGGACGATGCCGAGGGCGAGCTGCTGAAGCGCATCCGGGCGCTGCCCGGCGCCGCCGACCTCCCGATCTTCGCCGTCTTCGATCTCCACGCCAACTTCACGCCGGCGATGGCGGCACTGGCCGACGGGCTCGTCGGCTACCGCGAGAACCCGCATTCGGATGCCCGCGACGCCGCGGTGCTCTCGGCCGAGCTGCTGGCCCGCTCGCTGGCGACCGGCGTTCGGCCCCGCATGGCCTCGCGCAACTTCCCCGTCCTGTGGCCGCCGACCGGGACCGGCACGGCCGACGAGCCGATGCGCTCCATGAGCGCGCTGGCGCGCCGGATCGAGCGCGAAGACCCGCGCGTTTGGGCCATCAGCATCGTCGGCGGCTATTCCTTCGCCGACACCTGGCACACGGGCGTCGCCGCCTGCGTGATCACCGATGCCGCGCCCGACGCGATGGCGGCGCATCTCGATGCGCTCGAAGCCATTGCCGTCAGCCAGCGCGAGCAGGGCGTGCCGGCCGAATGGGACCTGGAGGCGGCGATCGATGACGGTATCGCCCGGCCGCCGTCGGATGGGCCCGTGATCCTCGTCGAGCCGGCCGACAACATCGGCGGCGGGGCGCCCGGCGACTGCACCTCGATCCTGCGCAGCTTCGTGCGGCGCGGGCTGGAGAAGTCGGCCGTCGTCATGGCGGATGCCGCCGCGGTGCGGGCGCTGGCCGGATGTGCTCCCGGGGAGCGCGTCACCATCCGGCTCGGCGGCAGCAGCACGCTCGATCCGGGGCCGTTCGAGCTCACCGTGACCTTCGTCTCCCGATCGGACGGCCGCTTCCGCCTCGAGGATTCCCGCAGCCACATGGCCGCGGCGTCCGGCGTGAACATCGACATGGGTCCGTGCGCCACCGTGCAGGCCGGCGGCACCGCGATCCTGATCACCTCCAGAAAGACCGCGCCCTTCGACCTCGGCCAGCTCCGTTCGCAGGGCATCGTGCCGGAGGACCTCGCCTTGGTCGGCGTCAAGGCCGCCGTGGCGCACCGGCGCGCCTACGACCGCCTGAAGGGCCGCAGCTACTGGGTGGGCACGCCCGGGCCCTGTCCCAGCGACCTCACCACCCTGCCCTACACGAAGATCCGCCGGCCGATCTTTCCGCTCGACCCGCCCTGGAGACCCGCATGACCTTCACCCCGGAATATCCCGCGCTCGACGACACGCCGCGCTCGCACCTGCCCTTCTCGCCCTGCGTAAAGGTGGGTCCCTTCGTCTTCGTCTCGGGCCAGGCCTCGGTCGACAAGACGGGCAAGATCGTCACCGACTCGTTCGAGGGCGAGGTCCGCCGCTCGATCGAGAACATGCGCGACGTGCTGAAGGCGGTGGGCTGCGACCTCACGCATGTCGTCCAGACCCGCAACTACGTGCGCGATCCGGCCGACGTGCCGGAGTTCAACCGTCTCTACCGCGAGTACTTCCAGACGCCCTTCCCGGCCCGGACCACGATCACCGGATGCCTTCAGGGCCTGAAATACGAGATCGAGTGCATCGCCGTCGCACAGGGCTGACGCGCCACACCATTGGGGAGCGATCCATGACGATGACCTTCTCCGCCTCCGCCAAGCGCGTGGCCGAGGCCGCCAGGCTGCTGCCAGGCGGCGTGAACAGCAACTTCCGCATGGGCATCTCCCCCACCCCGCTGGTCGTCGACCACGGCGAAGGGCCCTACCTGCACGACATCGATGGCAACCGCCTCATCGACTACTATCTCGGCATGGGGCCGATGATCCTCGGCCACAACCCGCCGCAGGTCGCCGACGCCATCCGCAAGCAGCTCGAGAAGGGCCTGCTCTTCGCCGCGCAGACGGAGATCGAATACGAGGCGGCGGCGCTGGTGAACAAGCTCGTGCCGTGCGCCGAGCGCCTGCGCTTCGCCTGCTCGGGTTCCGAGGCGGCCCAGGCCGCCATCCGGCTGGCCCGCGCCGCCACCGGCAAGCCGACGATCCTGAAGTTCGAGGGCCACTACCACGGCTGGTTCGACAACGTGATCTGGAGCGTCGCGCCGACGGCCGACACCATGGGCCCGATCGACGCGCCGGCCCACATCCCGGGCTCGCCCGGCATGGACCCGAACGTCGAGGCCGCCATCGACGTCTGCGTCTGGAACGACCTCGACCGGCTGCGCGACCGGCTGAAGAAGGGCGACGTCGCCGGGCTCGTGATGGAGCCCATCATGTGCAACCAGAACGTCATCATGCCCGATCCAGGCTATCTGGAGGGCGTGCGGGCGCTGTGCACGGAGACGGGCACCGTCCTCATCTTCGACGAGGTGATCACCGGCTTCCGCGTGGCGCCCGGCGGCGCGCAGGCGCTGCTCGGCATCACGCCCGACCTCGCGATTTTCGGCAAGGCCATCGCCAACGGCCTGCCCGTCGCGGCGGTCGCCGGCAAGGCCGAGCTGATGGACCTGATGGTCTCGAAGCGCGTGCTGCACGGCGGCACCTACAACGCCCACCCGCTCGGCATGGCGGCGACGGTCGCCACCCTGTCCACGCTCGCCGACGGCAAGGTGCACGCCACCATCGCCAGGCGCGGCCAGCGGCTGATTGAAGGCTTCCGCACCGTGTTCCGCGACCACCAGGTGGCGGCCCGCGTCCAGGGCCTGCCGCAGGTCTTCCACGTGACGCTGGGCGTGCGCGACCCGATCCACCGCTACCGGGACCAGGTCATGGCCGACAAGGCCGGCTACGTGAAGCTCACCACCGCCTTGATGGGCCACGGAGTGCGAGCGCTGGAGCGCGGCGCGTGGTTCCTGTCGGTCGAGCACGACGACGCGGTCATCGACGCGACGATCGAGGCCTTCGACAAGGCGGTGGGCGAAGCGCTGGTGTGAGGCAGCGGCGCTGGAAGATCGTGCGTCCTTCGACACGCCCGCTGCGCGGGCTGCTCAGAGCTTGTGATTCTTCCGGTCGTCCAGTGAGCACCTCCCTCTCCGCGTCATGGCCGGGCTTGGCCCGGCCACCCACGACTTCGGCAGGGACACCTGGCCTTCCCCGGCAAAGTCGTGGATGCCCGGGCCAAGCCCGGGCAGGACGGCGGAGAGGTGGTCGCGCGCTAGAGAAGTCGGATGCAACGCCGTATCGGGAGTTGATCCTCACCCTCTCAGGATGAGGATCGCTCGTGGCTTCGCGTTTCTACAATTGTCCTCATCCTGAGCAGCCGCCGAAGGCGGCGTGTCGAAGGACGCAGGACCCCTCAGCGCTTGCCCGGCGCGGCCGTCGATCGGCGCACGATCAACTGCACGCCCGTCGCGATGCGCTGCGCGGCGCCTTCGGCGCCGGACATGCGCTCCTGCAGGAGGCGGACGGCGATGCGGCCGACCTCGTAGCGGTCGATGATCATGGTGGTGAGGGGCGGACTGGCGTGCGCGCCGATCGGCAGGCCGTCGAAGCCCATGATGGAAAGGTCCTCGGGCACGCGGATGCCGGCGGCGGAGGCGGCCTGCAACGCGGCGAGCGCGACGATGTCGGCGGCGCAGAACAGCGCGGTGGGCCGACGCTTGGTGCGCGACAGCCAGTCAGCGATGCGCGGGCGCGCGTCGAGGCTGATGGCGAGCGGGTCGCCGAGATCGAGCACGTGGCGCGCCGGATCGAAGGCGATGCCGGCATCCGTCAGCGCGTCGCGGAAGCCTTCGAGCCGCAGCGAGATCGACTTCCGGTAGACGTGGGTGACGTGGACGATGTCGCGGTGGCCGAGGTCGAGAAGATGGCGCGTCGCGGCATAACCGCCGAAATAGAAGTCCGGCGACACGCTGGGGATGCGCATCCGGCTGTCCATGCCGTTGACGATCACGGCGGGGCAGCCGTGATCGGCCAGACGATCGATGATCTCGGGGCTGTCGATCCCCACCAGCACCACCGCGCTCGGATTGGCGTTGGCGAACATCGCGGCGTCGGCCGTCGCGGCGCCCGCGGAGGCGCCGATGTCGATGTCGATGCGGATGCCGGCCGCGGCCGCACCTTCCAGGATGCCGCGGATGATCTCGCCGTAGAAATTGTTGCTCGTCAGATAGCGATCGAGCGTCACCAGCGTGGCGGTCCCGCCCCCGCCGGCCGGCGCGGCGCGCCCGGCCCGGCCGCGGTAGCCCAGTTCCTCGATCACGCGCAGCACCCGCGCCCTGCTTTCCGCGCTGACGCCCTTGCGGTCGTTCAGCACCTTCGACACGGCGGCCACCGACAGGCCGGAGGCTGCGGCGATGTCCTTGAGGGTGGGAGCGACCGGGTCGGCTGACGTCACGCGGGTGGACCTTGGGGTGGTGGAGCGGCCGGGAATCGGCCGAGCCCGAACGAAACTATCGCGATTTCGTTACGGGTTCCGCATGAGTGGTCTTCCCCTAGTCCCCTCATCCTGAGCAGCGACCGAAGGTCGCGTGTCGAAGGACGCACGATCTGGCAGCGTGACCATTCTGCGTCCTTCGACACGCCCGCTACGCGGGCTGCTCAGGATGAGGAGACTGGGGAGGGTGGCCCGATGGCCTGTACCGTCACCAGAAGAAGCTGTCGTGCCCCAGCGAGCGCATCAGCGCTTCCATGTAGTAGTAGTCGCCGTAGGGCAGCATGGTGTTGCTGCGGCCTGCCGTGACGTGGGCGGCGCCCTGGCCCAGGAGGCCCTGGGCGGCGGGGTTGGCGGTGAGGTCGCAGTCGGCGATGAGGCCGTCGATGAGCCGGTCGGCGAAGCCGCGCCAGCGGGCGGCCTCCTCGGCCTCGGTGACGCCGGCAAGAATGTAGAGACCGGCCGCCATGATGGCGCCGGCGGAGCTGTCGCGCCAGCGGGTCTCGCCGTCGGTGAGCGCGTAGTCCCAAACGGGCACCCGATCCTCGCCCATCAGGCGCTCGGCCGTGGCGGCGAGCAGGCGGGCCGTCTCCAGGTCGGCCGGGTCGCGGGTGGTCACGTAGGTCTGCGCGAAGCCGTGGATGAGCCAGGCCTGGCCGCGCGACCAGCAGGAGCCGTCGGCGAAGCCCTGGTGCGTCTCGCCGCGCAGGGGGCGCCCGTCGGCGGCGTCGAAGACGAAGGTGTGGAAGCTCGTGCCGTCGGCGCGGACGAGATGCCGGCGCGTGGTGTCGGCGTGCAGCAGGGCGATCTCGCGGAAATCCTCGACCGCCGTCTCGCGGAAGGCCCAGTGCAGCAGCGCGAGGTTCTGCATCGTGTCGACGATCGCCCGGCCCTGCACGAAGGCCGCGCGCTCGCGATTGTGCGGCCCGGGTGGATTCCAGGCCTGGATGTAGTGACCGGCCTCGTTGAAGCGGGCGGCCAGCGCCTCGGCGGCGCGCAGCCCCATGTCGCGCGCCACCTCGGCGCCCGTCATGCGCCAGTCCGCGACGGCGGACAGGGAGAACTGGAAGCCCAGGTCGTGGTCCCGCGCTTTCCGGTTCTGCAGCACGGCGCGGAAGCCCGGCCGGCGCGCCTGGGCGCTCTCGCGGAAGACCGGGTCGCCCGTGAGCTGGTAGGCGAGCCAGAGCTGGCCCGACTGGAAGCTCATGACCCAGTCGGGACCGTTGCAGTAGTCCCAGGTGAGGTCGGGCTTGCCGATCTTGGGATTGCGCAGGCCGATGACCGGCATCGTCGCGGCCAGCCTGTCGACCGCCCGCATCAGGGCCGCCTGGTGGTGGGCCACGGTGCGCGAGGCGGCGACGCTGGCGTAATAGGGATTGCGCGGGGCGTTCATGGGACAACTCCATCCAGACGCAACATTTCGCGATTTCGAAACTTTCGTCAACACATGAAATTTCGATTGACAGAACTCGGCAGGAGGCTCTCAATTCGCGTCAGAAACGGCCTGCCGACGCTCTCTGCCAAGCCCTGCAGAGGCTGCGTCTGACGAAGAGCCGAAACTGCGAACGAAACTTTCGCGAAACGAGGAACGCCGCGCGTGCCCCAGGCACGATCCGCAGGCGTCTGGAGGAGGACACCATGATCGACCGCCGTTCAGTCCTGAAGGCCGGCCTCGCCGGCGCCGCCCTGCCCTTCGCCGGCCGCCTCGTGGGCGAGGCCCAAGCCCAGTCGGCGGACCTGCGCCTCTACTGGTGGGGTTCGCAGGATCGATCGAAGCGCACGCTGGCGGTGGCCGACCTGTTCAAGGCCGCCAACCCCGGCCTCGGCGCCAGCGGCGAAGCGGTGGGTGCCGACTACTGGCCGAAGCTCGCGACCATGCTGGTCGGCCGTAACCTGCCCGACGTGATCCAGTTCGAGCCGACCACCCTGCCCGACTATGCCCGCCGCTCGGCGATGCAGGAGCTCGATCCCTTCCTCGGAAAGACCATCAAGACCGACCAGTTCGCCAAGGGGATCCTCGATCTCGGCACCGTGGACGGCAAGGTCTACGGCATGGCGCTGGGCCTCAACTCGTTCTCGATGTTCTACGACGCCGACCTCTTCGCCAAGGCCGGCATCGCGCCGCCCAAGCACGGCATCACCTGGGACGAGATCGCCCGCCTCGCAGTGGAGATCGGCAAGGCCGGCGGCAAGGAGCGGTTCTGGGGCATCACCAACGGCGCGCGCTACAACTACGTGTTCGACGTGTGGCTGCACCAGCGCGGCAAGTCGCTGTTCACGAAGGATGCCCAGCTCGGCTTCACCGTCGACGACGCCAAGGAATGGTACGACTACTGGGAGAAGGTGCGCCTCTCCGGCGGCGCCGTGGGGCCGGACGTGCAGGCCCAGGACACCCACCTCATCGACTCGAACCCGCTCACCACGGGCAACACGGCGATGGCCTTCACCTTCTCCAACCAGCTCATCGGCTACCAGTCGGTGCTGAAGCAGAAGATCGGCATCACCACGCTGCCGGTGGCCAAGGCCGACGGTCCGTCGGGCCTCTATTATCGGCCCGCGCTGATCTGGAGCATCGGCAAGACCTCCAAGCAGGCCGAGGCGGCGGCGAAGTTCATCGACTTCTTCGTCAACAGCCCCGAGGCGGGCAAGATCCTGGGTGTCGAGCGCGGCGTCCCGGTGAACCTCGCCGTGCGCGCGCAGGTCGCGCCGCTCCTCAACGACCTCGAGCGCCAGACGGTCGCCTATGTCGACTTCATCGCCGACAAGGTGGGGCCCTACCCGGCCCCGGTGCCGCTCGGCGCCAACGAGTTCGACCATCAGGTGATGCGCCCGACCGCCGACCAGCTCGGCTTCGGCAAGATCAAGGTCGCAGAGGCAGCCGAGCGCCTCGTGTCCGAAGGCAAGCGGGTCATCCGAGCTTCTTGAGGCCAGACCCGGCTGCCGGAATGCCCCGGGGTTCCCCTCCCGCCCCGGGGCATTTTTGTTTTCGGAACGGGGCACTATCGTTCGATCCCGCCAGGAGGATGCTCGATATCTGCGCGTCATGGCCGGGCTTGGCGCGGCCACCCACGACTTGCACGCGGCCCCGGCAAAGTCGTGGATGCCCGGGCCGGGCCCGGGCAGGACGTGCGGAGGGGCGGCAGCAACGCAATGGCCAGACGCAGCGAGACCCCCGTGAGCGGCACCCCGACCCCCGATCCCTTCGTCCATCAGCTGTGGAACCCCATGGCCGGCAACCCGCTGCGCACGCGGGCGGATGTGGAGGCGGCGCTTCGGGCCTTGTGGACACCGCTCGAGACCTATCGCTCGCCGGGCAAGGCGCGCATCCGGCTGGGGCACGACTCGGCGCATTTCGACCGGGCCGCCGCGGATTTCGAAGGGTTTGCCCGCCCCCTGTGGGGGCTCGCCCCGGCGGCTGCGGGTGGCGCGGCGTGGATCGACTGGGCGCCGATCCGCGAGGGACTGGCCAACGGAACGGATCCGGGGCACCCGGAATACTGGGGCGCGGTCGGCGACGTCGACCAGCGCATGGTCGAACTCGCGGCCCTGGGCTACGCGCTCCGGCTGGTGCCGGACAGGCTTTGGGAGCCGCTATCGTCGCAGGCGAAGGACAACGTCGCGCGCTGGCTCACGCAGGCGCGGGTCAGGCCGTTCTCGACCAACAACTGGAAGTTCTTCCGGGTCATGATCGACCTGGGTCTGGAGGCCATCGGCGTGGCCCACGACCCCGCCCCGACCGAGCAGTATCTCGACGAGATCGACGCCCTCTATCTCGGCGAGGGCTGGTACCGGGACGGGCCGTGGCGGCGCGTCGACCACTACATTCCCTTCGCCTTCCACTTCTACGGGCTGCTGCTGGCGGCCTATGGCCGCCGTGCCGATCGCGCCGAGGCCTGGCGGAAGCGGGCCAGGGTGTTCGCGCCGGATTTCGACCGCTGGTTCGCCGAGGACGGCGCCGTCGTGCCCTACGGCCGCAGCATGACCTACCGTTTCGCCACGGGCTCGTTCTGGGGCGCGCTGGCGGTGGCCGGCGTGGAGGCCCTGCCGTGGGGCGTCATCAAGGGGCATTACCTTCGTCATCTGCGGTGGTGGGCGCGCCAGCCGATCGCGCATCCGGACGGCGTCCTGTCCATCGGCTACGCCTATCCCCAGCGCATGATGTCGGAGCACTACAACTCGGCCGGCTCGCCCTACTGGGCCTTCAAGGCCTTCGCCCCCCTGGCCCTGCCGGCCGACCATCCCTTCTGGCAGGCGCAGGAGGCGGCGGGCCCCGAGGGCGACGGTCATGCCCTGCAGGTCCATCCCGGCATGGTCCTGACCCGGCCGCCGGGCGACGTCGTCGCCCTGTCCTGCGGCCAGGAGGATCTCGAATTCCGCTTCGGGCCGGAGAAATACGCGAAGTTCGCCTATTCGGGGCGCTACGGCTTCAGCATCGAGGCCGACGAGCGGCGCTTCGTCGACGCGGTCTTCGATTCGATGCTGGGGCTCAGCGACGATGGCCGGCACTACCGCGTCCGCGAGGGCAATGAGGAAGCGCTGGTCTCGCCCGAGGTTCTCTACGCCCGCTGGCATCCCTGGGCGGACGTCACGGTGGAGACCGTCCTGATGGCGCATGGCGCCGGGCACGTTCGCCTGCACCGGATCCGGACGCCGCGCCCCCTCGCGACCTCGGAAGGCGGCTTCGCCGTGGCCCGGACGGACGGCGACCGCGACCTGCGCGAGGCCGGGGACGACTGGGCCCTGGCCGAGACCAGCACGGACGCGTCGCTGATCGTCGACCTCGGCCCGTCGACCCTCCGCCAGCCGGTGGTGCATCGCGCGCTGCCCAACACGAACCTGATGGCGGCGCGGACCTGGATCCCGCAACTGCGCGGCACCCTCCAGGCCGGGGAGACGGTCCTGGCCTGCTTCGCCTGCGCCTCGCCCGCCCGTGACGTCGTACGCGCGGCGCTCGCCGGGCGCCCGGCCGTTCCCGACTTCGAAGCGCTCGTCGAGCGCATCCGCGCCACCGGAAAAGTCCCGGGGGCGATGTCGGGAAAGGTCAACCCGGCCGTCGTGCCGCGTTGAGACCTTGAGTCAGGGACGGCGCCCAAGTCCCTGACGCCGCTCGGACGGCCGGTCCATGCCCTGCCGGTCCTGAGGGCTCCCTCTGGCGCTTCCGCCTTCGGCGTTCCACACTGGCTTCGAACCGGCGACTTGCCGGGCCGACAGGACGTGAAGGGCCGAACGATGGACAATCGCAGCGAGATCTGGCGCCAGGTGGACGAGCACAAGGAGCGCTTCGTCGCGCTCGCCGACCGGGTCTGGGGGATGCCGGAGGTCTGCTACACCGAGGAGCGCTCGGTGGCCGAGCACAAGGCGGAGCTGATCCACCAGGGCTTCAAGGTGACAGAGAAGGTCGCCGGAATTCCCACCGCGATCATGGGCGAGGCGGGCGAAGGCGGTCCGGTCATCGCCATCATGGGCGAATACGACGCCCTGCCGGGGCTCAGCCAGGAGGCCGGCAAGGCGGTCCACAGCCCCATCGAGACGGGTGGGCATGGCCACGGCTGCGGCCACAACCTGCTGGGCTCGGCCGCCTTGCTGGCGGCCACCGCCGTCAAGGATTGGCTTGCCGCCAACAAGGTCCCGGGCCGCGTGCGCTACTACGGCTGCCCGGCCGAGGAAGGCGGGGCCGCCAAGGCCTTCATGGTGCGGGCCGGCGCTTTCGCCGACGCGGACATCGCGATGACGTGGCATCCGTCGAGCTGGTGGGAGGTGGCGCCGCCCCTGTCGCTCGCCAACACCCGCGCCGACTTCGTGTTCACCGGAAAGGCGGCTCATGCCGCAGCCTCCCCGCATCTGGGCCGCTCGGCGCTCGACGCCGTCGAGCTCATGAACGTGGGCGTGAACTACATGCGCGAACACATGCCGAGCGATGCACGCGTTCACTACGCCGTGCTCGACACCGGCGGCATCGCGCCCAACGTCGTGCAGGCCCACGCCCGCGTCCGCTACTCGATCCGCGCCCGCGACCTGCCCGGCATGACCGAGCTCGTCAACCGGGTCACGAAGATCGCCCAGGGCGCCGCCCTCATGACCGAGACCACGGTTGAGACGCGCATCGTCAGCGCCGTGTCCAACATCCTGGGCAACACGCCGCTGGAAAAGGCACTGCAGGCGATCATGGAGGATCTGGGCCCGCCGCACTTCGACGAGAAGGACAAGGCCTTCGCTGCCGCGATCCGCGCCACCCTGCCCGAAAAGGACATCGCGACGGTCTGGTACGCGATCGGCATGGAGGACACCGGCGCACCGCTCGCGGACTTCACCGTGCCGCTCGACGCCAGGCGCAACCCGATGATCGGCTCCACGGACGTCGGCGACGTTTCGTGGGTGGTGCCGACCGTGCAGGTGCATGCGCCGACGGTCGCGATCGGAACGCCCTTCCACACCTGGCAGGTCGTCGCCCAGGGCAAGGAGCCCGCCGCGCACAAGGCGATGATCCAGGCCTCCAAGGCCATGGCATCGCTGGCGATCTCGGCCCTGACCGATCCCTCGCTCATGGCCGAGGCCAAGGCGGACCTGGCTAGGCGGACGAAAGCTTCGCCCTATGTATGTCCCATCCCGCCGGAGGTGAATCCACCGTTGGACATGTCTCGGGGTCATTGAGCCCGTTGACGACCTCCGTCAGGACTGATCAGTTTGTAAGCACAACGACCGTCGTAAGACGGCGCTTTATCGGCACGCATCCTGCAAGACGTGTCTCATGAGAGGGGAAGTCATGAACGAGAACGAGATCCGAGGGCTAGTCGACAGCGTGAAAGACGGCCGCATGGACCGTCGCGCTTTCATCCAGCGCATGGTCGCGGTCGGCCTCAGCGCACCCATCGCCTCCCAGATCCTGGTCTGGAACGGCGTCGCGATGGCGCAGTCCAAGCTTGAGTACAAGCCGACCAAGCGCGGTGGCGGCGGCCCGCTGAAGGTGCTCTGGTGGCAGGGTCCCACGCTCCTCAACCCGCACTTCGCGGTCGGCACCAAGGAACAGGACGCCGCGCGCATCTTCTACGAGCCGCTGGCGAACTGGGATCCGGACGGCAACCTCATTCCGGTGCTCGCCGCCGAGATCCCGACGCGTGAGAACGGCGGCCTCGCTGCCGACGGCAAGAGCGTCGTGTGGAAGCTCAAGCCCGGCATCAAGTGGCACGACGGCAAGCCCGTCACCGCCGACGACATGATCTTCAACTGGCAGTTCGCCAAGGATCCGGCGACGGCCTCGGTCACGATCGGCACCTACCGCGACGTCGAGGTCGAGAAGATCGACGACCTCTCGGTGCGTGTGAAGTTCAAGATCCCGACGCCGTTCTGGGCCGACGCCTTCGTCGGCACCCGCGGCAGCCTCATTCCGAAGCACCTCTTCGAGGCCTTCTCGGGCGCGAAGTCGCGCGAGGCGCCGGCGAACCTCTCGCCGGTCGGCACCGGCCCCTACAAGTTCGTGGAGTTCAAGCCCGGCGACCTCGTCAAGGGCTCGATCAACATGGACTACCACAAGCCGAACATGCCGCATTTCGACTCGATCGAAATGAAGGGCGGCGGCGACGCGGCCTCGGCGGCCCGCGCGGTGCTGCAGACCGGCGAGTACGACTACGGCTGGAACATCCAGGTCGAGGAAGACGTCATCGCCCGGCTCGAGAAGGGCGGCAAGGGCAAGGCGCTGATCTCCAAGGGCGCCAACATCGAGTTCATCCTCCTCAACCACACCGATCCGTGGACCGAGGTGGACGGCGAGCGCGCGAGCCTCAAGACCAAGCACCCCACCCTGCTCGACCCGGCCGTGCGCAAGGCGCTGCAGCTGCTCGTCGACCGCAAGGGCGTGGAGGAGTTCATCTACGGCCGCGCAGGCATCGCCACGGCCAACTTCCTCAACGCGCCGGAGCGCTTCAACTCGAAGAACATGACCTTCGAGTTCAACGTCGACAAGGCGAACAAGATCCTCGACGACGGCGGCTGGAAGCGCGGCTCGGACGGCATCCGCGAGAAGGACGGCAAGAAGCTCAAATACGTCTTCCAGACGTCCATCAACGGCCCGCGCCAGAAGACCCAGGCCATCATCAAGCAGGCCTGCCAGAAGGCGGGCATCGACCTGGAACTGAAGTCGGTCGTCGCCTCGGTCTACTTCTCCTCGGACGTGGCCAACCCCGACACGTACACCAAGTTCTATTGCGACCTTGAGATGTACACGACCACGATGACGCAGCCCGACCCGACGCAGTTCATGCTGCAGTTCGCGTCCTGGGAAGCGGCGACCAAGGAGAACAAGTGGCAGGGCCAGAACATCTCCCGGTGGTCGAACAAGGAGTATGACGAGACCTACAAGGCCTCGGTGGGCGAGCTCGACCCGGTCAAGCGCGCCGCCATGTTCATCAAGATGAACGACCTCATCATCGCCGACAACGCGATCATCCCGGTCGTCTATCGTCCGCGCCTCTACGTCATCAACGAGAAGCTGCGGGCGCCGATCAGCGGCTGGGACACCGACACGGGCAGCCTGGAGTTCTGGTACCGCGAAGCCTGATCCGGCCTCGCATCCATGGGCACCTACGTCCTCCGGCGCCTGCTCATCGCGATCCCGAGCCTGCTCGGGATCTCCGCGGTGCTCTTCTGCGTGATGGCGCTCGCGCCGGGCGACCCGTTCGGGGAGCTCGCGACCAACCCCAACGTGCCGCCCGAAGTCCGGGCGGCACTGCGGGAAAAGTTCGGCATGGATGACCCCATCCTGATGCGCTACTGGCACTGGCTCGTCGCCATGCTCCAGGGCGACTGGGGATTCTCCTTCGTCAGCCGCATCAACGTGGACACGCTGATCCTGCAGCGCATCCCCGCGACGCTGGCCATCGTGGGGCTGAGCCAGATCCTGGCGATCTGCATCGCCATCCCGGTCGGGGTCTATTCGGCCACGCGGCCCTATTCGATCTTCGACCAGATCGCCAACACGCTGGCCTTCATCGGCTTCTCGCTCCCGACCTTCTTCACCGGGCTGCTGTTCATCCTGCTGTTCTCGGTGAAGCTCGACTGGCTGCCCTTCGTCTACCGCTCGGACCTCAGCGCCACCGGCCTCCAGTGGTGGTGGGAGCAGTTCAAGCAGTCGATCATGCCCATCTGCGTCCTGGGGTTCTTCCAAGCCGCGTCGATGATCCGCTACGTGCGCTCCGCCGTGCTCGACGTGATCCGGCTCGACTACGTCACCACGGCACGCGCCAAGGGACTGGGCGAGAAAGTCGTCATCACCAAGCACGTCGTGCGCAACGCGCTCATTCCGGTCGTCACCCTCGTCGCGCTGCAGATGCCGGCGGTGTTCGGCGGTGCGATCGTGACGGAGCAGATCTTCCGCATTCCGGGCATCGGCTCCCTGCTGATTTCCTCGATCCTTTCCAACGACACGCCGGTGGTGATGGCGGTCACCTTCGTCTTCTCCTGCCTGGTCGTGCTCTTCAACCTCATTGCGGACGTGTTGTATGGCTGGCTCGATCCCCGCATCTCCTACAGTTGAGGGAGCTGCGGTCGCGGCCAAGCCGTGGTCGCCGGGCCTCGACGCGTGGCGTCGCTTCCGTCGCCATCGCCCGGCGCTGGTCAGCGCCGTGGTGATGTCGATCATGATCGTCGTGATCCTGTTCGGCTCCTTCGTCTGGAAGGTGCCGATCAACGACATCGACTTCCGCGCCAAGCTGTCGACGCCCTCCTTCGCCCATCCCTTCGGCACGGACGACCTCGGCCAGGACCTGCTCGCCCGCATGATCTACGGGGGCAAGATCTCGCTCGCCGTCGGCTTCGCGGCGATGTTCGTCGCCGTGGTGCTCGGCACCATCATCGGCGCCATCGCGGGCATGTCGCGCGGCTGGCTTGGCTCGTTCCTGATGTGGCTCGCCGATTTGTTCCTGTCCCTGCCGCAGCTGCCGCTGCTGCTCGTGGTGATCTACCTGTTCCGGGATTCGCTGAAGTCGGTCTTCGGACCGGAAGGCGGCGTCTTCATCATGATCGTGGTCGTCATCGGCGGCCTGCGCTGGATGCCCGTGGCGCGTCTCGTGCGCGCCCAGTTCCTGTCGCTGCGCGAAAAGGAGTTCGTGGAGGCGGCCCGCGCGCTCGGCGCCAGCAAGACCCGCATGGTCGTCCGGCACATCCTGCCCAACGCGCTGGGGCCGGTGATCATCGCCGCGACCATCGACGTGGCGGCGGCCATCATCCAGGAATCGACCCTGTCCTTCCTCGGGCTGGGCTTCCCGCCGGACATCCCGACCTGGGGCCGCATCCTGTTCGATGCCCGCGACTTCCTCGACATCGCCCCGCACTGGGCGCTGTTCCCGGGCGCGGCGATCTTCCTCACCGTCGTCACCATCAACTTCATCGGCGACGGGCTGCGTGATGCTCTCGACGCTCGACGCGTCATGTGAGGCGGCCGCATGAGCTCCCCTGCCCCGCTTCTCGACATCCGCGGCCTCAAGATCCACTTCGGAACGGACGAGGGCGTCGTCCAGGCCGTCGACGGCGTCGACATCAGGATCAACCCGCGCGAGACGGTGTGCGTCGTCGGCGAGAGCGGCTGCGGCAAGACCGTGACCGCCATGTCGATCCTGAAGCTCATCGCCATGCCGCCCGGCCGCATCGCCGCAGGCCAGATCCTCTGGCAGGGCCGCGACCTCGTGCCGCTCACGGGGCCGCAGCTCGACGACATCCGGACCAAGGAGATCGCCATCGTCTTCCAGGAGCCGATGACGTCCCTGAACCCGGTGTTCACGGTGGGCGACCAGATCGGGGAGGCGGTGCGCCGGCACATGAACCTGTCGCGCAAGGAGGCGCGCGACCGCACCATCGAGATGCTGAAGCTCGTGAACATCCCGCGTCCGGAGACGCGCGTGGACGACTATCCGCACCAGTTCTCCGGTGGCATGCGCCAGCGCGTGATGATCGCCATGGCGCTCTCCTGCAATCCGAAGCTCCTCATCGCCGACGAGCCGACCACGGCGCTCGACGTCACCATCCAGGCGCAGATCCTCGACCTGATGGCGGAGCTCAAGGAGCGCCTCGGCATGGCGGTGATGCTCATCACCCATGCGATGGGCGTGGTGGCCGAGACGGCCCAGCGCGTCGTGGTGATGTATGCCGGCCGCGTCGTGGAGGAAGCCACCGTCGAGGACCTGTTCGAGCGCCCGCTGCACCCCTATACGCAGGGCCTGATCCGCTCGATTCCGCGCCTCGACCTGGCGGCCACGCAGCACGTCCGGCTCGAGGCGATCGCCGGCACCGTGCCGCGCCTCATCAACCCGGCGCCGGGCTGCCGCTTCGCCAGCCGCTGCAAGCACGTCATGCCGATCTGCAGTGCCGAGCAGCCGGCCCTCGTGACGGACGAGCGCGGGCACAAGGTCGCCTGCCATCTCCACCCCGCGGCGCAGGAGGCCGTTGCCCATGGCTGAGCCCCTGCTCTCGGTGAAGAACCTGGTGAAGCACTTCAGCCTGAAAGGCGGGCTGTTCCAGCGCGAGGCCGCGCGCGTGCACGCGGTCGACGGCGTGTCCTTCGACATCGCCGAGGGCGAGACGCTCGGCCTCGTGGGCGAGAGCGGCTGCGGCAAGTCGACGACGGGGCGCTGCGTGCTGCGGCTGACCGAGCCGACCTCCGGCTCGATCACCTTCGAGGGCCAGGACGTCATGGCCATGGACGAGGACAAGCTGCGCGCGGTTCGCCGCGACATGCAGATCGTCTTCCAGGACCCCTTCGCCTCGCTGAACCCCCGCCTCACCGTCGGCTCCATCATCTCGGAGGCGCTGATCATCCACCGCCTCGCCTCCTCCCGCTCGGAGATGGAGGACAAGGTGGTCACGCTGCTGAAGAAGGTTGGCCTGAATCCCGACCATCGCCGGCGCTACCCCCACGAGTTCTCCGGCGGGCAGCGCCAGCGCATCGTCATCGCCCGGGCGCTCGCGGTGGAGCCGAAGCTCGTGGTGTGCGACGAGCCGGTCTCGGCGCTCGACGTGTCGATCCAGGCCCAGGTCATCAACCTGCTCGAGGACCTGCAGGAGGAGATGGGCCTCACCTATCTCTTCATCGCCCACGACCTCTCGGTGGTGGAGCACATCTCCGACCGGGTGGCGGTGATGTATCTCGGCCGGATCGTCGAGATCGCGCCTGCGCGCGAGCTCTATCTCAACCCGCTGCACCCCTATGCCGAGGCCCTGCTCTCGGCCGTGCCGATCCCCGACCCCAAGGTGAAGCGCCCGCGCATCAAGCTGGAGGGCGACGTCCCCAACCCGATCTCCCCGCCCAAGGGCTGCCACTTCCACACCCGCTGCCCGATCCGCCAGCTCCCCTTGTGCAGCGAGAAGACGCCCGAGCTGAAGCAGACCAGCGAAGGACACTGGCTGGCCTGCCACCTGCGCGGGTGACGCGCGGTCCTGCGTCCTTCGACACGCCGCCTTCGGCGGCTGCTCAGGATGAGGGGATTTACACGAGTGCCTTTGGAGCCTGAACCCTCGATCTCCTTATCCCGCGAGCGTGTGAATCGATCTCCGGTAGGGTATCGGATCTGACTTCTCCATCGCACGACCACCTCTCCGCCGTCCTGCCCGGGCTTGGCCCGGGCATCCACGACTTTGCTGGGGCCATCCTGAAGTCGTGGGTGGCCGGGCCAAGCCCGGCCATGACGCGGAGAGAGTGGCGATAGCTGGACGACCACAAGATTCACAACCTCCGAGCAGCCCCCGACGCAGGCGTGCCAAAAGACGCACCGCGCCGGGCCGCCTCTCACGCATCGGTGATCGGACTGTCTGAAACGCGAGCGCTGCGGCGGTGACCAAGGCAGGACACTCCTGCCGCCCTTGGGAACTCCCGCCATGTCAGCGTCGTCCGCCCTCCAGCCTTCCGCGCTCGCCCTTCCCTCCCGCAAGACGCTGTTCCGGCTCTTCGCCGGCGGCTACATCGCGCTCATGGCGTGGGAGATCTGGGCCCGCGTCATCACCGCGTGGGTGCTCGGCGGTCCACTGGAGCCGCCGCAGCTGGTGATCTCGCTGGTGCAGACGTGGACGGGCATCGCGCTGTCGCTGCCCACGGCCACCTTCGGGCACTACGTCGTCGGAATCGTGGGCTATCCGCTGCTCTACTGGATCGTCTCGCGCAACCTGCCGCGCTGGCCGGTCATTCTCGATGCCGGCGTCTGGCTCGCCTTCACCCTGTTCATGGCCGTCGCGACGCTGCGCGGCACCGCGACCATGGGCACGGGACTGTTCTGGCTGGTCGTCACCGCCATCACCGCGACGCGGGCCATCAACCCCTCGCCGCTCATCGCCAACTGCCTGAGCTGGGGCTCGTTCACCTGGTTCAACGCGCTCGGCATCTTCGCGCCCCTCGCCGGCCTGCCCTTCCTGCTCATGGAGTGGGGCGGCGAGCTCTCCTTCATGAGCTATGTCGGGCACATCCTGTTCGGCTTCATCGCGGCGCTCGTCTTCGAGACGCTGGAGAGCCGGGATCCGGGCTGAGTATTCAGGCAAGGCCGCCGATCGGCCCCGTCGCCGTCATCCGTCGACCCGGCCGTTCAGTGCGTGGGGAGCGCCGCGGAAGCCCAGTCGATGCCGGCGGCGACCCACCGGGCCTCGATCTCGTGCTCGCCGGCGTGGAGGCACAGCATCAGGGCCTTGCCGGACCGGCAAGCCGACCCGTCCCACACGTCGCAGTCCAGCCCTTCGACGGTTTCGTGGCGGGTCGGTTCGTTCGGGCATCCGTTGACCCGGCGCCAGGTCGCCATGCCCTTGCGCACTTCGCCCTGGCGAACGCTGCTGGTCGGCCCGCCCAGGGCGCGGCCCATCATGGGGACCATCGGATCGTTCAAGCCGTGGACGTGGCGAAGCACCTGCGGTCCGGCCGTGCAGTCCGTCGGCTCGGGAACCCAGAAGGCCCCGGCGACCGGAACATAGGCGGCGAAAAGGCCGTGCCCCTGGCAGGCCAGATACCACGTCATCGAGCCGCCCACGGAAAAGCCCGACGCGATGAGACGCTTGCGGTCCACGGGGATGCGTTTGGCGACGTCGCCGACCACGCTTTCGATGAAGGCGACGTCGTCGCGGCCGGTCTCCGCCTTGCCCGGGAAGGACCAGCTCGCACCGCGTCGGTCGGCGGCCGCGCCCTGCGGGGCCACGAGCGCCATTCCGCGGCGGTCGAGTTCCTCGGCCAACATGACGTCGCCGGCGATCTCGTCGGCTGAGCCACGATACCCGTGCATGAAGACGAGCACCGGCAAGGCCGTCTTGCCGTCCCAGCCCTGCGGCAGCCGCAAGCGGTAGGTGCCCTGTTCGACGTGGCAGGGCTCGGCCCCCGGACATGCCAGGGCGGCGGACGAAACGCCCGCCGCCAGGACCGCTCCCAGGCTCGCGAAGGAGAGCCTTCTCGCCCGCGTCATGCTGCCTCCAGGCTCGCCATGCGGTTGCCGAAGGCGTCTTCGCCACGCTGGCGACGCCTCAGGGCCAGGATAGACCGAACGGCTTCGCCATCGCCAGCGGACCGGGCCGCGTGGACCAGCGTCTGGACGAAGACGTCGCGCTGCGCCGCGCTTCCCCCGATCGCCGGCAGCCGGCCCATGACGCGGGCGAAGTCGGTCCGCCGGCCCGCGACGACGCGGGCGAGGTCCAGCCCCACGGACGCGGCCACGCACGCCTGGTCGCCGGTGCCCGAGGCCGCGTGGGCCTCCCACGCGGCGAGCGCCGCGTCGAGGCCCTGCGTGTCACCGGTGGCGGCCAGCGACAGCATGTGGTGGAGACTTGCGAACATCAGCGTCGTCTCGGCGGCACGCCGGCGCGCCAGAACCGCGAGCTCCTCCCACCGGTCGCCGACCGAGACGCCGGCGAGCCGCAGCCGCCACAGGAGGGAGGCGGCATTCGCCACGTCGCGGTAGTCGTCGGTCGGCTGCGGCCGGATGTCCTCGTCGTAAAGCGCCAGGGCCCGCTCGGCATCGCCGGATTCCAGGCACATCAGCGCCAGGTGCCAGGCCATGTGGAACTGGAAATTGTTGCAGCGGCTCCACACGTCACGGGTCGACTCGAGACGGCGGATGCCGATCGCGACACGGCGGTTCATCTCGTCGACGTGGCTCAGGGCGTGCAGACCCCAGGCATCGTCCGGGGCGAGCGCCAGCGCGACCTCGCCGAACCGCTCGGCCTCGGCATAGCGGCCGGCTTCCTCCAGCGCGAAGGCATGGCAGCCGAAGACGTAGCCGGAGGCATCCTCGTCGGAGCGCCAGGCATGGATCACGCTCGAGGTGGCGGCCAGCATGCCGGGTGTGTCGCCGGCCATGAAGCGCAACGCGTGGGCGAGCTTCAGCAGGAGGAAGTTCAAGGGCTCTTCGCGAAGCCTGGCCTCCAGGTGCGCGGACGCATCGAGGAAGCGGCCGGCGACGGCGAGATCGAGCGCATCGACGAGGACGCTTTCCGATTCCGTCAGACGCGCGCTGCGTCGCGCCGCCGATCGCGCCTTCGCCGCCGCCTGGATGGCGCCGGGCCGCATCTCCTCGCGCCCCAGAGTGAGCAGCGCGAAGCCCTTGAGGGCGTGACCCGCAACGAAGTCCGGGGCGCGGGTGATGGCCTCGTCCAACGCAGCGCCGGCCGAGGGGCGGTGCCCCGCCAGTGCCGCGACCGCCCTCTCGTAGGCCGCGATCGCATCCGTGTCGTCGATGCCGTGCCGTCCGTTGTAGCGATCCTGCATCACAGTCTCCCTTTGCTTTACGGGAGATGGTCCCCGCCGGGGGGCCGCCCGTTACGCCCCGTCACGTGCATGTGAAGCCGGAGCCGCCGTCGCTTTTGCCGGACTGCCGGAACATCGCGGCGAGGCGGTCCTCCGCCTCCTCGTCGACGCCCGCCCACTGGCGGTCCCGGACAAGGTTCAAGGTGGCGGCGAGCTGCGCGACGTAGCGCCGGCAGTTCACGCAGATGAAGAGGTGCGCCTTCAGCGCGAGGCGCTCGCGCAGGCTGAGGTCCTCGTCCAGATAGGTGCTCGCACGCCGGCTCACGTCTCTGCAGGTCATTCTCACGATTGCCTCCGCGGCCCTTGGCCGGTTTGTGTCGTCTTCTTGTCTGGTCCGGCCTTCTGCGGGTCGGTCATGATCTTCGACAGCGCGTCGCGCACCGAGGCGCGGGCGCGATGCAGCAGAACGCGCTGGTTTCCCTCGCTGATCCCGAGCAGCGACGCCACCGTGGGGCCATCCTGCTCCTCGACGTCACGCAGGATCAGGACGGCCCGCTGGGCCTCGGGCAGCAGCTCGATCGCGCCCCGCGCCACCGTCCACAGGTGCTGGCCGGCGACGATCCGCTCCGGCGTCATGGCGTCCCACGGCTCGATCGGCGAGGCCCAGTGGCCGTTCGCCATGAAGCGGTCCGGATCCACCGGGTCGCCGCCGGCGGGCCCGAGGTCCGAGAAGGCCACGGTTCGGCGGGCCCGCTGGGCGGCCGTCCGCGCCTTGTTGGCGAGGATCGAGTAGATCCAGGTCTTGAGCGTCGAGCGCCGCTCGAAACGCGCGAGCCCGTCGATCACGGCGACCCAGGTTTCCTGGACCACCTCCTCCGCCAGCGCGGCGTCCCGGACGAAGCTTCGCGCGAACGCGAGCATCATCCCGTGGAGTTGGCGCACGAGCCAACGAAAGGCGCGCTCGTCGCGCTCCAGCAGGCGCGCGATGAGCGTGTCGTCGTCATAGGCCGCGTCCGCGGCACCGGATGTCACGTGGCTGGCCCCCGTCAGGCGGTCGTCGGTTCGGGAACGGAGGACGGCCCGGGGGCGGCCGCCTGCGCAGGTTGGGTGTCAGGATGCTTGTGAGGCTTGGACCAGGGGGCGGACTTGAACCATTCCACCGTCAGGGCGGCCACCACCACGAGCGCGAGCCCGGCGAGGTTGACGGCGGCCGCGGGGCCGGCTCCCCGCCCCTCGATGTCGAGCACGACGCCGGCGGCGCGCGCCAGGAGCAGGCTCGCGAGAAAGGTGCCCAGCGATTGGCGACCGATGCGCACCAGCAGCCGCCCCGCCGGGTGGGCGTCGAGGCTCGTCCTGGACGGCTCGACGAGGCTCAGGGCGACATAGGCGAGCAGCAGGAAATGCAGGATGCGCAGCCAGTGGAGGTCGGCCTTCTCGTTGAGCGGCAGGATGGCCACCCGCACGTCCAGCGCCCATTGCAGGCTGCCGTACACCGCCTTGTGCGCGACCGGGACCGTGAACAGCAGCCCGGCCACCGCGATGGCCACCAGGACCGGGCGGCGCAGCGGCGGCACCTTGATCCATCCCTTGGCGAAGAAGAAGCCGAGGAAGAACACGGCCTGCCACGAGAAGGGATTGAGGAACCAGGGATCGTGCGTGAGCGGATCGCCGTCGAGTTCGAGCCCCCGCAGCCAGACCGTGGCGTAGAGGCCGGCCACCAGCACGAAGGGCAGAGCCGGGTGAAGGCGTCGCAGGCCCATGACCGCCGGCACCATGGCGAGGATCACGAGGTACATCGGCAGGATGTCGAGATATTGCGGCAGCCAGCGCAGCGTGAGGAAGGCGAGGATGGCGCCGCCCGGATCGGCGAGCAGCGGCGCGAACTGCGTGGCGACGATGTGGGAGGAGCCCGTGAGCCTGTCCAGCGCCGCCGCCAGCGCCACGCTGGCCAGGAACAGCCCGGCATGAGCCCAGTAGACCTGCCAGCACCGCCAGGCGATGCGGGCCGTCCCCATGGCCAGCCCGCGCGTCTCGAACACGCCCGAGAAGGCCAGCGCGCTGGCGACGCCGGAGCAGAACACGAAGAGCTCGGTGCCCGACGAGAAGCCGAAGCGGGCCGGGATCCAGTCCCCCCAGGGATTGTCCGGCACGTGGGCGACGAAGATGATCAGCATCGTCAGCCCGCGGAAGAGGTCGAGACGCTGGTCGCGCGGGCGGGAGGACGGCCTCGCCATCAGAAGGCTCCGTCGTACGCGCGTGGCCCGATCTCGCAGGCGATGACCGTGACGCCCGGCCGTGCGAAGGCCGCCCGGGCCGCATGGCCGAGCGCCGTCGCATCGGCCACCGTCTCGCCGACCAGCCCGAAGCCCCGCGCCACGGCCGAGAAGTCGGTCCCGCCGATCTCCACCGCGGCGGTGGGCAGGCCGGACTGTCGCTGCTTGAGGTCGATCAGGCCGAGGCTGCGGTCCACCATCACGGCGACCACCACCGGCACGGCGAGATCGCGCGCCGTGGCGAGTTCCCCCGCCACCATCTCGAGGCCGGCATCGCCGACCACGCAGAGCACGGGCTTGCCCGCCCCGAGGGCTGCGCCGATGGCGAGCGGCAACGCGCATCCCATGGTGCACAGCCCGGTGGACTGCAGCAGGCGGCGGGGGCCGTCACACGTCCAGGTCTGGCTCAACAGGATCCGGTGCGCCCCGGAATCCGCCGTCGCGATCGTGGCCGCCGGGGCGGCGTCCCGCAGGATCTTGAAGGCGACGCCCGGCCCCCAGTCGGCGGTGGGCGTGAAGATGTCGGCGAGCCTGGCCCGCACGCGGGCCGGCGCGTCGTCGGGCCAGCCCTGCAGGGCCGGGAGCCGCTCGGCGAGACGGCGCAGCGCCGTCCCGACGTGCCCCTCGGCCAGGACGGTCGAGGCATGCATGCCGTGCTGCACGTCGCTGGCGACCAGGTCGACGACCGGCGTGGAGGCGGGCCAGGGCTGCCGCCAGCCCTGCCGCATCTCGATGGGATCGTAGCCGGCCAGCAGGATGGCGTCGGCGCCTGCGAGCAGCGGTCCGATGGCCGCGTCCGCCCGGGGCGACAGGCCGACGCCGCCGATCACCCGCTGGTCGGTCTCGGGCAGGACGCCCTTGGCCTTGTAGGTGGTCAGCAGCGGCGCCTTCCAGCGGGCCAGCAGGCGGTCGAGGTCGGCGGCGCTGCCTTCGTTGACCACGTCCAGGCCCGCGATCACCAGGGGGCGCCTGGCGCGGGCGAGGATCTCGACGGCATGGTCCAGTCCCCCGGCGACGGGTCCCGGCCGTTCAGGACTGGCGCGGGCGGGCACCGGGCCGGCCTCGGCCTCCATCACCGCGACGGGCAGGTCCACGTGCACCGGCCCCGGACGGCCGGACAGGGCGATCGCCACCGCCTTCTCGATGACCAGGGCCTGCGTGCCGGGCGCGGCCCGGAAGCTCGCCTTGACCAGCGGTCGCAGCACCGCCTGGTGATCGAAGACCTGGTGCGTGAAGGTTTCGGCCAGCGCGGTGTCGAGGCACCCGGTCAGGACGATCAGCGGAACGCGGTCCTGCTGGGCGTGCGCCACCGCGGTGATCGCGTTGGAAACGCCGGGTCCGATGGTCGTCAGCAGCACCGGCAACGCGCCGGTCGCGTGCCACAGGCCCTCGGCGATGAACCCTGCCGCGTTCTCGTGCCGGGCCAGCCGCACGCGGATCCCGGCCCGCTCCAGGGCATCGACCAGCGCCAGCACCTCGCCCCCGGGGATCCCGAAGGCATGGGTCGCTCCGGCGGACTTCAGGCGGGCGGCGACATGGTCGGCGCCCGTGGCGGTGGAGGGTACGGCGGACATGGCGAAGCACGGCTCTGCTGCGGATCTTCGCAGCTTCGTCCAGCCAGCGGCGAAAGCGTTACATACGTTTTAGCGATGGGCGCGTGATCGCGCCCACGCTCAGGCCGCGTGATGGCAGGCGACCGCCACGTCGCCCCGGCCGCCGAGCTCCGGCCTTTCGCTGCGGCACAGGTCCGTGGCCAGGCTGCAGCGCGGCGCGAAGGCACAGCCCCGGGGGCGGTTGATGGGGTTCGGCACCTCGCCGGTCAGCGGCGCGCGCTCGCGGTTGGGGCTCTCGATGTCCGGAATGGTGTCGAGCAGCAGCCGGCTGTAGGGGTGCCTGGCGCCCTCGAACACGCCTTCGGCGGGCCCCGTCTCCACGAAACGGCCCAGATACATGACGGCGAGGTCGTCCGACATGTGGCGCACGACGGCGAGGTTGTGACTGATGAAGACGTAGGTAAGGGCCAGTTCCGCCTGGAGCCCGCGCATCAGGTTGAGCACCTGGGCCTGCACCGACACGTCGAGCGCGGAGGTCGGCTCGTCGCAGACGAGGAGGTCGGCTTCCGTCGCCAGCGCCCGGGCGATGGAGATGCGCTGGCGCTGCCCGCCGGAAAACTCGTGCGGATAACGCGATGCATCGGTGCGCGCCAGGCCGACGAGCGACAGGAGCTCGCCGACGCGCGCGGAGATCGCCGCGCCCTGTCGGAGCTTCAGCTCGTGCAGCGGTTCGGCGACGATGTCCTCCACGGTCCAGCGCGGGTTGAGGCTGGCATAGGGATCCTGGAAGATCATCTGCAGGCGGGGTGTCCTGGGCTTGCCCTGCGCGTCCGGCGCCGTTCCGAAGGCGATGGTGCCGGCGGTGGGCTGGACGAGACCGACGACGAGCCTGGCCAGCGTGGATTTTCCGCAGCCCGATTCCCCGACGATGCTGAAGGTGGTGCCGCGGCGCACCCGAAAGCTCACGCCGTCGACGGCCTTGAGGATGCGGCGTCCGCGCCGTTCCACCACCCGGGTCAGCCACGGCGGCGACACGTCGAAATGGCAGGAGACGTCCCGCGCCTCGAGAATGGTGTCAGGCGCCGGCATGGGCGGCCTCCGCGGCGACCAGCAGACAGGCGGCCCTGTGGCCGGGCGGTCCCGCGAGGTCGGGGCGCTCGTGGTGGCAGGCCTCGACCCGCACGGGGCAACGGGGGTGAAAGGCGCACCCCTGCGGAATGGCGTCGAGCCGCGGCATGGCCCCGTCGATCTGCGAGAGCGCGTCCATGCGCCGGCGCATGCTCGGGATCGAGCCCATCAGGCCGCGCGAATAGGGATGGCGGGCGCGGTGGATGACAGCGTCGACGGGCCCCTCCTCCACCACGCGGCCGGCATACATCACCGCGACGCGGTCCGCCGTCTCGGCGATCACGCCCATGTCGTGGGTCACCAGCATCACCGCCATGCCGCGCTCCCGGCACAGGCGCTTGATGAGCCCCGTGATCTGGGCCTGGATCGAGACGTCGAGGGCGGTGGTGGGCTCGTCGGCGATCAGCAGCACGGGATCGGCCGCGAGCGCCAGGGCGATCACCACCCGCTGGCGCATGCCTCCGGAAAACTGGTGCGGATAGTGGTCGATGCGCTCGGCGGGCGCCGGGATGCCCACCTCGGCCAGGAGCCCCAGGGCGCGCTGGCGGGCCGCGCCCCGCGACAGGCCCAGATGGGTGCGGATGGTCTCCTCGAGCTGGTTGCCGACGCGCAGCAGCGGGTTCAGCGAGGTCAGCGGGTCCTGGAAGACGACGCCGATCTCGCGTCCCCTCACCTCTCGCATCGCCTTCACGTCGAGCCCGTCGATGCGGCGGCCGCGCAGCGTGACGCTGCCGCCGACGATCCGCCCCGGCGGCTCGATGAGCCCGATGACGGCCGTGCCGGTGAGCGACTTGCCGGCGCCCGACTCGCCCACGACGCCCAGGATCTCGCCGGCGGCGATCGACAGCGACACGTCGCGCAGCGCGTGCAGCGGTCCACGGCGCGTCTCGAAGGTGACGGACAGCCCGTCGACGGCGAGGACGGGAGAGCTCACGCGGGCCTCCGCGTCACCGGATAGGCGGAGGAGAAGATCTCCTCGGCGGGCGGATGCTGCCAGGTGCGCTGCGGATAGAGAGCCATCAGGCGCTCGAACTGCGCCTGTGCACGCCGGTTGTCGGCGGCCTCGTCCACGCCCGGGATGATGCGGTCGATCATCGAGAAGCGGCCATCGACCATGACGGTCCTGACGTCGCGGCCGTGCCCGGTGAGCATCAGCGTCTGGATGGGATCGATGACCTGGCCGGTGTGGGGGCGATCGAGGTCGATCACGATCAGGTCCGCCTTGGCGCCGGGCTCCAGCCGACCGAGGTCGGGGCGCTCCAAAGCCTTGGCGCCACCGAGGGTCGCGGCATCGAACAGGTCCTCGCTGCGGCAGGTCGTCGTGGTGGCGTCCGCCACGCGGCAGAGGATCAGGCCCATCTGCATGTTGAGGATCATGTCCGGGGGCGAGGTGTCGGTGCCGAGCCCGATGTTCAGCCCCATGTCGCGATAGCGGGCGAAGGAGCGGATGACGTTGCCGTGCCGGGAGGAGACCAGCGGGCAGTGGACGATGGTGGCGCCGTTGTCGCGGATGATCTCGAGGTCGCGGCCGGGCCGGTCGATGCCGGGCGCCCCCGAGACCCACGTTCCGTGCGGCAGCAGCGTACGCCGGCCGAAGAAGCCGAGGCTCTCCAGCCACTCGGGCGGGCTCATGCCGCGCAGCGCCAGCACCAGGTCGTACTCGATCTTCGACTGGCAGCAGTGCAGGCGCACCGGCACGCCGAGCTCGTCACGGGCGGCCGCCGTGCGGCGCAGGAGCTCTGGCGTGCAGGTCTCGATGCGGTCGGGCGCCAGCATGGTGCGCACGAGGCCGCCGGCGGTGTTCTCGAAGCGCCGGCAGAAGGCGATCGCCTCCTCGAGGTTGGCGAGCCCGCGCGCCTCGTCGAAGAACGGCTGGATGGTCCCGTCCGGCGCCACGAACTGGTTGCCGGCCCGGTAGGCGGGACCCAGATAGGCGCGCAGCCCGAGATCCTCCGCCGCCTGCGCGGCGCCGGCGAACTCGGCGG
Source organism: uncultured Alsobacter sp. (assembly GCF_945952055.1). Classification (GTDB taxonomy): domain Bacteria; phylum Pseudomonadota; class Alphaproteobacteria; order Rhizobiales; family Beijerinckiaceae; genus Alsobacter. The sequence goes on from NZ_CAMFHB010000004.1 coordinate 40,200, forward strand.
TCGTCTCGCCCCATTCGCGGTAGAACAGCGAGGCGATGGGCAGGGCGGTCGTGATGCCGTTGCGGATCAGGCCCGCGAAGGCATGGCGCTTCTGGAAGACGAGCTCATCCGGCGAGTACATCTCGTAGGGGCCGGCTTCCATGTAGGTGTGCGGCCAGACGCGCCCCTTGCGCCATGCCGGCTGGTTGTCGAAGCCGAGGATCGTGGTGTCGAGGTCGGACAGGGCGTCGAGGTCGACGAAGCCCGGCGACACGATGGCCTCGCCCATGTCGAGCCGCCGCGCGACCTCGCCCTGGAAGCCGTGGCCGACGAAGACGACCCGGTCGCCCTCGACCACCACCTCGCCCCGTTCGAGCAGCCGGTGCCGGCCGTCGGCATGGCCGACGACCCAGTGGGCGGTGATGAGCGTGCGGCCGTCGAGGCGGGCGGGCGCCATGGTCAGGGCGCCTCCACCAGGCAGGCGCCGTCGCGGGCCACGACCTTGCCCCTCTTCACGACGAGCGGGCGCTTGTGGCGCGACACGACCGCGTCGGTGATCGTCTCGCCCGTGAGCAGGACCAGGTCGGCGACGCAGCCCACCTCCAGGCCGTAGCCCTCGATGCCGACGACGGCGGCACCTCCGCTCGTGCAGACCTCGAAGGCGATCTCGACCTCTTCGTCCCGCCGGAAATTGTTGCGCAGGCCGAGGAACATGGCCCGCTCCAGCATGTCGGCGTTGCCGTAGGGGCCCCAGGTGTCGCGGATGCCGTCGTTGCCGGAGCACACGCGCACGCCCGCCTTGCGCAGCCTGGCGATGGGCGGGGCCGGCCGGCTGGCCGGGCCGGTGGTCATGATGGCGACGTCGAGTTCGACGAGCTGCTCGATCAGCGGTTCCACCAGCGCGGGGTCGGGATCACCCAGGCAGAAGGCGTGGCTCACCGTGACCTTGCCCTTCATGCCGAGCGCACGGGTGCGATCGAGGATCAGCTCCATCGAGAAGGCGCCCATGGTCGAAGGCTCGTGCAGGTGGATGTCGACGGGCTTGCCGAACCGCTCGGCCAGCGCGAACACCGCGTCGACATGACCCTTGGGGTCCCGGTCGATGGCGCAGGGGTCGAGGCCGCCCACGAAGTCCGCCCCCATGGCCATGGCCTCGGTCAGCAGCTCGAGGGTGCCGGGACGGATCAGGAGGCCCGACTGGGGAAACGCCACGGTCTGCAGCGTCAGCACGTCGGCGTAGCGGGCGGCGGTCTCGAGCACGCCGCGCATGCCGGAGAGCCCCACGTCGGTGTCGACGTCGACGTGGGAGAGGATGTGCGTCGAGCCGTGCGAGGACGACAGCACCACCTGGCGCGCCGACTGGCGGGCCGAGTCGATGTTGAGCTCCTTCTTGAGGCGACGCTCGTTGGTGATCTTGTCGATGAGCCGGGGGCCGGCGGAGTTCGGATGCCAGCCCATGCCGAGCAGCGTCTTGTCGAGATGGGTGTGGGCCTCGACGAGGCCGGGCGCCAGGATCGCGCCGCCGCCCTCCTCCACCGGGACGCCGGGGGCCGAGAGCCCCTGCCCCAGCGCCGCGATGCGCCCGTCCCTGACCAGCACGTCGACGGTGGCGCCGCCCATGGGGCGGACATTGCGGATGAGGAGATCGTTCGCCATGGGGTCCTCCTGAGGCTCAGCGGAGCCTGGGGTTGAGGGCGTCGCGCAGCCAGTCGCCGACGAGGTTCACCGCCAGCACGATGAGGCCGAGCTGGACGGCAGGGAAGACCACGACCCACCAGGACCCGGAGAACAGGTACTGGTTGCCGACGCGGATGAGCGTGCCGAGAGAGGGCTTGGTGACGGGCATGCCCACGCCCAGGAAGGAGAGCGTGGCTTCCGACAGGATGGCCAGTCCCAGGTTGAGCGTCGCGGCCACGAGCACGGGCGTGAGCGCATTGGGCAGGATGTGGCGCCGCATGATGCGGCGGCTCGCGACGCCGATGATCTGGGCGGCGAGCACGTATTCCTTGCGCCGCTCCACCATGGTGGAGGCCCGCACCGTGCGCGCGTACTGGACCCACCCCGTCAGCGAGATGGCCCCGACCAGGATGACGCCCGAGAAGGCGTCGCGCAGGCCCGGGGGCAGGAGCCCCTTGAAGACGGCGCTGACCAGGATCGCGACGAGAAGCGTGGGGATCGACAGCACCGTGTCGGCGAGCCGCATGAGCACGTTGTCGACCCAGCCCCCGAAATAGCCGGCCGCGAGCCCGATCGTGACTCCGATCGCCATGGCGCACAGCACGCTGGCCAGGCCGATGAGCAGCGAGATGCGCGTGCCGTAGAGAATGGTGGACAGCACGTCTCGCCCCTGCGGGTCCGTGCCGAGCAGGAACGGCCACTCGCCGTCCTTGGCCCAGATCGGCGGGAGTTCGGCCTTGTCGATGAAGATCTGCGCCAGGTCGTAGGGGTTCTGGGGCGACAGCACCGGGGCGAGCACCGCCGTGCCGGCGAGAACGACGAAGAGCACGGCCCCGAAGACGGCCATCGGCGTGCGGCGGAAGCTCCAGAACAGGTCGGAGGCGACGATGGCGCGCAGGACCGCGCCGAGGCTGCGCCGGGCTTCAGCGGCCATGGCTGCCTCCGGCGACGGCGTCCTGCCGCAGGCGGGGGTCGACCACGGCGTAGGTCAGGTCGACGATGGTGTTGACCGCCACGAACACGGCCGAGACGACCATGAGGTAGGCGGCCATCACGGGGATGTCGATGAAGGACACGGCCTGCACGAACAGGAGCCCCATGCCGGGCCACTGGAACACGGTCTCGGTGACCAGGGCGAAGGCGATGAGGTTGCCGATCTGCAACCCGGTCACGGTGATGACGGGCATCAGGCAGTTGCGCAGCGCGTGGCGGAAGCGGACCGAGCGCTCGGTGAGCCCCCTCGCCCGGGCGAAGCGGATGAAGTCGGTGCGCATCACCTCCAGCATCTCGGCGCGCACGAGCCGCATCACCAGGGTGATCTGGAACAGCGACAGGGTCAGCGACGGCAGGATCAGCGCGATCAGTCCCGAACGCGTGAGGAAGCCCGTGGACCAGCCGCCGATCTGCACCACCTGCCCGCGCCCGAAGGCCGGCAGCCAGCCGAGCGACACCGAGAAGAGAAGGATCAGCAGGATGCCGACCGCGAAACTCGGCAGGGACACCCCCAGCACGGACACGAACTGCAGGGCCTGGGCGGCCAGGCCGTTGCGGTTGACGGCGGTGTAGACGCCGAGCGGCAGGCCGATGAGAAGCGACAGCACGGTCGCCACGATCACCAGCTCGAAGGTCGCGGGGAACCGCTCCGCGATCAGGACGAAAACGTCCTGCTGGTTGCGAAACGAGATCCCGAAGTCGCCGCGCGCGGCATTGGCGACGAAGGCGAGGTACTGGGCGGGCACGGAGCGGTTGAGCCCCAGCCGCTCGCGCAGTTCGTCGCGCTGGGCCTGCGAGGCCTGCTCGTTGAGCATCAGCTCCACCGGATCGCCCACGAACCGGAAGATCGCGAAGGCGATGAGCGCGACCGTCAGCATGACGCCGACGGCATTGGCGAGCCTCTTGATCACGAAGACCAGCATGTCGCCTCTCCGGTTGAGGGTCTCGAGACCCCACCCCTCCCGACGTCCTGGCCGGACTTGGCCCTTCGGTACACACACATCTGACTCGAGCCCGAAGGTAGGGCGCTCTCCCTCCCCTGCAGGGGAGGGTGGCAGCCGCGAAGCGGCTGATGGGTGGGGAACCCGGCGAAGGCGAGGCGGGCAAGCCTGGGCCGGCCCTGATGTCGTGCCCAATTCTGCCGCACTGCCCCCACCCGTCTCGCGCTTCGCGCGATCCACCCTCCCCTGCAGGGGAGGGAGACCGCGCTCAGCCGTCGAGAAAAATGTGTATGCATGCCGAAGGGCCGGGCACGGGCAAGACGATCGGAGAGGTCGGACAGGGGCACCTGCCTTACTTCAGCTTCGTCAGCCAGAGCCTCGGCTTGTTGTCGGCGCCCTGCACCATGGTGTCGACCGTGGCGTTGCGCATGGCCCAGACCATGGGCTGCTGGTGCATGGGGATGAACATGACCTCATCCTTGGCGATCTTCAGCGCCTCGGTCATCATCGGCAGGCGCTTGGCGGGGTCGAGCTCGACACCCCCCTTGTCCGTGAGCTCGTCGATGCGCGGGTCACCCCAGTTCGCCCAGTTGAACACGCCGCCGGCGCCGCTCTTGCTGCGGATCACCTGCACCAGCAGCGAGTAGGTGTCGATCATCGGCTCGGTCGCCCAGCCGAAGGAGATCACGTCGAACTCGCCCTTGACGCGCTTGGGCGTCTGCTGGGCCCGCGGGGCGAGGCTGAGGTTGGGCTTGAGGCCGATGCGCGACCACATGGACGCCACCGCCTGGCACAGCTCCTCCTCGTTCACGAGGCTGTCGGTGTTGCAGTTCATCAGGAAGGAGAAGCCGTTCGGGTAGCCCGCGTCGGCCAGGAGCTTCTTCGCGCCCTCGGCGTCGAAAGCCGGACGGGCGTCGAGGAACGGCGCGTAGCCCGGGATGGCGGGTGCGACGAGCGAGCCCGTCGTCCGGGACAGGCCGCGCATGGCGCGCTTCTGCACCGCGTCGGCGTCGATCCCCTTGTAGAGCGCCTCGCGGACGCGCTTGTCCTTGAAGGGGTTCTTCTCCTTGACGTCGCTCTCGACGAGCTTGTCGGTCATGTTGAAGGCGAAGAACACGGTGCGCAGTTCGTTGGTCTGCAGCACCTTGATGTCGGGCGATGCCGCCAGGCGCGGGATGTCCTGCAGCGGCGCCACGTTGGTGAAGTCGATCTCGCCCGACAGCATGGCCGCGACGCGCGTGGCCGACGAGGTGATCGGCGAGAACTCGATCCGGTCGATGTTGTGGAGCGGCTTGTCCCACCAGTCCTTGTTGGCGACGAACACGGTCTGGGCGTCCACCCGGCGCGACTCGATCCGGAAGGGGCCGGTGCCGTTGGCGTTGGTGGTGGCGTAGCCTTCGACGCCCTTGCCGCTGTCGGTGGGCAGCAGCGCGTTGTTGTCCGTCATCCACTTCTTGTCGAGAATGTAGATGTTGGTCAGGTCGTTGAGCAGCAGCGGATAGGGTCCCAGGACCTCGATCTCGACCGTGAGGTCGTCGATCTTCTTCGACGACTTGTAGGCAGGCAGGTTCCCCTTCAGGGGCGAGGTCGGATGGGTGACGCGCTCGAGCGAGGCCAGCACGTCGTCGGCCGTGAAGGGATCGCCGTTGTGGAACTTGACGCCCTTGCGCAGCTTGAAGCGCCAGGTGGTCGGAGACACGATCTCCCACGACTCGGCCAGGGCGGGCTCGATCTTCAGGTCGCCATTGTAGCGCACGAGTCCTTCGTACACGTGGTTCAGCACGGCGAGCGTGAAGGTCTCGCCGAAGGAGTAGGGATCCAGGGAGGCGATCTCGCGCGCCCCGCCCCACTTCAAGGTCTTCGCCTGCGCACCGGGCATCGCCGCCGACACGGCCAGCGCGGCGGTCGCCGCTATGAGGATCCTGCGAAGCATCATTCCCTCCTGATCACCGCGATCGTCCCCCGGTCGCACAGCGATCGTATGCAGTTTTGGTCCACGATGACGAGCAAAAAATACTTGCAGTCTGCTGCCCGTTTCGGCGCCGGGCTGGTTGCGACGGGTGCAAATTCAAGAGAAACGCTGGAGTTGCCCCCTGCACCGCCAACCGGTTGGCGGTGCAAATTCGGGCATTCTGCATACTGTTTTTGAGCTATCCTGTATCCGAAACGAGAGGCCAGAGGACATGGCGGCACGACGCGGCACGGATGAGGCGACGACGGGGGAAGGCGATGCGCCGCGCTCGCGCGCGATGATGGTCTACCGCGCCCTGCGCCGCGCCATCATCGAGCAGGCGCTCTCTCCGGGCGCCAAGCTGCCGGAGGACGCCATCGGCGAGCGGCTGGGCGTGAGCCGCACCCTCGTGCGCGAGGCGCTCGGGCGGCTCGCCGCCGAGGGCCTCGTTGAACTGCGCCACAACCGGAGCGCCGCCGTCGCCTATCCCAGCCTGGAGGAGGCGCGCGAGGTCTTCGCGGTGCGCAAGGCCATGGAGCGTCTCGTCGTGGAAGAGCTCGCCGGGCGGCTCACGGCCGAACAGCGCAGGCGCCTGCGAACACATGTCGGGCGCGAGGACGAGGCCCGCGTCCGGGGTGGCGCGGAGTCGATCCGGCTGGCGGGCGAGTTCCACCTGCTGCTGGCGGAGTGCACGGGCAACTCGCTGCTCATCCGCTACGTCAACGAGGTCGCGTCGCGCTGCTCGCTGATCCTGGCGATCTACGGCCGGCCTCACTCCTCCGACTGCGCCGTGAACGAGCACAGGGACCTGATCGAGGCGCTGGAGAAGGGCGACGTGCCCACCGCCGTGCGCCTGATGGACCATCACCTGGCGTCCGTGATGGACCGGGCCCTGCTCTCCGACCGGCGCGGCGACGACATCCGCGACGTCCTCGCCTCCTTCGCGCGGGAGGAGGGCCTCGGACAGCCGCCCGCCCCACAGGTCCGCAAACCCAGAAAGGCCCGCTGATGCAGGTGCCCCTCGCCGACCCGATCGACTTCTCGTTTCCGGCCCTGACCGCCCGGGAGCGCTACAAACTGTTGATCGGAACCGTCGTTCCCAGGCCGATCGCGCTGGTCACCACCGTCGACCTCGCCGGGGTGCCGAATGCCGCGCCTTTCAGCTTCTTCAACTGCCTGTCCGCCGATCCGGCGCTGGTCGCGCTCGGCGTCGAGTTCAAGGCGGACGGCCGGAACAAGGACACCGGCCGCAACGTCCGCGACACGAAGTGCTTCACGGTCAACATCGTCTCGGACGCGATCCTGGAGGGCATGAACGTCACCGCGGTGCCCTTCGACGGCAGCGTCGACGAGATTGCCGAGGCGGGCTGGACGGCACGGCCCGGCACGGTCGTGTCGTGCCCCTGGATCGCGGAGGCCCCGGCCGCCCTCGAGTGCCGGCTGCACAGCATCCTGGAGATCGGAACCTCCCGCGAGATCATCCTGGGCGAAGTCCTGCACGCCCACTTCCGGAACGGCGTGGTCGATCCCAAGACGCTGCACGTCGATCCGGTGGCCCTCGACGCGGTCGGCCGCATGGGGGGACACGGCTACGCGTCGACGCGCGACTATTTCGACCTCCCGACCATGTCGGTGGCCGACTACGGCGAAGGGCGTCACCCGACACGCTCGCCGCTGGCTGCTCCCGCCCCCCGCCGCAGCGGTCGCGCACAACGCACCGGGCCCTTGCGGGGGCGCTAGTTGTCACGTCCGAGCGTCCAGCTCGGCGTGCACGGCATTTGACTTTCTTCGCGTCTGGATCGCGCAACTTCAGTATCGGTCTGCATCGTCCATTTGATCTGTCGAAATCGCGATGTGGTAATCTACTTAATTACTGGGTTTACAGAACCCCGCTGACCAATTGTTAAGCCGCATGCGGTGCTCTGGCCGTGAAAGGGCCACCCATGCACCACATCCCCCCGGACGAGTTGCTTCGCCTGAATGCCTTGCGTGAACTGTCTTGTGGCGGCGGCGAGCACATCGCGGCGCTCGACCACGTGGCCCGCGTCGCGATCCAGCACTTCAAGGTCCCCATCGCCGTCGTGTCCCTGCTCGATGGGCGCCGGCAATACTTCGTCGGCCGCCAGGGCACTACGCTCGACGGCTCGCCGATCGGCGACTCGTTCTGCAAGCACACCATCCAGTCGGACGACGTCTTCGTCGTCGAGGACGCGGCGGTGGACCCCCGCTTCGCCCACTCCGCCCTCGTCGTCGGCGAACCCCGCATCCGCTTCTATGCCGGCGCGCCGCTGATCACCGAGGACGGTGTCAGGATCGGCGCCGCATGCCTGATCGACCACAAGCCGCGGACGCTGAACGTCGGCCAGAAGATCGTGCTGAAGCAGTTGGCCAAGATCGCCATGGCCGAGCTCAAGGACAGGGGCGACAGGCTCGCCAGCGAGTCGAAGGACGCGACCGCGAAGGTCCGGGCGACCGCCCTCTGGCCGTGATCCAGCCATCGGTTGACGGCTCCGAATTCCATGGCCATGGTCCGAATATGACGATGGACCCCGTTAAACTCGCCGCCGCCGCGGACGAGGCCAGCGAATTTCTGAAATCGCTGGCCAGTCCCGTACGCCTGAAGATCCTGTGCCTGCTCGGCAGCCGCGAATGTTCCGTGGGCGAACTCGCCGACGCCATGGGCGTGCGCCAGAGCGTCGCGTCGCAGCATCTCGCCCTGCTTCGCAAGGACGACATCGTGACGTCGCGACGCGACGGGCAGACCATCTGGTACTCGCTGGCCGACCCCCGCGTCATGCGCATCATGGAAGTGATGCAGGCGCTGTTCTGCGTCGACGACCTGCCGGAGCCCGCCCCGCTGCGTCGGCGGACGCCGGTTCCCGCGGAAGGCTGAAGGCTGCCCGTGGGAGGCTGACGTGCCTCAGCGCTCCACGAAGGCGCGCTCGATCACGTAGGATCCGGGCGTGCTGCCGCTGCCTTCCTTGAATCCCCGCTCGTCGAGCATGACGCGCAGGTCCGCCAGCATCTGGGGGCTGCCGCAGATCATGACGCGGTCCTGGGCCGGGTCGATCGGATCGATGCCGGCTTCCGTGTAGAGCTTGCCGGTCGCGATCAGGTCGGTGATGCGGCCCTGATGCGCGAAGGCTTCGCGTGTCGCGGTGGGGAAATAGACGAGCTTGTGGCCGACGAGATCGCCGAAATACTCGTTTTCCGGCAGGTTGCGCACGAGGCGCTGGCTGTAGGCGAGTTCCGCGACCGTGCGGCAGCCGTGGATGCAGATCACCTGCTCGTACAGCTCGTAGATCGCCGGGTCCTGGAGGATGCTGGCGAAGGGGGCGAAGCCCGTGCCCGTCGACAGGAGGATGAGGCGCCGGCCGGGGAGCAGGTTGCCCTGGATGAGCGTGCCCGTGGGCTTGTGACCGACGATGACGCTGTCGCCCACCGTGATGTGCTGGAGGCGGGAGGTCAGCGGACCGTCCTGCACCTTGATGCTGTAGAACTCGAGATATTCCTCGTAGTTCGCGCTGGCGAAGCTGTAGGCCCGCAGCAGCGGCCGACCGTCGACCTGCAGGCCGATCATCGTGAACTGGCCGTTCTCGAACCGCAGCGTCGGATTGCGGGTGGTCCGGAAGCTGAACAGAGTATCCGTCCAGTGCTCGACGAGCAGGACCTTTTCGGAATCGAAGGCGGCCATTCCATCTCCGCGGGATCAGTGGTCGAGGCGGCCCCGGCCAGCGCCGGGGACGGCCTCAACAGCACGAAATCGGCCGTCGGGGCAAGTCGGAAGTGCCCAGGTCAGTGCGCGGGGCGCGTGTCGAGCCCGACCATCCGGTAGAGGCCGCAGGATCCCACGAGCGCGCTGAGGATCGGCACGATGCCGAACCAGCCGATCCAGTTCCAACCGGTCTGCGGCGCCCAGAACGGCAGCGCACAGGCGATCATCGCCAGCCCGACATAGAAGCGCAGCAGCCTGTCGAAGCCACCCACGTTGCGCGTCATCTCATCGTCTCCCGCGAACAGTGCAGCGCACATATTGCACCGCAATATTGTCTCGCAATAGCGAAGACAATCGGGGCCCGCATTGACCCAGATCATCGCGGGCGGCTCTCGAGCCGCTTTGGCAAAGCGTGGTTTCCCCCGCCTGAATCGTCAGGTTCAGGCGGCCGTCACGACCGTCGTGCGCAGGACGCCGATGCGCTCGATGTCGAGTTCGACGACGTCCCCGTCCTTCAGGAAGCGATTCAACTCCAGCCCGCAACCCGTTCCCACCGTTCCAGAACCGATGATCTCGCCCGCGTGCAGCGTCTCCGACGACGAGATGAAGGCGATCACGTCGGCCCACTTGTGGTGCATGGAGCCCGACGAGCCGCCGCCCCAGCGCTCCCCGTTGACGCGGGCTTCCATGGCCAGGGCGTAGGGGTCGCCGATCTCGTCGGCGGTGACGATCCAGGGGCCTAGGACGTTGCTCCCGTCGAAGTTCTTGCCCTTGGACGGTCCCAGGCGGCCCTGCATCTCGCGCCCCTGGGTGTCGCGCGCCGAAAGGTCGTTGAAGATCGTGTAGCCGAAGACATGCTCCATGGCGCTCGCCGCCGGGATGTCGCGGCCCGACCGGCCCAGCACGCAGGCGAGTTCGAGCTCGAAGTCCATGACCTTGGAATAGGACGGCCAGGTCACGACGGTATCGGGACCGCCGACTGCAAAGCGGCTCGTCAGGTAGTAGATGGGTCGCTCGTACCAGATCGCCGGCACCGGCGGCGGTGGCAGCCCCTGGGCTTCGGCCACCCGCCGGCCGGCATTGCGGACATGCTCCTCGAAGAACATGCCGTCGCGGAACTGGCGGGGCTCGGGCAGCGGCGCCAGCAACCGCGTGCCGGCAAGCGGCACCACGGCCTCCCGCGGCCATGCATCGGCGAGCCGCCTCGCCTGCGCGAGGCCTTCGGGCCCGGCATCGATCAGGGCCAGCATGGAGGAGAAGGCGGGAAGCCCCTGGCCGGCCCGGGCCAGGTCGAGGATCTCACCGCGGACGGTGTCGACGACGCCGAGCGCCGATCTTGCGTCCGCCACGAAGGTCGCGAGCTTCATCGGGGTCTCCTCACTCGACGATGGCGACGGCGCGGGTCCAGCCGCCCGAAGCGGCTTTCACCTTCACGGGGAAGCAGGCGACCGTGAAGCCGTGGGGCGGCAGCTGGTCGAGCTGGCCGAGCTTCTCGACCTGGCAATATCCCTGCTCGCGGCCGGCCTTGTGGCCCTCCCACACGATCGCGGGATCCTTGGTCTGCGCGTAGCGCCTGGCCGTGGCGCCGAAAGGCGCGTCCCAGGACCAGGCGTCGGTGCCCACGACCCGAATGCCCCGCGAGGTCAGCCACAGCGTCGCGTCCCGACCGAAGCCGCAGCCGGAGGGCACGTAGTCCGGCCGCCCGTACTTCGCGCCCGCCGCGGTGTTCGCCACCACGATGTCGAAAGGTTGCAGGTCGTGACCGATACGGTCGAGTTCGGCCTCGATCTCGGCGGGCGTGACGACGTGCCCGTCGGGCAGGTGCCGGAAATCGAGCTTCACGCCCGGCCGGAAGAACCAATCCAGCGGGCACTCGTCGATGGTGATCGCCCGCTGTCCGCGGTCCATCGTGGAGGCGTAGTGCCACGGCGCGTCGACATGCGTGCCGTTGTGGGTGGAGATCTGACAGCGCTCCACCGCCCACCCCTCGCCGTCCGGCAGATCGGCGGGCGTCAGGCCGGGGAAGAAACGGCAGACGACGTCGGCGCTCTCCTTGTGCGTCTCGTAGGCGATCTGTGGCTCGAGCCCCGGCGGATCGGAGGCGATGCCGGCTTCCAGCGGAACGGAAATATCGATGATGCGGCGGGCCACGTCGGTGTCTCCACGGGGACTCTGCTGCGGCCATTTTCTCGATAAAACACTTTTTGTCGACAAAATTCGCTTGCACGGCATCACGCCTCGCCGTAGCAAAGATGCAGCTCCCCGGCCGCGACGAGGTCATGCGTGCCATCCAGCTCGGTCCTGCGCATCGTGCCTCCCCTCCCCGACCCGGTCAGGCTCGGGACGCCGACGGAGGCCGAGCGGGCCGCCGAGGCGCTGCGGCGCGACATCGTCAGCGGCGCCTGGGCACCGCGCACGAAGCTGAAGATGCGGGAGCTGACCGAGCGCTACGGCACCGGCGCATCGCCCCTTCGCGAGGCCCTGTCCCGGCTCGCGGCCGAGGGCTACGTCGTCCAGGAAAGCCAGAAGGGCTACAGGGTCCCGCCGCTGTCGGCCGCCGACCTCGACGACATCACCCAGTCCCGGCAGATCATCGAGTGCGAGGCCTTCCGCCTCGCCATCCGGCATGGCGGGCCCGCGTGGGAGGCCGGCATCGTCGCCGCGTTCCACCTGCTCGAGCAGGCGCTGCGATCGTCGAACCCCTCGGACACCGGGCTCGACGAGACCTTCGAGACCGCCCATCACAGCTTTCACAGGGCGCTCGTCTCGGCCTGCCCCCTGCCCTCGCTGCTGGGCTTCTCCGAGCACCTGTACCGCCAGGGCAGCCGGTACCGGCACCTGATGCAGCGCGGCATCGCCCCCTCCGGGGAGGTCCTCGCCATCCATCGGCGCCTGCGGGACCTCGCGCTCACGCGCGCCGCGGACGAAGCGGCCAGGGAATTGCACGCACACATCGCCATCCCGGCAAGACGCCTGGCCGAGCAACTGCAGGGCAGTTTCCCGGCGGGTCCGCCCGGCTGAGGCTTCGCAACGACAAGAACGAGAGGGAGGACCGCATGAGAAAGACCGTGCTGAAAGTCGCCGCCGCCTGCGCCGGGCTGCTGCTCACCGCCGCGGCGGCGAGCGCCCAGACGAAGATCACCGTCGCCTACACCGCGGTCGCCGACTTCGCGTCGGGCTTCTACGCGGTCGATGCCGGGCTGTTCCGCAAGCGCGGCCTGGACGTCGAGTTCAAGACCGTGCCGCTGAACCCGCAGATTCCGGCGGCGCTGGAATCGGGCTCCATGCAGATCGGCGGGACGACCGTCCCCGTCCTGCTGCAGGCGGTCGACGGCGGGCTCGACCACGTGGCGATCGCCGGGTCCGGCATCACCGCGAAGGGCGACGTCATCTATGCCGCCATGGGCAGGCCCGACGCGGCCATCGCCACGGCCAAGGACTTCGAAGGCAAGAAGTTCGGTGTTCCGGGCATCGGAGCCTTCCTGCACGTCCTGTTTCGCAAGTGGCTGATGGAGTCCGGCGCCGACTGGAAGAAGGTCACCTTCGTCGAGGCCGCCTTTCCCCAGCACCTCGACATCCTCAAGGGCGGCACGGTCGACGGCATCGTCACCGGCGAGCCGACGGTCGCCCGCATCGTCACGACGGGCACGGGCAAGGTGCTCACCTACTTCAACGACACGATGAAGGGCGAGATGCCCGTCATCGTCTATTCGGCCCCGCGCGCCTGGGTGCAGAAGAACCCGGAGGCGGCCAAGGCCTTCCGCGAGGCCATCGCCGAGGCCACCCTGTTCGTGAACGACCCCGCCAACGCCGACGCCGTGCGCCAGGTGATCGGAAAGTTCATCCCCCTGCCCCCGCCCGTCCTCTCGTCGCTGAAGTTCGGCAAGTGGAAGGCGGAGGTGACGGAGCAGGGACTGCAGGAGTGGATCGTGGCCATGCAGGCCCAGGACATGCTGCAGACCAAGCTCGACCCCACCAAGGTCATCGCCCGGTGAACGCTCCGACATCGTTCTCGCCATCCAGCGTGAGCCTCCCCCCGCGCGGACGGAAGGCCGCGGCATGACGTCGGCGATCACGCTGGACGACGTGGGCATCGTGCTCGGCGGGCTGCGCATCCTGGAGGGCATCTCCCTCGACGTGCGGCCCGGCGAGTTCCTCGTCGTCGTCGGCGCCTCCGGCAGCGGCAAGACCACGCTGCTGCGCCTCATCGCGGGTTTGTCGCGTCCCACCCAGGGCCGGATCCTCGTGGGCGGCGAGCCGGTCGCCGGCCCGTCCCGGAAGGTCGCCATCGTCTTCCAGGACTATGGCCGCGCGCTGCTGCCCTGGCGAACGGCGGCCGGAAACGTGGCCCTGGCGCTCGAATCCGTCGGTACGCCGCGCGCCGAGCGGGCGGACCGGGTCGCGGCGCTGCTCGCCAAGGTCGGGCTGGCCCGTCACGCCGACAAGTATCCCTCCCAGCTCTCCGGCGGCATGCAGCAGCGCCTGCAGATCGCGCGCGCCCTGGCCCAGGGCGGATGGGTCCTGCTCATGGACGAGCCGTTCGGCGCGCTGGACGCGCTGACTCGCCAGGGCCTGCAGGACGAGGTGCTGCGGATCGCGGCCGAGACCGGCCTGACGGTGGTCTTCATCACGCACGACCTCGAGGAGGCTCTCTATCTGGGAGATCGGGTGGTGCTCCTGGGGTCGCACCCCGGGCGGATCGAGCAGACGGCGGCGGTGGACCTGCCGCGGCCCCGCAACCAGCTCGGCACGCGCGAGGATCCGCGCTTCCTGGCCCTGCGCCGCGAGCTCTTCGGGCACTTCGCGGGCCACGCCGCATGAGCCTCGCGCTGCGCTCCCTGGGGCCGGCCCTCGCGGTTCCCGCCGCGGCCCTGCTCGCCTTCGAACTGTGGTTCGCCGCGACCGGACGCGTGAGCGACACCATCGCCCCGCCCTCGCAGGCCTTTTGGCGTCTCGCGGCCGGGCTCGCCGACGGCAGCATCGTCGCGATGACGGTCGAGACCCTGGCCGCCACGCTCGCGGGGCTGGCCGTGGGCGGAGGCCTGGGGCTCGCCGCGGGCTCGGTGCTCGCGCTCACGCGGCGCGCCGACATGACCGCCCGCTACGTGGTCGAGATGCTGCGCGCCATTCCCTCCATCGCCCTCCTCCCGCTCGCCTTGCTGATCTTCGGCTTCGGATACCGGATGGAGATCTTCGTCGTCGCCTTCGCGACGTTCTGGCCCGTGCTCATCCTGTCCCACAGCGCCGTCCTGGCGGTCGAGCCGCGGCTCATCGACGTGTCGCGCATGCTGGGCTTCGGACCGCTCTCCACCCTTTCGAAGATCGTCCTGCCGGCGGCCGCTCCGCGGCTCGCCACGGCACTGCGGCTGGCCTCCGGCATCGCCCTGGTCGTGGCCGTCACCTGCGAGATCACCGCCAATCCGCAAGGGCTGGGCAACGGCCTCATGCGGGCGCAGGAGAGCCTGCAGCCGGCGCTGATGTGGGCCGTGCTGCTGTGGATCGGCGTGATCGGCTACACCGCAAACCGCGCCCTGCTCGCCATGGAGCGGCGACTGTTCGCCCACCGCAGCGACGTCGACACCTCGGTGGCCGCATGACGACCCGCGACCGCCACGGCCTCGCCGCCGTTCCGTTCGGCCTCGCGGGGCTCGCGGTGCTCCTGGCCGCCTGGTGGAGCGTCACCGCCCTGGCCCTCGTGCCGCGGACCTTCCTGCCCGCTCCCGCGCTGGCCTGGGCGGCGCTGGTGCGCGGCTGGACGGTCGGCGACCTCGCGGGCCAGACGGCCCAGACGGTCCTGCGCATGCTGGGCGGCTGGCTCCTGGCGAGCCTCGCCGGCGTGGCCCTCGGCAGCCTGGTCGGCCTGTCGGCGACGGCCCGCCGCTATCTCGGGCCGAGCCTCGCCTTCATGCGGGCCCTGCCCGCCTCCGCCGTGATCCCGGTGGCGATCGCCTTCGCGGGGCTTTCGCCGGGGATGGTGCTCGGCGTCGTCGCCTTCGGCTCGCTGTGGCCGACGCTGCTCTCCACGGTGCACGGCTTCGCCACCATCGATCCGCGGCTGCGCGACGTGGCGAGCGCGCTGCACATGTCGAATGCCGCGTTCGTGTGGAAGATCGGGCTGCCCAACGCGCTCGCCGACATCCTCACCGGCATGCGCCTGTCGATGACGGTGGCGCTCATCCTCTCGGTGACGGGCGAGATGCTGGCCGCGCAGCAGGGGCTCGGCCAGGCGATCCTGCTCGCGGCCCGCTCGTTCCGGTCGGCCGACCTGTTCGCCGGGCTGATCCTGCTCGGCGTGATCGGCATCGCCTCGACGCTGGTCCTCGCCGCGGTGGAGCGGCGCTGCCTGCGCTGGCGCTGAGGGTCACTCGAGACGCAGCACCACCATGCCGGCCTGCTCCAGGGCGACCTGGACCGGCGAGCCCAGCATCCGCGCGGCGGCCCGGCCGCGGTCGACCACGAAGAGGTCGCCCACCGCCGTCGTGATCGTGTACTCCCACTGGCGGCCGAGATAGGCCGCCTTGGCGACCGTTCCCGCGAGACCGCCGGGGGCGTCGCCCAGTTGCAGCGCATCCGGCCGGATGGCGAGCTTGACGGCTCCCATGCCGGCGCCACGGTGCGGCAGGTCGAGCTGCACCGGGCCCAGTTGCACCTGCGCACGCTCGCCGTGCAGGGCGGTGATCGTCGCGTCGACGATGTTGGCATCGCCGATGAAGTCCGCCACGAAGAGGCTCGCCGGCTGCTCGTAGAGTTCGCGCGGGGTCCCGCTCTGGGCGATCCGGGCGTTCGACATCACGATGATGCGGTCGGAGACGGCCAGCGCCTCCTCCTGGTCGTGGGTGACGTAGGCCACGGTGAGGTTCAACCCGAGCTGCAGCTCGCGGATCTCCTCGCGGACGCGGCGGCGAAGCTTGGCGTCGAGGTTCGACAGCGGCTCGTCGAAGAGCAGCACCTGCGGCTCGAGCACGAGCGCGCGGGCCACGGCGACGCGCTGCTGCTGGCCGCCCGAGAGTTCGGAGGGCGCGCGCTTCTCGAGGCCCGCCAGGCCGACGAGCCGGAGCTTCTCCATGGCCATCTCGTGGGCCTTGGCCTTGGGCAGCCCCTGCACCGTCGGCCCGTAGGCGACGTTGTCGAGCACGTTCATGTGCGGGAACAGGGCGTAGGACTGGAAGACCATGCTCACGTCGCGGTCGGCCGCCGACAGCAGCGTGACGTCGCGGCCGCCGATGGTGATCGAGCCTTCGCTGGCCATCTCCAGGCCCGCGATCAGGCGCAGCGTGGTCGTCTTGCCGCAGCCCGAGGGTCCCAGCAGCGTCAGCAGCGTGCCCGGCTCGATGGTGAAATTGACGTTGTCGACCGCTGTCACCGCCCCGTAGCGCTTGCTGACGTTGCGGAACTCGACCGATGCCGGTGCCTTGCCCATGGTGTACCCCTCCCCCGGCCTCAGCCGCCGGCCGCGACCGGCACGCCCGCCGCGCCGCGGCGGCCGAGCCGACGCTCGCCCACAATGAATTCGATGAACAGGATCGCCGCCAGCATGATCACGATCAGCACGGAGGCGTAGGCGATCGCCAGGCCGAACTCGCCGGCCTCCACGCGGCCCACGATGTAGGTCGTGGCCATGTTGTACTGGGCGGTCACCAGGAAGATCACCGCGCTCACCGCCGTCATGGCCCGCACGAAGGCGTAGACCAGCGCCGCCAGGATCGCGGGTTTCAGGAGTGGCATGAGCACGAGGCGCAGGGTGGTGGCCGACCGCGCCCCCAGCGTGAGCGAAGCCTCGTCGAGCGACTTGTCGATCTGGCTGAGCGTGGCGATGCCCGAGCGCACGCCCACCGGCATGTTGCGGAACACGAAGCAGATCACGAGGATCAGCCCCGTGCCGGTGATCTCGATCGGCGGGACGTTGAACGCCAGGATGTAGCTCACGCCCACGACGGTGCCGGGGATCGCGAAGCTGAGGAGCGTGCCGAACTCGAAGGCGCGCTTGCCGGAGAAGGTCTGGCGCGTCAGCAGCCAGCCGGTCAGCAGGCCGATCGCCGCGGTGAGCGGTGCCGCCATGGCGGCCACTTCGACGGTGGCGAAGAACGAGTTCCAGGCGCTGCCCGCGAAGCGGAACCCGCCGTCCGACGTGTCGATGCGGAACGCGGTGACGTAGTGGTTCAGCGTCGGGGTGTAGTCGCGCCCCAGGGCCTGCACGAAGCCGCCGACGAGGATCAGCGCGTAGATCACGACCGTGAAGAGCGCCCACGGCAGCGCCACGCCCCAGCAGGCGATGGCCACGCCCTTGGGCAAAGGCGGCGGCACGCCGCTGTCGCCCTTGCCCGTGACGGTGGTGTAGGTCCGCCGGCCGAGCCAGGCCTGTTGCACCCAGAAGGCGCCCAGCGTGAAGATCAGCAGGACGATGGACAGCACGGTCGCGCGGCCCTGGTCGGTCGCCGCCCCCACGACGGCGAAGAAGATCTTGGTCGACAGCACCTCGAAGTTGCCGCCGAGCACGAGCGGGTTGCCGAAGTCGGCGAGGCTCTCGACGAAGCCCAGCAGGAAGGCGTTGGCGAGGCCCGGCCGCAGGAGCGGCAGCGTCACGGTGCGGAAGGTGGTCCAGCGGCTGGCCCGCAGCGTCTGCGAGGCCTCCTCCAGCGACGGGCTGATGCCCTGCACGACGCCGACGAGCACCAGATACGCGATGGGCGTAAAGGCCAGGAGCTGGGCGATCAGCACGCCCGGGAGGCCGTAGATCCAGCGCGAGCGCGGGATGCCGAACCACTCCGACAGCCCGGCCGAGACCACGCCCGACCGCCCGAAGAGCAGGATCAGCGCCAGGCCGATCACGAAGGGAGGCGTGATGATGGGCAGGACGGAGAGGATCTTGAGGGACTTCTTGCCGTGGACGGTACCACGGGTGGCGAGCAGCGCGAAGGCGAGCCCGAGCGCCGTGCTGCCGGCCCCGACGAGGACGCCTAGCAGCAGGGTGTTCCAGGCCACGCCGCAGCGCAGGTTGCCGGTGACGCAGGCGAGCCCCCAGATGGACTCGTCGAGGAACTTCTCGAGGAACTGGGCCGGCGCGAAGTTGCCGGCATTGTCCTGGACGGCGCTGGCCAGGATCTTGCCGACCGGGAAGAAGACGAAAAGCCCGACGAGCGCGATGACCACGCCCACGGAGGACACGACGAAGGCGTCGCCCCGGCACCAGCCCCGCTCGGCGAGGCCGCGGCACAGAAGCAGCAGGAAGACGGCGAGCACTATGGCGGCGCCGAGGCCGAACCCGGCCTGGGCGGGTCCGGGACCGCCGGCCAGGGACGCGAGCCAGGCCGCGTTCCACCCCTTCAGGCCGAGCGCGAAGCCCTGGACCAGCCCGTAGGCCAGCCCTCCTCCGCCCGCCCAGACGAGGCGGTCGGCCCGCCCCGGGGCGCCGAGCGGCAGCATGCCGCCCGCGACGGCGAGCCCCAACGGCAGAACGAACGGCAGGAGCCACACCTTGCCCGTGAGACCGAGCGCGAGCGCGCTGCCGGCCGGGCCCACCGGATACTCGCCCCAGTGGGACGTGTCCGAGAAATCCAGCCAGTACCAGGGCAGCACCGCAAAGGCGGCACAGGCCAACACGGCCAGGGCCAGTGCCCCGGTCCGACTCTCTTGCCGCGCGCGCATCCAAGCCCCCGCTGGTCGCCGGGCTCATCGCCCGGCCTGCGTCCCCGCCTCGAAAAGGACGGCGCCCCCCAGGACGCCGCCCGATCTCCGTTCGCCGACGGCGAGCCTTACTTCGGCTGCGCCTTGACCTCTTTGTCCCACTTGGTCAGCAGGCGCTTGCGCTCGTCGGACGACCCGTACTTGGCGAAGTCGTAGTTGATGAGCTTGATGTCGGAGAGCTTGGGAGCCTGCGGCGGGATCGGCGTCGCCTTGTTGGACGGCACCTGGTAGGACTTCGCCGCTGCGCCGAGCTTCTGCGCTTCGGGCGAGAGCGCCCAGTCGTACCACTTCTTGGCGTTGTCGAGGTTCTTGGCGCCCTTGATGATCGACATCGAGCCGATCTCGTAGCCGGTGCCCTCGCACGGCGCGACCGCCTTCATGGGCGCGCCTTCGACGATCATGGTGACGTGGTCGTGCAGGAAGGCGATGCCGACGGTCGTCTCGCCGAGGCTGGTGGCCTTGGCCGGCGCCGCGCCCGACTTCGTGTACTGGTTCACGTTCGCGTGCAGCTTCTTCATGTAGTCGAAGGCCTTGTCCTCGCCCATGATCTGCACGAGCGTGGCCAGCATGGTGTAGGCGGTGCCCGACGAATTCGGGTCGGCGACCTGGACCTCATCCTTCAACTTCGGGTTGAGAAGGTCGGCCCAACACTTGGGGTCGTCGATCTTTTTCTCGGCCAGCAGCTTGGTGTTGTAGGCAAAGCCGAGGGCGCCCGAATAGATGCCGACGGCGCGGCCCTTGGACTGCTCCCACTGGCGCACGGCCCACTCGTTCAGCTCGGGCAGCTTGGGAGACTTGTACTCCTCGGTGAGGTTCTCCTCGGCGGCCTGCATGTGGGGGTCGCCCGTGCCGCCCCACCACACGTCGCCGCGCGGGTTGGACGCCTCGGCCTTCACCTGGGCGTAAATCTCGCCCGAGCTCTTGCGGATCATCGAGACCTTGACGCCGGTCGCCTTTTCGAAGGCATCGACCATCGGGCGGCACCAGTCTTCCTGCACGCCGCAGTAGACGGTGAGCTGGCCCTGCGCCTGGGCTCCGGTGCTGGCCGCCAGCGCGGCTCCGAACACCGTCCCCAGCAGCGCCAAGCGGCGCGTGAATGTCGTCATCGTCATGTCTTACTCCTCCCCAGTTGCTTGATTTCAAAAGGATTTGACAGCATCGCCGCAGCCCGGTCAACCGGAGGTCGAGGGCAGGTCGATGCCAGAGGCCTCGGTCAGCGCCGGATAGAGCGCCGGGGTCGCGGCCAGGATGGGATTGCCCTTGCGCAGGCCCTCCCCCGCCAGGAACGGGCTGCAGCGGCCACCGGCCTCCTCGACCAGCAGGATGCCGGCCAGCACGTCCCAGGCATTGATGTGCAGTTCGCAGTAGCCGTCGATGCGGCCCGCCGCCACATAGGCCATGCCGAGCGCACCCGATCCGCAGCGGTAGAGGCCGGCGCCGAGCGCGGTGACCCGCGTGACGACGGACAGGTAGTCGGCGATGGGCCGGCGCATGCTCCAGCCGCACTCGACGGAAGCCTGGCGCGGATTGTCGAGGCCGGACACCGCCATCGGCGCCCCATTGAGCGTGGCCCCCTCGCCCTTCGCGGCGGCGAACAGCTCGTCGCGCATCGGGTCGTAGATGACGCCGACCTTGATCTCCCCGTCCTCGACCTGGGCGATCGAGATGCAGAAGTGACCGATGCCGCGGGCGAAGTTCGAGGTCCCGTCGATCGGGTCGACCACCCAGATGCGCGCGCCGTCGCGGCTGGCCCCTTCCTCGCCGATCAGGCCGTCCTCCGGGAACTGCTCCTGGAGACGCAGGGCGACGAGGCGCTCCACCTCGCCGTCGGCCTCCGTGATGAAGTCCTGGTGGCCCTTGAAGGCGAAGTCGCCGGGTTTGCGGCCCTTGAACTTCGTCCGCATCACCTGCCCGGCTTCGCGGGCGATGGCGCTGGCGGCAACGAGGCGGGCGTTGAGCGAGGCAGTCATGAGTGGCTCCGGCGGCCGAAGCCGTTGGTGGTTGAGCGCGGGCCCGGCAGGGCGCGCGACGATTGCGAAGCGGGTGGGATTGAGGCAGCGTCGACCGCTCCAGCGCCACACGAGTCCTCGCCGTGCCCGCCCGACCGATCGTCTTCTATCCCGATGAGCGCCTGAACCGACCGGCCGCGCCGGTGGAGCGGTTCGACGAAACCCTGGCCGGGCTGGTGCGCGACATCGGCGACACCATGATCGCGGCGCCCGCCGTCGGCCTGACCGCCGTGCACATCGGCGTGCCGCTGCGCGTGACGATGATCCGGCTCGATCTCTCCCGTCCGGCGAGCGTCTACGTCAATCCGGAGGTCCTGTGGGCCTCGCAGGAGACGGCCGCGCACACCGAGGGCAGCGTCTCGCTGCCCGGCCTGAGCGAGGAGGTGACGCGGCCGGCGCGGGTGCGCGTCGGCTACCTGACCGCCGAGGGCGAGTGGCGCGAGGACGAGGCGGACGGCTTCCTGGCGGCCACCCTGCAGCACGAGATCGACCAGCTCGACGGCGTGTTCTGGCTGGCGCGCCTGTCGCGGCTCAAGCGCGAGCGCCTCCTGAAGAAGGCCGGCAAGCTGCGCCGGGCCGACCGCCCGGACTGACGCGGCACGCGCCGTCATGGCCTGAGCCTGCTGGCGCGCAGCACGCCGATCTTCTCCAACGTCCCGTAGACGGTGGCCGCGATGTGGGCGTCGATGCGCTTGAGGTCGCGCGTGATGTCCAGGTGCAGCGCGCTTTCGGCAATGGCGTTGGCGTTGTTGCGGCGCATGGTGGCGAAGTGCCGCTCGGTCGCCGACCGCTCGATCTCGCGGAAGTGCTCCTTCTCCGTCACCAGCCGCCGGGCCGCCTGCACGTCCTGCACCATGAACACGGTCACGGCGAGCTGGAGGTGGTCCAGCAGGCGGCCGTGCATCTCCTCGATGTCGTGCATCGCCTCGGGCGGCAGGGTGTAGCGGTTGTCGAGGCGCTTGGCCGCGAGCTTCATGAGGTTCTTGTCGGCGATGTCGCCGATGTGCTCGAGGTTGATAGCGATCTGCAGGATTTCGGAGGCGCGCTGGGCGTCCTCATCCGAGAGCGCGTCCGGGCCCATGGCGCCGAGATAGCGCTGGATGGCCCGGTAGAGCCGGTCGAGGATGTTGTCCATCGCGCTGACCTGCACGATGCGCTCCCGGTCGTCGTGCTGGAAGGCGTCCTGCGAGCCCCGCAACATGGCGTCGACCACGTCGACCATGCGCAGAATCTCCCGCGCCGCGTTCGACAGCGCCACCGACGGGGTCGCGAGCGCCGACGGGTCGAGATATTGCGGCTCGCCGGGATCGGTCGGGCGCGGCGGATCGGGCAGAAGGCGCATCAGGATCTTCGCGGCGACCGGCAGGAGGCCGATGAAGAGCAGCGCCGTGCCCACGTTGAAGATCATGTGGAAGTCGGCCGCCATGCGGCCGGGCGGCTCGCCCAGGGCCGCGAGGCCCTTCGCCGCCATCGGGATCAGCGGCAGCGCGATGACGCAGCCGATGGCCCGGAAGACGAGATTGCCGACGGGGATGCGCAGGCGCGAGGGATCCTTGCCCATCGCCGCCGTCACCGGGTTGACGGCGCTGCCGAGGTTGGCGCCGAGCACCATGGCCAGCGCCGCCTCCGGGGTGACGATGCCGGTGCTGGCCAGCGACATCACGAACAGCATGGCCGCGACGCTGGAGTGGGCCGCCCAGGCCAGAAGGGCCGCCAGCAGCATGTTCAGAATGGGATCGGGCGTGATGGCCCGCAGCACGTCGCGGGTCGCCTGCGACGCCTCCAGCGGATGCAGCGTCTCCACCAGCATGTGGAGCGCCATGAGCATCAGCGCGAGCCCCATCAGGGCGCCGCCGGCGTCGCGCAGCGACGAGCGCTCGCCGGCCCGGCGCTGGGCCGTGAACCCGGCGATGAACAGGATCGGATAGACCCAGCCGATGTCGAAGGAGACGATCTGCACGATCAGCGTGGTGCCGACATTGGCGCCGAGCATCACGGCGAGACCCGGCACCAGGTCGAGCATGGTGGCGGTGCCGAGCGAGGTCACCATGAGGGCCGTCGCGGTGCTGCTCTGCAGCAGCCCGGTCACCGCGAGCCCGGCCAGGAACGCGCTGAGCCGCCCGCGCACGCCGATGGCGATGGCGTGGCGCAGGCGCGTGCCGAAGGCCCGCTGCACGCTGCTCGACAGAAGGTGGATCGACCACAGCAGCAGCGCGACCTCGAAGGCGAGGCGCAGCAGGAGGTAGGTGGCGGTGTCCGTGGCCATGCCCTCAGGCCTCCCCGCGGGACATGGCGTGACGCGAGGCGGTCATGGCGCCAGCTCCCGAGCGTGCGGCGTGCCCGCCGACCCGGCGACCGCGGGATAGCGTCCGCCCAGAACCTGCGCCGCGCCCTGGGCGAAAGCGCGGATGATGGTCCTCAGGCCGGGCTCGTCCACCAGGTCGGCGGCATCGACGGCCTTGAACCACACCGCCCTGCGCTCGCCCTGCTCGCGCCACTTCTTGCGCTGCTCGCGAACCTCGAGGGGATAAACCTTCACGTTGCACAGGATGAAGTGGTCGGTGAGCCGCTTCCACGCCTCGTAGTGACCGATGGCGCGGCGGTCGATGCGGCCTTTGACGCCCGCTTCCTCCAGCGCCTCCCGCTCGGCGGCGCGGTGGGGCTTCTTGCCCTTCATCGGCCAGCCCTTCGGGATGATCCAGCGCTGCGTCTCGCGGGAGGTGACGAGCAGCACCCGCAGTTCCCCCTCCTCGAAGCGGTAGGGGAGCGCGGCGACCTGGCGTGACTTCTTGGCGTCGGGGGAGCCCATGGCTTCAGCACCTCACGGACGAACGCCAGACCAGCGTCGGCGTGAAGGACAGGCTGACTGGGTCGCCGCCGGGATCCCGGCCCTCCTCGACGAGCTGGACCACGGCCGCGGCGATGTCCTCGACCGGCTGGTCGAAGGTGGTCAGGCGGTAGGACAGCCAGTCTGCCTCGGGAATGTTGTCGAAACCCATAACGGACAGGTCTTCGGGGACCCGCAGGCCGAAATCGTGGCGCGCCGCGTCGAGCACGCCCAGCGCGGTGACGTCGTTGACGCAGAAGACCGCGTCGGGCCGGCGCTCGCCGGTGAACAGCTCGGTGCCGGCGAGCCGCCCGTTCTCGTAGGACGTGCTGACGCCGCGGCTGACGATGCGGGGCTCGATGCCGACGGCCCGCGCCGCCTCGATGAAGCCGGCGGACCGCTCCGCCAGGCTCAGCGTCTGCTTCTCGGTGGTGACCACGGCGAGGTGCCGGCAGCCGCCGCGCACGAAGGCGAGCAGCGCGGCCCGCGCCGCCCCGGCGTTGTCCAGGCGGATCCGGTCCGGTCCCGTCTCGGGATCGTCGCGGCTTATCAGGATCAAGCGCTGTCCCGATTCGAGACAGGATCGTACGATCGACCGGGACGGCGTGCCCGACAGGACGATCGTCGCCTCGGCCCGGTACTGGGCGGCGCGCTGGAGCACCAGGCGCGCGTCGTCGTCCGGACCGCTGAGGCTGAGCACCATGGCCACCCGGCCCGCCTGCTGCAGGCGGCGCGTGAGGATGCCGAGGAGGCGCGACATCTGGGGCGACATGATGTCGGAGACGACGACGCAGACGATGCCGCTCTGCTGGAGGCTGAGGCCCCGGGCCAGCTTGTTGACGTGGTAGCCGAGCTCCTCGGCCGCCACCAGCACGCGGCGACGGGTGTCCTCCGCGACGCTGGCGCCGGGCGTGAAGGTTCGCGACACCGCCGACCGGGACACGCCGGCGCGCGCGGCCACCTCGCGCGCGCTGACATAGGCGGAGGCGCCCCGGTCAACCGTTCGCGATGCTGGGGCGTCGCGCCCGAGGTCGGTCATCTCGTCTTCGCCTTGTTCATGGGCAGCGAGTGTGAATGAATGTGCACGCGCGTGCAAGCAATGCCGATCAGGACGCGAATCTTCTGGCTCAATACAACCGCGAAAGAGGCCAACGGCTTAAACCATCGGCAAGTTTCACCGGTGCACAGCCTTGCAGACCGGATTGTACGCACACGACCGCGTGAGGGCAGCGCCTGCCCGCCGATTGGTCTGGCATTGGTCTTGCGTTGCCGGTTACGATGAGTTGAATAGTTTCCAACCTTTAATGAGGGGCACCTGTCAAATGCAGGGATCGCACGCTATAACGGCTCAGTCCTCGCCTGGAGCCCCCGGCCACCGGGCCTTCGAACCTGCCGTTGCCCGGCCACGTGGAGTGCTGTGATGCCGTCGAAGGCGTCGACTTTCGTCGTCCTGCTGGCCGTTGCCGGGGGAGCCTTCTACGGCGCTCCCGAGATCTGGCCCGACCTGAAGCCGAAGCGTGACGAACTCGTCGCGAAGCTGCCGCCGGAGGTCACCAAGTACATCCCCGGGATCAAGCCGGCCGGCGAGAAGACGGCGGCCGCACCCGCCGCTCCGGCCGCCGGCCAGGCCGGTCGCGGACCGGGCAGCGCCGCCGCGGCGGCCAACCGGACCGTGCCCGTGGCGCTCGCCAAGGCCGTCAAGCAGCCGATGCCCGTCCGGTTCGACACCATCGGCACGGTGCAACCGGTCGCAAGCGTCGTCCTGCGCTCCCGCGTCGAGAGCCAGGTTCTCGCCGTCAACTTCGAGGACGGCGCGACCGTCAAGCAGGGGGACATCCTCTTCCAGCTCGACTCCCGCGGCATCGAGGCGCAGATCAAGCAGGCCGAGGCCAACCTCGCCCGCTCGAAGGCGCAGCTCGAGCAGGCCCAGCGCGACGTGAAGCGCGGCGAGCAGCTCATCGCCAGCGACGTCGGCTCCCGCGTCACCGTCGACAACGCCCGCACCTCGGTGCTGACGACCTCGGCGCAGATCCGGGCCGACGAGGCGGTGCTCGAGAACCTCAACGTCCAGCTGAGCTACTACACCGTCCGCGCCCCGATCACGGGCAAGGTCGGCGTCGCCGGCATCAAGCCCGGCAACATCGCGAAGACGGGCGACAACAGCGCCCCGCTCGCGACGATCAACCAGATCAACCCCATCTACGTGACCTTCAACGTGCCGCAGCGGCTCCTGCCGGAGCTGCGCGACGCGCTGGCGAAGGGCACCGCCAAGGTGCAGGCGACGCCGCAGGGCCTGACGGACGCGGTGGACGGCCGGGTCGCGGTCATCGACAACACCGTCGACGCCGCCTCCGGTACGATCGCCCTGCGCGGCATCTTCGACAACGGCGCGGAAGTGCTGTGGCCGGGCGCCATCTGCGACGTCCGCCTGGTGATCCGCATCGAGCCCGACGCCGTCACGGTGCCGCGCGAGGCGGTGCAGACGAGCCAGAACGGCCAGATCGTGTTCGCGGTCGAGAACGGCGTGGCCAAGGTTCGCCCGGTGACGGTCGATCGCACGCTGCGCGGCTTCTCGGTGATCAAGACCGGCCTGAAGGGCGACGAGACCGTCGTCACCGACGGGCAGCTGCTGCTGGTCGACGGCGCCCGCGTGGAAGCGCGCGGCGGCGGCAACGGACCGGGCCAGGGACCGGGCGGTCCCCGCGGTGGCGGACAAGGGGGACCCGGCGGCGGCCAGGGTGGCGCGCCGGCGGCCGGGCAGAAGCCCGCGGCGCCGGGAGCCGCTGAAGCTCCGCAGGCGACGGACAAGGGAGCTTCCTGATGGGTCTGCCCGAGGCATGTATCCGTCGTCCGGTGATGACGACGCTGATCACGCTGTCCTTCATCATCTTCGGACTTTTCGGATACCGGCAGTTGCCGGTGGCCGCCCTGCCCCGGGTCGACTTCCCGACCATCAACGTCTCGGCCCAGCTTCCGGGCGCCAGCCCTGAAACGATGGCGGCCTCCGTGGCCGCCCCGCTCGAGCGCCAGTTCGCCAACATCTCCGGCATCACCGCGATGACCTCGGTGTCCCAGCAGGGACAGACGAACATCACGATGCAGTTCGACCTCGACCGCAACATCGACGGCGCCGCCCTCGACGTGCAGTCGGCCATCGGTGCCTCGGCCCGCCGGCTCCCGCCCGACCTTCCCAACCCGCCGAGCTTCCGCAAGGTGAACCCGGCCGACCAGCCGGTGCTGTTCCTCGTCGTCACGTCGAACACGCTGCCGCTGTCGACCGTCAACGACTACGCCGAGACGATCCTGCAGCAGCAGATCTCCCAGATCCCGGGCGTCGCGCAGGCCCAGATCTTCGGCACCCAGAAATATGCCGTCCGGATCATGGTCGATCCGTCGGCGCTCTCGGCCCGCAACCTGTCCTTCACGGACCTGCGCTCGGCCATCTCGGCCGCCAACTCCAACCAGCCGACGGGCACGCTGCGCGGCGACCGCCAGCGCATCACGATCGAGGCCAACGGCCAGCTGCGCAGGGCGGCCGACTATGCCGGCCTGATCGTCAGCTCGCGCAACGGCGTCCCGATCCGTCTCGACGACGTGGCGACGGTGCAGGACTCGACCGAGAACCAGGACTCGGCGAGCTGGTACAACAACGAGCGCTCGATGATCGTGGCGGTGTTCCGCCAGTCCGACGCCAACACCGTCGAGGTGGTCGACCGCATCCGCGAGAAGATCCCGAACTTCCGGGCCCAGCTGCCGGCCTCCATCGGCCTCTACGTCCTGAACGACCGCTCCGAGCCGATCCGCGAAGCGGTGCACGACGTCGAGTTCACCCTGATGCTCTCGGTGGCTCTCGTCGTCCTCGTCATCTTCCTGTTCCTGAAGTCCTTCACCGCGACGCTGATTCCGACGCTGGCCCTGCCCGTGTCGCTGATCGGCACCTTCGCGCTGATGTACGTTCTGGGCTACTCGATCGACAACATCTCGCTGCTGGCGCTGACATTGTCGGTGGGCTTCGTCGTCGACGACGCCATCGTCATGCTGGAGAACATCGTCAGGCACATCGAAGAGGGCATGAAACCGTTCGAGGCCGCCCTCCTGGGCGCGCGCGAGATCGGCTTCACGATCGTGTCGATCACGCTCTCGCTCGTCGCGGTGTTCATCCCCGTCTTCTTCATGGGCGGCGTGGTCGGGCGCGTGTTCCGCGAATTCGCGGTGGTCATCTCGGTGACCATCCTGATCTCGGGCTTCGTGTCGCTGACGCTCACCCCCATGCTGTGCGCACGCATCCTCAAGGCGCACGACCTGCACGCCAAGCCGGGCCTGTTCTCGCGGTCCGTCGATGCGGTGGTCGGCGGCATGCTGGCGGTGTACCGGTTCTGCCTCGACGTCGTCCTCAAGCTGCGCCTGATCGTCCTGCTGCTCACGATCGCGTCGATCTTCGTGACCGTGCGGATGTACATCGACGTGCCGAAGGGCTTCTTCCCGCAGGAGGACACGGGCCTGCTGCGCGGCGCCACGGAAGGCCCGCCGGACAGCTCGATCGAGGCCATGTCTGCGCGCCAGCAGGCGATCAACGAGATCCTCCTGAAGGATCCGGCGATCGACTACCTGACGTCGAACATCGGTGGCTTCGGCGGCGTCAACCAGGGCTTCATGTTCATCGCCCTGAAGCCCCGGGACCAGCGCGACGACGTGGCGACCGTGATCGGCCGCCTGCGCCGGGCGACCGCCAGCGTCCCCAACATCACGATCGTCCTGCAGCCCGTTCAGAACATCAACCTGAACTCGGGCCGCCAGTCGCGTGCCCAGTACCAGTACACGCTGACCAGCGGCGACCTCCAGGCGCTCTACGGGGCCGCCCCGGAAATGCGCCGCCGCATGGCGCAGATGGACCAGCTGCGCGACGTGAACATGGACCTGCAGGTGGCCAATCCGCAGGTCTTCATCGAGCTCGACCGCGAACGGGCCGCCAATCTCGGCGTCTCGTCCGACGCCTTGCGCCAGACGCTCTACAGCGCGTTCGGCTCACGGCAGATCTCGACGATCTTCACGCCGTCGAACGACTATGCCGTGATCATGGAGGCCGACCGGGCCTTCCAGACGGATCCCAACCGCCTGTCCCAGCTCTTCGTGAAGGGCATCAACGGACAGAACGTGCCACTGGAGTCGGTGGCCAACATCAAGCGGTCGATCGGTCCGCTGTCGGTCAACCGGCAGTCGCAGCAGCCTGCGGTGACGATCTCGTTCAACCTCGCGCCGAGCATCTCGCTGGGTGACGCGGTGGAGGCGATCAAGGGCGTGGAGCGGCAGGCGGGCCTGCCGGCGTCCATCACGACGGGCTTCGCGGGCTCCGCACAGCTCTTCCAGGACGCCCTGAAAGGCCAGGGACTCCTGATCCTGGCCGCCGTGCTGGTGATCTACATGGTGCTGGGCGTGCTCTACGAGAGCTTCATCCACCCCATCACCATCCTGTCGGGCCTGCCGTCGGCGGGCCTGGGAGCCCTGCTGGCGCTGCAGTACTACAACATGGACCTGTCGGTGATCGCGATCATCGGCATCCTGATGCTGATCGGCATCGTCAAGAAGAACGCCATCATGATGGTGGACTTCGCCCTCGAGCGACGGCGCGAAGGCGCCGACGCGATGACGGCGATCCGCGAGGCGGCCCTCATCCGCTTCCGCCCCATCATCATGACGACCTTCGCGGCGCTGCTCGGCACCCTGCCCATCGCGCTCGGCCAGGGCGCCGGCTCGGAACTGCGCCAGCCGCTCGGCATCGCGGTGGTGGGCGGCCTGTGCGTGTCGCAGCTGCTGACGCTCTTCATCACGCCGGTCGTCTACTACTACCTCGACGGGCTGGAGACGTTCCTCACCCGCCGCGGCCGCAAGGAGCGCGAAGCCGCCGCCGCCCCGGCGACGCCTGCGACACCGGCGCCGGCCGAGTGATCCTCAGAACCGTTCCCGCGGTGCCACACCGCGGGAACTCTTCGAATGCGACCCTTCGGGGAAGCCGCGCGTTAAGGCTTCGGTAATCCTGATCTTGCTCAAGCTGTGCGAGGGTCCATAGTAACGGGACCCTAACCCTGTTGCCCGGTGTTGTTGCGTTCATGCGTAGCGTACGGATCGAATCCACGATCGAGGGCGTTGACGGCGTCGAGACGCCGCAGCCCGGCGCTTCCGCCCGTCGTCCCGGCCGTTTCTGGCGCCGCGCGGCGGCCTTCCTGCTCGGCGTGACGCTGGGCATTTCGGGAATCGTGATCGGCCAGCAGGCCTTCGAGCGCCATTCCGAACTCTTCGGCCCGGCCGACGCGCCCCCTCCCCTGCGGCGTTGAGACAGGTTCGCTTCGACGCTCCGCTGCGTCGGCGTCACGGGGTCCTGTGAGTCGATCCGTGCCCCAATCCCCCTCATCCTGAGCCGGCCGCAAAGCGGCCGAGTCGAAGGACGCAGGGTGCTTCAACGGCACGATTCTGCGTCCTTCGACTCACGGCCCTTCGGGCCGTGGCTCAGGATGAGGGAATTTGAGGCCTGATCGGTTTGCAGGCTTACGTGATGACTGGTTCGGGATGCTCCCGGCCCCATCTTCGAGCGGAGCCGTAACCCCTCCCCTCGTCTTCAGGCGGCCGTGACGGAGACCACCTTGAAGGTGTGCATCTCGCCGTCCTCGTCCTTCACGGACAGGTACTCGCCCACCACCATCGGATGGTCGCCGAAGCGATAGCCGGCTTCCTCGTCGCCGGTGGCGGCGGGGTCGTAGTCGAAGGCCCAGGTGGCGCCGCCCTTGCCGCCCGAGCGGTGGACGAGGTGGCCGGTTTCCTCCTTCTCGCCCACCCAGAACCGGCGGACGCGGCAGGCGGCGCGGGCATCGCGCCACACCACGGGGTCGAGGCGGCCCTCCGCGGTGAGCGGGGCCAGGAACTCGTAGCCGTGGCGGCTGGAGCCGTCCGGATGCTCCTTCGAGCGGGCGAGATGAAGGGTGATGCGCTTCAGGGGAATGGGATGGGACACGGAGACCTCCGCAGGATGCGTCTTCCGGCATCCTGCGGCGCGGCGGCGCCTCCCGTCGTTGACTTCGCGCAAGCGGGCTGGGCGCCGGCTCCGCGAAACCCTCAGCTGCGCAGGTCGGGCAGGTCCTTGAACAGGTCGAGCGCCTCGGGGTTGGCCAGGGCTTCCTTGTTCTTCACCTCGCGCCCGTGCACCACGTCGCGCACGGCGAGCTCGGTGATCTTGCCCGACTTGGTGCGCGGGATGTCGGCCACCGCCACGATGCGCGCCGGCACGTGCCGCGGGCTTGCCCCGGAGCGGATCTTGGCGCGGATCGCCTGCTGGAGCGCCTCGTCCAGGACGACGCCCTCCCGCAGCCGGACGAACAGGACCACGCGCACGTCGTTGTCCCAGTCCTGGCCGATCGCCAGGGCCTCGATAACCTGCGGGATCTGCTCGACCTGGGCGTAGATCTCGGCCGTGCCGATGCGGACGCCGCCGGGGTTGAGCGTGGCGTCCGAGCGGCCGTGGATCACCAGGCCGCCATGGGCCGTCCATTCCGCGAAGTCGCCGTGGCACCACACGCCGGGAAAGCGGTCGAAATAGGCGGCGTGGTACTTCTTCCCCTCGGGATCGTTCCAGAAATAGATCGGCATCGACGGGAAGGCCCTGGTGCAGACGAGTTCGCCCTTCTCGCCGCGGATCGGCTTGCCGGCGTCGTCCCACACGTCCACGGCCATGCCGAGCCCCGCGGCCTGGATCTCGCCCTTCCAGACGGGCGATGTCGGATCGCCGAGCACGAAGCAGGAGACGATGTCCGTGCCGCCGGAGATCGACGCCAGGTGGATGTCGGGCTTCACGGCGTCATAGACCCAGTCGAAGCTCTCGGGCGCCAGCGGCGAGCCGGTGGAGGTCATGAGCACCACGCTCGACAGGTCGTGCGTGTCGCGCGGGCGCAGGCCCGCCTTCTTGCAGGCGTCGATGTACTTGGCGGAGGTGCCGAACAGCGTGAACGCCTCCTCCTGTGCATAGTCGAACAGGATGGACGGGACGGGGTGGAAGGGCGAGCCGTCGAACAGCATCAGCGTCTCGCCGTTGGCGAGGCCCGAGACCAGCCAGTTCCACATCATCCAGCCGCAGGTGGTGAAGTAGAACGCGCGGTCGCCGGGCTGCAGGTCGCTCTGCAACCGATGTTCCTTGAGGTGCTGCAGCAGCGTGCCGCCGGCCCCGTGGACGATGCATTTGGGCACCCCGGTCGTGCCGGACGAATAGAGGATGTAGAGCGGGTGCTCGAAGGGCAGCCGCGTGAACGCCACCGGCGCGGCCGCGAAGCGCGCCAGCACCTGCGGCAGGGTCACGCCGTTGCGCAGTCCCGCCGCGGTCGCCTCGGCGACGCCGACATAGGGCACCACCAGCACGGCCGCCAGCTCACCCAGCGCCGGCACGATCTCGGCGAGCTTCTCGCCGATGGGCAGGGTCTTGCCCGCGTAGTAGTAGCCGTCGCAGGCGATGAAGACCTTGGGCTCGATCTGGCCGAAGCGGTCCAGCACGCCGCGGACGCCGAAGTCGGGCGAGCAGGACGACCAGACGGCGCCGATCGAGGTGGCGGCCAGCATCAGGGCCACGGTCTCGGGCATGTTGGGCATCATCGCCGCGACGCGGTCGCCCGGCCCGACGCCCAGCGAGACGAGCCACTGCTGCAGGCGTGACACCATCGCGTGGAGGTCGGCCCAGCTGAGACGCGCGCTGGCCTTGTCCTCTCCCCGGAAGACGATCGCGTCGGTGTCGTCATGGCGGGCCAGGAGGTTCTCGGCGAAGTTGAGCCTGGCCTGCGGGAAGAAGTGCGCGCCGGGCATGCGATCGTCGGCCAGGGCCACGCTGCCCTTCTCGCCCTTCACGCCGCAGAAATCCCAGAGCAGCGACCAGAATTCCCCGCGCCGCTCGATCGAGGCGGCATGCAGGTCGGCATAGGTCTGGAGCGACAGGCCCAGCGCCGCGTTGAAGGCGTCGCGGAAGCGCATGACCTCGGTCGCGGCGGCCCGGGCGGGTGAAGGCGTCCACAGCGGAGCAGTCATCGGCGACCTCGATCGATCCGGACAATTTCGTCCATTGGCTTGGTTATCGCACTTTCTCGCGGGTGCGAAGGGCGGGAAAGGGCGAGAATCACCGCGAGTCGCCCTGATTTCGTCCGGTTTTGTCACCAGCAACAAAGGGCTATAGTCACCTGCTCCCGCGAGCGGCCTACGGCGTCGGTGATTCTCTGTCTGTCCGCGTAGAACGACCCCGCATGATGCGTCTCCGCTCCCTCCTCATCGCCTCGGCCGTTGCCGGCGTCGCCGTGGCCGCGGCGATGCCGTGGCGGCTGTCCGAGACGACCCACCGGCTGGAGGTGGCTCCGCAGATCGGCCGGATCGCCGGGCTCAAGGTGGAGGATGCGGGGGAGGCCCGCTTCACGCTGCTGCCCGTGCCGCGTCTCGAGGTGACCGGCCTGCGGCTTGCGGACCGCGACGGCACGAGCCGGCTCGATACGGTCAAGGTCCGGGCCCGCGCCCGCCTCCTGCCCCTGCTGGGAGGCCGTTTCGACGTCACCGAGGTGTCGCTGCTGTCGCCTCGCCTGACCCTGGCGAAGGGTCAGACGGCGCTGCCCGTGCTCGACTCGCTGCTCGGCACCGGGACGAGCGAAGGCCGGCACCTGCTGCTCGACCGGATCGCCTTGATCGACGGGTCGGTGGTGGAGCGCGAGGGCGAAACCTATACCGAGACCGTCAGCGCCCTCGACGTGCTGGCGACCCGCTCCGACTCGACCGGCGCCGTGGACGTCGACGGTCGCATGACGTGGCGCGGGCAACCTGTCGCCGTGTCGGCCAAGGGGTTCGACCTGAAGGCGATGTCGGGTGCGCCGACGGCCCGGCTGCGCGCCTCCGCCACCATGCCCCTCGGCTCCGTCGACTTCGACGGCACCGTCCTGCCCGGCGCCACCTGGCAGGCCGAAGGGACGCTGCGCCTGGCCTCCCCCGCCGTCGAGAAGCTCGCCGCCTGGCTGTCGGTGACGCTGCCCGTTCCACTCGCCGGCCAGATGACGATCGCGGCCAAGAGCACGGTGCGCGCCGACGGCGTGGCGCTCGACATGGCGCGCCTGACCGTGCCGGCGGGGGTGCTGGAAGGGGCGGTGTCGCTGCGGCAGGCCGAGGGCGGCACAGCGCTGCGCGGAACGCTGGCCAGCGACCGCCTCGACCTCAGCAGCCTGCTCGACGACATGCCGGAGCTGCGCGGGGACGACGGCACGTGGAGCCGCGAGCCCTTCGAACCCGGCGTGCTGCCGCGCGGCGACGTCGACCTGCGGATTTCCGCCGGGCGCGTGGTCTTCGGCACCACCAGCATCGGCAATACGGCCCTGTCGATTCTCAGCCGCAACGGACGCACCGACGTGGCCCTGGCCAAGGCCGAGGTGTTCCGCGGCGACCTGCGCGGCCGCGTGTCCCTGTCGCCCAGCGCGCGCGGGATCGACATGAAGGTCACGGCCTCGCTGGAGCGGGCCGACGCGACGGCGCTGCTGCAGGGCCTGTCCACCACCCGCCGGCTCGGCGGCGCCGTGCACGCCAGCCTGCAGGCCGAGTCCTCCGGGGACAGCATCCTGTCCTTGATGCGCGGGGTGGACGGCAAGGCCGCTGTCACCGTGCGGCAGGGCGACCTTGTCGGCATCAACCTGCCGGAGGTGCTGCGACGGGTGGAGAAGCGCCCGCTGCTGGCGGCGCTGGACATGCGCGGGGGGCGGACGCCCTTCGACGTCGTGAACGTCTCCTTCAGGGCGACCCGGGGCCTCGTGGAGATCAGCGACGCCGCGCTGCTGTCCTCGGCGGCGCGCGTCACGCTCTCCGGACAGATCGGGCTGCCCGAGCGTCACTTCCTGCTCACCGGCGTGGCGCAGCTGAACGACCCGGCCTCGGACGCGTCCTCCCTGCCCTTCGATCTCACCGGCACCTTCGACGAGCCTCTCGTCGTGCCGGACTTCCGCGCGCCCATCCGCCGCGCCGTGTCAGCGCCGGCGGCCAAGCCCGAGGCCCGCCCCGACGCCTTCGTCGCTCCCGCCCAGGCGCCGAACTGAAGCGCGCTGCCCGCCGTCAGCCCTTGCCGAGCATCCCGGCGCGCTTGGTGACGAGCGAGGCCACGATGATGCCCAGGGTCACCAGGCCGATCAGGATGGTGCAGGCGGCGTTGATCTCAGGCGAAACGCCGAGGCGCGCCTGGCTGTAGATGCGCATGGGCAGGGTGGTGGCGCCCGGGCCCGAGGTGAAGCTCGCGATCACGAGATCGTCGAGCGACAGCGTGAAGGCCAGCATCCAGCCGGCCGCCACGGCGGGCGCGATCAGCGGCAGGGTCACCAGCAGGAACGTGCGCAGCGGCGTGGCGCCCAGGTCCATCGCCGCCTCCTCCAGGCTGCGGTCGAAGGTGACGAGGCGCGACTGCACCACCACGGCCACGAAGCAGCTCGTGAAGGTGATGTGGGCGATGGTCACGGTCCAGAAGCCGCGGTCGAGATCGAGCGCCACGAAGAGCAGCAGCAGCGACAGGCCGGTGATGACCTCGGGCATGACGAGCGGGGCGTAGACCATGCCCGTGAGCATCATGCGCCCGGCGAAGCGCCCGAACCGCACGAGGGCGATGGCGGCCAGCGTGCCCATGACCGTCGCCACGGTGGCCGAGACGAGCCCGACCCGCAGCGTCACCCACGCGGCGTCGAGCATGGCCTGGTTGCGGAAGAGCTCGCCATACCACCGGGTCGAGAAGCCGCCCCACACCGTCACCAGCTTCGAGGCGTTGAAGGACCAGCCGACGAGCAGGACGATCGGCAGATACAGGAACGCGAAGCCCAGCGTGAGCGAGACCACGTTGAAGCGGGAGAGGCCGCGGTTCATCGGGCCGCCTCCAGCCGGCGCATCTCCAGGTGGCGGTAGGCCAGCACCGGGCCGACGATGATGACGAGCAGCACGACGGCGACCGCCGAGGCCAGGGGCCAGTCGCGGTTGTTGAAGAACTCGGTCCACAGGGTGCGGCCGATCATCAGCGTCTCGGAGCCGCCCAGGAGATCGGGGACCACGAACTCGCCCAGCGCCGGGATGAACACGAGGAAGCAGCCCGCCAGCACGCCGGGCAGCGACAGCGGCACGGTGACCAGCCAGAACGCCTTCCAGGGCGGCGCGCCGAGATCCTGCGCCGCCTCGATCAGCGTCGCGTCCTGGCGCTCCAAGGCCGCGTAGAGCGGCAGCAGCATGAATGGCAGGTAGGAGTAGACGAGGCCGATCTGCACCGCGATCTCGGTGTCCAGGATCTGCAGCGGCTCGTCGACGATGCCGAGCGCCATGAGCGCGGCGTTGAGGAGGCCCTCCGGCTTGAGGATGCCGACCCACGCGTAGACGCGGATGAGGAAGCTCGTCCAGAACGGCAGCACGGCCAGCATCACCAGGACGGGGCGGATCCTCGCCGGGGCGCGCGCCATGGCGTAGGCGACGGGATAGCCGATGAGCACCAGGAGCACGGTCGCCGTCGCGGCGATGCGGATCGAGGTGACGAAGGCGTCGAGATAGAGCGGCTCGTCCAGGAGCCCGGCGAAGTTGTCGAAGCCGAGCTGGCCGAGCTTCTCCCACCAGCCCGCCGGCCCCTCCTCCCAGGAGAAGGCGGGCCTGTAGGGCGGCCGGCTCGTGGCGCGTTCCGACAGGCTCATGCGCAGCACGATGGCGAAGGGCGCGAGGAAGAAGACCAGCAGCCACGCGAAAGGCAGCCCGGCCACGAGCAGGCGGCCGCCGGAGCGGCCGGCGCCAGCGCCCCCGCTCACCGCGCCAGCACCACGGCGGCGTCCGGCGCGAAGCGGATCCAGACGCGGTCTTCCCAGGTGAGCGGGCGCGCCACGTGGCGCGCGGCATTGGCCCGGGCGACCTTGACGATGGAGCCGTCGGCGATCTTCACGCGGTAGGTGGTCCAGTCGCCCAGATAGCCGATGTCCCAGATCTCGCCCTCCAGGACGTTGGGGCCGGCCTCCGGCCGATCGGCGAGCAGCTCCATCTTCTCGGGCCGCACCGCCACGGCCACGGCATCGCCCGCGGCCGCCACGGCCCCGTCGCGCGGCGCGCCGACGACCCGGAACGCCTGTCCGGCCGCTCCCGCCACGCTGACCACCTCGCCGTCGCGACGCTCGACCGTGCCTTCGAACAGCGTGATGTCGCCGACGAAGGCGGCGACGCTGCGGGTGGCCGGCGATTCGTAGATCTCGGCCGGCGTGCCCACCTGGGCCAGGCGCCCGCGCTCCATCACCGCGATGCGGTCGGCCATGGTCATGGCCTCGTCCTGGTCGTGGGTGACGACCAGGAAGGTCATGCCGAGCTCGACCTGCAGGTCCATGAGTTCGAACTGGGTCTCCTCGCGCAGCTTCTTGTCGAGCGCCCCCAGGGGCTCGTCGAGCAGCAGGACCTTGGGCCGCTTCACCAGCGCCCTCGCGAGCGCCACGCGCTGCTTCTGACCGCCCGACAGCTGGTCGGGCCGGCGGGCGCCGAATCCCTCGAGCTGGACGAGCTTGAGGATGGCGGCGACACGGTCCTCGATCTCGGAGCGCGGCAGCCCCTCCTGCTTCAGGCCGAAGGCGATGTTGCCCGCCACGCTCATGTGCGGGAACAGCGCGTAGGACTGGAACATCATGTTCACCGGCCGCCGGTAGGGCGGCAGGCCGGCGAGGTCCTGGCCGCCCAGCAGGATGCGCCCGGCGCTCGGCGTCTCGAAGCCGGCGAGCATGCGCATCAAGGTGGTCTTGCCGCAGCCGGACGGCCCCAGGAGGCAGAAGAACTCGCGCTCGTAGATGGCGAGGTCGACCCCGTCCACGGCGGCCACGCTGCCGAAGCGGCGGCTCACGTCCTCGAAGCGGATGAAGGCCTGCGCGGCCGGATCGGTCCAGGGCGCGAAGCTGCGGCGCACGGAGCCCACGGGCTGGTGCGCGCCACGCGGGGCGCCTCCCGGTTCAGCCATCGTTCTGGAGGGCCTCCGCCAGCCGCTCCTCGAGCACCTTGGGCCGCACGATGACCAGCGCGCCGCGGGTCTTGGTGACGATGCCTTCCGAGCTCAGCGCCGACAGCTCGCGCGTCACCTGCTCGCGCCGGCAGCCGATGCGGGCGGCGAGCACGTGATGGAAGGGCGGCGGCGACACGGAGCGCTCGCCGGACCCGCCGGGACGCGGCTGCGACATGCGCAGCAGCTCGGAATAGAGCCGGTGCTTCAGGTCGAACACCGAATGCTCGGTGATGCGCGCGTTCATTTCGCGGATGCGGTTGGCCAGGAGCCGCAAGAGCCTGTCGGTGACCACGCGGGAGGCGTAGACGGCCTCGCGGAACACCGCCGCCGGCATGATGCACATCTCGGCATTGGTGAGCGCCGTGACGTTGGCCGAGCGCGGGGTGTCGTCGATGGCCGAGAGCTCGCCGAAATACTGGCCGCCCTTCATCTCGCCGAGGATGACCTCCTTGCCGGCCTGGGTGCGGATGAGGATTCGCACGTCGCCCGCGATGATGAAGTAGACGTCGGAAGACGCGTCCTCGAAGTCGACGACGGTCTCACCCTCGTCGAAGCGCTTCCAGGCGCACCGCCGATCGAACTTGTCGAATTCGATGCCCGCATCCTTGAAGAACGGCACCCGTGCGAGAGTCTGCACGCCCCCACCCCCGTAGTCCTGACCCGCGCATGCTTAGGGGCAGGATCAGCGGGGTCAAGAGGTTGTTCCGTCAAGCGGTTCGACGATCCTTACCGTCATGCGGTGAGATGTGGATTGCCCGGGCTCCAGGACGCGCATCCCCGGCTTCTCGAACAGATCGCCGGCGAAGCCCACCGGGTCGCCCCGGCCCGTCCATCCCTCGACGCACAGGAACGGCGCCTCGGGCCGGCGCCACAGGACGATGGTCGGCAGGTCCTCGAAGTCGAACCGCAGCGCGCGCCCTTGCGCCGGCGTGAGCACGAGGCCCCGGCTGCGCGCGTCCACGAAACACAGGGACTGGGTGGCGAAGGTGCCGGCATCCAATGGCAGGCGCCGCCCATCCAGGGGAATCGCCCGCCGTTCCGGTGAAAACAGCCCGCCCGGGGCGATCACCGGGACGGTTTTCTCCTCCTCCGCATCGAACACCACCGCGAGCGGCGAGTCCGGCCCGCCGCCCAGCGGCAGCCGGAAGCCGGGGTGGAAGCCGATGGCGTAAGGCATGGGCCGGTCGCCCGTGTTGACCACGTCGAAGGCGACGGAGAGCCCGTCCGGGAACAGCCGGTAGGTCACACCGAGTTCGAACCGGAACGGGAATTGCTCCAGCGTGGCGGGCGTCTCCCGCAACACGAAGCGGGCCTCGTCCTCGCGCGCGCCCGCGGCTTCGAACGCCTGGAAGCGGGCGAAGCCATGCAATCCCAGAGGGTAGGTCTGCCCACCCACGCGGGCCTCGCCGTCGCGGGTCCAGCCCACGACCGGAAAGAGCACCGGCGCCGATTCGTCCCAGGAGGCCGGATCACCCGGCCAGAGCCAGGGCGTGTCCCCCACGTCCCACGCCTTCAGCTCGGCGCCGCGCAGCGCGATGCGGGCGCGGGCGGCGCCCGCACGAAGTTCGATCGACGGCCCGGCCATCCCCTGCCCCCCTTTGCGTCCCGCAGGCATCAAACGGCCCCGCGCGGCAGGGAGCAAGCGCCGCGACAGGAAGGCCTCTCGTCGCGGCGTCGGAGACGCTGGACAGCCCCGATCCGACCCTCTATAAGCCCCCTCGTCCGCCGCGGCCCGCCCGCGTCACGGCACGCCCAGGTAGCTCAGTTGGTAGAGCATGCGACTGAAAATCGCAGTGTCGGTGGTTCGATTCCGCCCCTGGGCACCATCTCCCTCACGTTGAACAGTGTTGGTTCCGTTTTGCGGGTCCTATCAGGCCCTCGCCGCTCGATGGCGTGGTGTCAGTCCCCGAAGAGCCAGCTCATGAACCCCTTCTTTTTCGGCGCGGGTGTGCGCTGAGCGGCGGCGTTTGACGGTGATGGGCCGGGCTGGGCGCCGGGACGCCGGATCGGCTGAGGTTTCCCAGGGGGCACGTAGCTCGTCGGCGGTTGGAACGGTTCGATGACGGCCCCGCCGGGGCCCGGCCGACGACCGCCCGGTGCCGGGGGCGCCTTTTTCGGGCTTCCATTCGAGACCGTCCGTTCGCTTGGCGCTTTGCCGGCCAGCAGGTCGAGGACGGTCGTCGGCACGTCGAGCGTCTCCTTCGCGCGCGTCAGGGCGACGTACAGCAACCGAAGCTCCGCAGGATCCGCTTCCACCGACCCCGTCCCGGGTTTCGCGGTGCGCGGCTTGGACTTCATGAAGTCGTCCATGAGCTTCACCTGAGGCCATTCGCGACCTTTCGACTTGTGCGCCGTGGAGATGACGAGGTCGGCCTGGTCGTGATCGACCGTTCGGTTCAAGGCCCACATCAGCTGCTTCTCACCGCGCTCCACGACGAGCTTCACGAAGGTGCGGAGATGCTCTCCCTCGCCAGATCCGGAAAACTCGACCAGCTCCTGCCAGGTGTTGAAGCCAAAGAAGTCGGGGACCGTGCTGGGCTGACCGCTCTTCAGATCCTGCACGCCCCGCAGGAGATCCATCAGTTCGGCGTTCCCACCGATCAGGTGAGGCTTCTGGTTTTCATCCAGGGCGGTGATCACGGCGCTGATCGTTGCGGCGTTCGTTCGCGCGAGGATGGTCGCTCCTCGCCCCGCGGCTGCCAGTTTGCTGGCGACCTGCCTGTTGCCCGTGACCGGCTTGTGCTCGCCGAGGCTTCGCAGCACCTGGGAGGCCAGGTTCGCGATCTCCGATCCAAATCGAAACGATGTCGTGAGGTAGGTCGTCTGGCCGGTCTGGATCTTCTCCATGGCATTCACGGCGCCGCGCCATTCGTAGATCTGCTGGTACTTGTCCCCCACATAGACCATCTGCGCGGGCTGCCGCTCCAGGACGCCCAGAACGACCGGGTTGGTGTCCTGCGCTTCGTCGAGCAGGATGAAATCCGCCGCGATCTGCGGATCGCCGAGGGCCCAGAGCTTGAGGTATCCGTCATGCCCGAGGGGCAAGGCGTCCGCGGGACTGGCCATCCGTCCCCAGACATGCCGGGCCCCTCGCATCGCGAAATCGACCGCCAGGGCCATCGTTTCGGGAGGAGCCGCGACGAGGCTGCCGTGCCTGGGAACGTGATGCGCGCAGATGTCCGGATCGCTGCTCTGGGCGTATTTCTTGATCGTTTCGATGATCAGGAAGGCCTGCGAGCGGGGAAGCAGCGTGTGCTTTTCGTCGAGCCGCCAGTTTTTCGTCAGCCCCAGGATCTCGGCGAGCTGGTTGGCGTTGAATTTCCCGACCATCTTGTCGTTGCCACCACCGAACGTCGGAGCCATGGCCTTGAAGGCCAGGCCATGCGTGGTCGAGCAGTTGACCCGGTTCGGGAATTTCTCCTTTGCCTCGCGAACGATGTCCCGATTGAAGGCGATGTACTGCCCTCTCCGGTTCGTCGAATGGGCCAGCATCTCCAAGGTCGAAGTCTTGCCTGACCCTGCATAGGCATTGATTTTCAGCGACGCGGCGGACTTGAAGTGGTCGATCGCCTCACTCTGCTCGGGCGTCGGCGAGATCTTGCGCTTGACCTTCGCGGATGACGGGGAGGACTGCGCGCCACCCGTCTTGCCTGAATGGGTCTTGGTCGCCGGCTTGACCGGCTGCCCTTGCAGCGAAGCGAGTTCGGCTTTCAAGATCCGGTGCAGTTCGCCTGCCCGGGCCGTCTTTCGGTGCTGGAGTTCTGTTTCGATCAGAGCAAGCTTTTGTTGATCGTGTGCCGCCATCCCCGCCGAGAAATGCGTCTCGAGCTGGTCGATGGAGCAATCGATGAACGGCCGGGACACAGTGTGCTCCAAGACGGAAATGCAACTTTTGGTTGCACAGGAAGCACCACGGCGTAAGGCAAATCAATCGCGGGCGAGAATTAACGGAAATATTGCTGAACGGCTTTCATCCATGATCTTCCCGGCCCGCGCGAGGCCGTCGCTACACGGACAGGCCGGACACGGAGCCGGTGCGGGAGACGAGCGCGATTTCGATGCCGCTTGCCCGGAGCCGGGGCTTGGCGCGCCACGCCTCGGCGATGCGGCGAAAGCTCGGCGTGTCGGGCACGGCTGCAACCACGAGATCGGTGTCGTCGGCATCGAAGAGCAGCGCCTGGCCGATCGCCAGCGTGAGAAGCGGATATTCCGGGCTGCCAGGCTTCTTGACCAACGGTCCTTTCTTGCACTCGGCGACCACCCGCCTGCCGTTCACGATGGCCGCGACATCGCCTTGGCCTGGACGGGAGTGGACGCGCAGCGTGGCGTCGCCGCGCCTGTAGGAGGCGGCCCATGCGTTCTTGCTCGTAGCGTCGCCACCGCGGATCCATCCTGCGCCGGCCAGGAACCCGACGATGTCGAACACTTCGGTCTCGGCGACCCGCACCGATGCTCCGTCGATTGCCACGTCGACATGACCACCGAAGCCCGGCCGTTCCGAAAGGTACTCGGCGAGGCGCAGCGCCACCTCTGCCTCAGGCATCCGGTCGGCGGGGCCGGTCCAACCCGCCACCGTGCGAATTCCACTGTCTTCCGAATGCACGATTGCCACTCCCAGCGCCCGTCCAACGAGCGTCCATCTAAAGGTGCGGGGATGGAGTCGACTACCGGAGCCGAGGGTGGTGCCCTCGACTGTGTCTCGCCCCCGACGGTCTTTCATCCCCCCGCTCACGCTGTCGCATCGCCCGCCGATGCGCCATCATCCGCGCCACCTGCTCGCCACCGCCATGCCCGAGGATCCTGCCATGACCCGACCCGACTGCATCGCCCACTGGTCCGAGATCGAGGGGGCGGACGATTCCCACTACGAGGGCGATGACGAGTTGATGAGCGTGCGGGCGGCGTTCGGCCGGCATTTCGGGCTCAAGCGGCTGGGTATCAACCACGAGCGCCTGCCGCCGGGCCGGCGGACGTCCTATCCGCATGCCGAGAGCACGGAGGAGGAGTTCGTCTACGTGCTGGCGGGCGAACCCGAGGTGTGGCTGGACGGGGTTCTGACGCGGCTGAAGCCGGGCGATGGCGTGGGCTTTCCGCCCGGCACGGGGCAGTGCCACACCTTCATCAACAACACGGACGCGGAGGTTCGGCTGCTGGTCGTGGGTGACACGGCGCGGGCCGACAACAAGGTGCTCTACCCGCTGAACCCCGACCGCAAGGCCTATCGCGAGGACCTGTGGACGGACGCCCCGGCCCGTGCGTTCGGTGCCCATGACGGACTGCCGGATGCCGTTCGCGCCCGGAAGGGGAAGGCCGGCGAGCGGGGCTGACGCGCCCGCCCGGACCGATCCGGGATCGCGAGGGTTGCCGAGCGCCGCCACAGGCTTCACAAAAGGCCTGCGGTTGAGACGGGACGTCGGACAGGGCCACCCACCATGACGCGTTTGACACGGCGAGCGGCGCTGCGCGGCGGGCTGAAGGCCCTGGCCGGCCTTTCCACGCCGGCCATTGGGCTGCGCTCGGTCCCGGCACGGGCGGCCGCCACCCTTCGCCTGGCGGTCCAGAAGACCGGGACGGTGGCGTGGGAACTCGATGTGATCCGGGCCCACGGGCTCGATGCCAAGCATGGCGTGTCGATCGCCGTCACGGAGCTCGCCACGCCCGAGGCCGGCAAGATCGCCCTGCGCGGCGGGGCGGCCGACGTGATGGTGTCCGACTGGCTCTGGGTGTCGCGCGAGCGGGCGCTGGGCACCCCGCTGCAGTTCGTGCCGTATTCGGCGAGCGTCGGCGCGCTGATGGTGGGGGCCGAGAGCCCCATCAAGGGCTATGGCGACCTGCGCGGCCGAAAGCTCTCCGTCGCCGGGGGCGCGCTCGACAAGAGCTGGCTCATCGTGCGGGCAGCAGCCCGCAAGGAAGGCGTCGACCTGCGCAAGGAGGCCGAGGTGTCCTTCGGTGCCCCGCCGCTCCTGTTCGAGAAGCTGCTGCAGAAGGAGCACGAGGCCTCCCTCAATTACTGGAACTTCGCAGCCCGCCTGGAGACACTGGGCCATCGGCGGCTGGTGTCGGTGGAAGACGCGATGCGCGGCCTGGGTGCCAAGGGCACGGTCTCCATGCTCGGCTACGTGTTCGACGAGGCCTGGGCCCGCGACCATACCGATACGCTCGCCCGCTTCCTGGCGGCGAGCCGGGAGGCGAAGGCGCTGCTCGAGACCTCCGATGCCGAGTGGACCCGCATCCGGCCCCTCACCGCGGCGCCGGACGACGCGACGCTCGCGGCCTACCGCAACCGCTACCGGGAGGGCATCCCGCGACGCGACGTCGACGCCGAGGAGGCCGATGCGCGCATGCTCTACGCGGTGATGGCCGAGCTCGGCGGAACCGAGCTCGTGGGCCCCGCG
Organism: uncultured Alsobacter sp.; assembly: GCF_945952055.1. GTDB lineage: Bacteria > Pseudomonadota > Alphaproteobacteria > Rhizobiales > Beijerinckiaceae > Alsobacter. The sequence continues at coordinate 84,409 of NZ_CAMFHB010000004.1, forward strand.
CGCGAACTCGCCGCCGGCACCTATTGCCGGCTGGTGAAGCCCGCCTGAGACCCCGCCCCGCGATGCCCCCCACTCCCCGCCGCGGCGCCTCGGCCGTGCTGCTGCCCCGGCTCGGCTCCCTCGTGGTGCTGATCGCCGGCTGGCAGGCGGCGGCCTGGTTCGCCGGCTCGCGGCTGCTGCCGGGGCCCGCCGCCGTGGCCGCCGGCATCGGCGAGGCGCTGGTGCATGGCGAGATGGCGATGCATCTTTCCGCCACGCTCGCCCGCGTCGCGGCCGCCTTCGCGCTGGCGATGGCGTTCGGCACGTCGCTGGGCTACGCCATGGGCCGCTCGGACCGCTTCGACCGCGTGGCCGACCCGTGGCTGGTGCTGCTGCTCAACCTGCCCGCCCTCGTCGTCATCGTGCTGGCCTATGTGTGGTTCGGCCTCACCGAGGCGGCGGCCGTCGGCGCGGTGGCGCTGAACAAGATCCCCAACACGGTGGTGGTGGTGCGCGAGGGCGCCCGCGCGCTCGATCCGGGGCTCGACGAGGTGGCGCGGGCCTACCGCTTCGGCACCTGGAAGCGCCTGCGCCACGTGGTGCTGCCGCAGCTCGGCCCCTATCTCGCCGCCGCGGCCCGGTCGGGCCTGTCGCTCGTGTGGAAGATCGTGCTCGTGGTCGAACTGCTGGGCCGCTCGAACGGCGTGGGGTTCGAGATCGGGACCTATTTCCAGCTCTTCGACGTGCGCATGATCCTGGCCTACGCGCTCGCCTTCGTCGTCATCATGCTGCTGGTCGAGACGCTGGTTCTCCAGCCCGTCGAGCGGCGCGCCGGACGCTGGCGGCAGCGCCATGCTTGAGCTCGACATCCGGCGCAAGGAGTACCGCGGCGTCTCGTCGCCGCTGCTGGCGGTGCGCGACCTGAAGCTGTGCCTGGAGGCCGGCCGGTTCGGCGCCGTCCTGGGCGAATCGGGCTGCGGCAAGAGCACCGCCCTGCGCATCCTGGCGGGGCTGGATCCCGACTACGAGGGCGAGGTGCGCCGGCCCGGCGAGGGGCGCCTGGGTATCGTGTTCCAGGAGCCGCGCCTCCTGCCGTGGCGCACTGTGGAGCAGAACGTCCGCCTGGCCTTGCCGCAGCCGCTGGAGGGCCGGGACCTCGCGCCCCTCTTCGCATCCCTGGGGCTCGCCGAGCATCGCGACCGGCACCCGGGCGAACTCTCCCTAGGCCTGGCGCGCCGCGCCGCGCTCGCCCGCGCCTTCGCGGTGGAACCCGATCTCCTGCTCCTCGACGAACCCTTCGTGTCGCTGGACCCCGCCACCGCCGGGCGCCTGCGGGGAGAACTCGCCGACCTCGTGGCGCGCAGCCGGGCGACCACGCTGATGGTGACGCATGACGAGGAGGAAGCCCTCGCCTTGGCCGACACCGTGTTCGTGCTGTCGCCGCGCCCGGCCCGCCTCCTGGGCGAGGTCACGCTCGACCGGCCGCGCGGGGCACGCGACGCCGGATGGGTGGCGGAGCGCCGGCGGGAGATCGAGCGCTTGCGCGCGGGGTGATGCGATCGATGCTGCCGACGGTGCAATTCACCCCGGGCTTGAGATCCACCGCCCTCCTTCAGAGAGATCGCTAGTCCACCCCGGCCCCCGTCTGCCTCATCCTGAGCCGGCCGCAACGCGGCCGAGTCGAAGGACGCAGGGTGGTGCAGCGGCACCTTTGTGCGTCCTTCGACTCGCGGCCCTCCGGGCCGCGGCTCAGGATGAGGGGCTTGGGGGCGGTTGAAGAAAGAGCCGGAGGGTCACTGGTTGCGGCGATCCCAGGGTGCCCATCATCAGGGGTTCGACGTGCGCGCTCCGATGCCGTAAAGGGCAGGTCTCGCCCGAGGTGCAGCTTGTTTTCCCAGCCGTCCAGCCCGATGACCGACCGAACCGTCCCCGCCGCGGGCGGATCGCTCGTGGTGGACATCCGCAGCAAGGTCTGTCGCGGCGTCTCGGCGCCGCTGCTCGCGGTCGAGAACCTGCGTCTCAGCCTCGAGGCGGGGACCTTTGGGGCCATCCTCGGCGAGTCGGGCTGCGGGAAGAGCACGGTGCTGCGGATCGTGGCAGGGCTCGACACGGAGTTCGACGGGCAGGTGCATCGCCCCGGTGGTGGCCGCCTCGGTATCGTCTTCCAGGAGCCGCGTTTGCTCCCGTGGCGCACGGTCGAGGAGAACGTGCGCCTCGCCTTGCCCGGTGCCTTGTCCGGCCGCGACCTCACGCCCATTTTCGACGCCCTGGGTTTGGCCGATCACCGCGACAGGCACCCCGGCGAACTGTCGCTCGGGCTTGCCCGGCGCGCCGCGCTGGCGCGGGCCTTTGCGGTCCAGCCGGACCTGCTGCTGCTCGACGAGCCCTTCGTGTCGCTGGACGCCCGCCCCTGCACCACCCTCATGGTCACGCATGACGAGGAGGAGGTCCTGGCCCTGGCCGACAGGGTCTTCGTCTTCACCCCGAGGCCGGCCCCGGCTCGCCGGCGACATCGTGCTGGACCGATCGCGCAACGAGCGCACGGCGGCCTGGCTCGCCGACCGTCGCACTGCCCTGGCGCGCTTGAGGGCCGCCGGAGGGACCGGTCTACGCTGACCCGGGCCGCCGGTCTTCGCCGCTCCATGCGGGCGGCACCTTCACGGGCATGCTCAGAAGGATCTGTGCCATCGCCTTGCCGAGGGCGTCGTTGCGCAGGGACGCCATGCCTCCGCCGTCGAGCGCCTCCTCGCAGACGAAGTTGAGGGCGTCGAGGCCGGGGACCTCGAACCGGGTCACCCTGCCCTTCACGGCGTGCCCGAGAAAGGCCCGCACCCGCTCGGGCGTGAGCGCATGGCGAAGGTAGGGCAGCACGCCGGGCCAGCGGGCAATCACGCCGATGTTGGAGATGTCGCCCTTGTCGCCGCTGCGCGCCAGGGCGACGCGGAACAGGGGAACCTCGACCGCCTCGGGCCCCGGATCGGCCGTGGGGCCGGCCGGCTCGGCGGGGCTTCCGGCGAGTGGGGGCGAGGATGCCGCCCCGACGGCGAACGTCCCGCCATCGTCGTGCACGACGGCCGACACTGCCTCCTTGGCGATCAGCCACGAGGCGAGCTTGATCACGGACGAAGGCCGCGGCCGCCGATCGAGCCCCGTGGTTCCCGGCGCGAAGCTGGTGCCGGGTGCGGCGATCTCCCGCGCGAACAGCTCGAGGGCCTCCCGCCGTGGGTGGCGCACCGAGAGCCGCATGACGACCTCGCGCGCCGCCTGGGCCCGGGAATGCGCCCCGAAGCTGCTCTCGCTGCCCAGGATCTCGGTGCAGGCCTCGACGATGGGTGGCCAGGCGCGCAGCGCGAGTCGCTCGTTGATGCGCTCGAGAAGCGCTTCGCCGGTGCGCCGGGCCTTGGCGACCGCCTCGTCGCCGATGACGGTCAGCTGGGCGACGCATTTGTAGCCGTCGGCATAGGTGGCGGACACCTTGTAGTGTGCGCCGGGCGCCCTGCCCCGCGCGCCCGTGACGCGGACGCGGTCCGGACCGACCTGCCGGAGGGTCACGTGGCGCAGGTCGCAAGCGACGTCGGGCAGGCGATAGGAGCCCGGATCGCCGATCTCGTAGAGGATCTGCTCGGCGACGGCGCCTGGCGTCACGAGCCCGCCCGTTCCGGCGGGCTTGGTGACGGTCACGGTCCCGTCGGCCTCGCACGCGACGATCGGATAACCGATGTGGGCCCAATCCGGCACGTCCCGCCAGTCCGTATGCAGGCCTCCCGTCGCCTGGGGGCCGCACTCGATGATGTGACCGGCGAGGCTGCCGCTCGCCAGGAGGTCGTAGTCGTCGTCCCTCCAGCCGAAGGCGTGCTGAAGGATGCCCAGGGTCAGCGCGCTGTCGACGCAACGCCCCGTGATGACGATGTCGGCGCCGCGGTCGAGGGCCGCGCGGATGGGCGCCGCTCCGAGATAGGCACTGGCCGTGAGGAGCTTGCGCGCCTCCCGCGGCGGGGAGGCGTCGTCGAGCGGCACGAAGCGGTCCTGGAGGTGCAGCACGTCGTCGCCGGTGACGACCGCGATCCGCGGGGCGAGCCCCAGCCGTTCGGACACGGCCCGCGCGGCCGCGGCACAGCCCAGCGGATTGATGCCGCCCGCGTTGCAGACGAGGCGGACGCCACGCGTCAGGGCTTCGGGCAGGATCGCGGGAAGGGTCTGCTCGACGAAGTCGGTGGCGTAGCCGAGCGCCGGGTCCTTCTGGCGCGCTGCCGCCAGGATCGACATGGTGAGTTCGGCCAGGTAGTCGAAGACGACGTAGTCCACGGCGCCGCTGTGGACGAGCTGGTGCGGGCCGATCTCGCTGTCGCCCCAGAAGGCGCTGCCGCCGCCGATGCGCACGATGCGCCTGCCGGTTTCCGTGCTCGTCATGCCGTCGCGTCCCGTCCCTTGCTGCCCTGATGACCCTTCGGCCGACCGGATCACCCCTGCTGCACCGCGGCGCCGCAGGCCAGCAGCGCGTCGATGGCCGCCGGCGAAAGGCCGGCTTCGTTCAGCACGTCGCGCGTATGTTCGCCCAGACCGGGCGCCAGGCTGCGCGTCGGGATCCCCGTCGCGTCCCATTCGGCCGGGTTCTTCATCTGCCGGATGCGCCCGACGAGGGGATGGTCGTGCTCCTCGAAGAAGCCGATGTCGCCGAGGTGCGGGTCGTGGATGAGGTCCTCGAGGCGCGGCACCACGAAGCTCGGAATGTCCGCCTCGCCGAGCCTCGCCACCCACTCGGCCGTGGGGCGCAAGGCGAACTCCTCGGCCACCATGGCGTAGAGCGCATCGATGTGGCGCGTCCGGGAGGCCATGTCCGCGAAACGCGGGTCCTCCAGCATCAGGGACGGCTTGCCGACGATGGACAGGAAGGAGCGCCAGTGGGCGTCCGTGTAGACCGTGCAGCAGATGAACCCGTCGGCGGTCCGGTAGGGCTTGCGCTGGGACGACATCAGGCGCGGATAGGTCATCGTGCCGCGGGCGGGGATGAAGGTCTCGCCATAGAGATGGTCGCCCAGCACCAGCGACAGCATGGTCTCGTACATCGGGATCTCGACGCGGTGCCCCTTGCCGTCGCGGGTCCGTCCGTAGAGTGCCGCCGCGATGATGCCGAAGGCGAAGGTGCCCACGGTCCTGTCGGCGACGGTCATCGGCAGGTAGGACGGATCGCCACGGTTGGCCCTGCCGATGAGGTCGGACAGTCCGGTCGCCGCCTGGATCAGGTCGTCGAAGGCGGCCAGCGGCGCATTGCGCCCGCGTTGCGAAAACCCCGTGAGGCCCGCGTAGATGAGACCGGGATTGGCGGCAGCCAGGGTCTCGTAGCCGAGGCCGAGGCGCTCCATCGCCTTCGGGCGGACGTTGTAGACGAGCACGTCGGCGGTCTTGGCGAGCGCCAGGAGCGCGTCGCGCGCTGGTGCCCTCTTCAGGTCGAGCACGACGCTGCGCTTGTTCCGGTTCAGCCCGAGGAACGGAGCACCGAGCAGCCGGTCGCTTCCCGGACCGATCCGGCGCGTCGAATCGCCGGCAGGCGCCTCGACCTTGATCACGTCGGCGCCGAGGTCGGCGAGGTGCTGGGTCGTGAGGGGCCCCATGAACACGCTCGTCATGTCGATGACCCGGACGCCCCGCAACGGCGCCACGTAGGCCTGCCCAACGGCCGTCGCGGCTTGCCGCCGATCCGCACGCACAGTGTTATCTCTCTGGTCCGCCATCGAAATCGGCTCAGCTTCGTGCTATGTGTGACGCGATGCGTCCGGCATTGCCGCTGCCGGGATCCGGCATCGCCGCCCGGGTTCCGGGAGGTCCAGAGGTCACCGCGTGAAACGGATCAGAACTCCTCGCGAACGGAAGTCGGGCGCCGAAGGCGTCGCCCTCTACGCACAGCTCGCCGCGACGCTGCGTCACCAGATCGCGCACGGCCAGTGGCAGGTCGGAGACCAGCTTCCGTCCGTGGCAGCGCTCGCGGCCGAACACGGCGTCGCCATCGTGACGGTCCGGCAGGCCATCCGGATCCTCGTCGAGGAGGGCCTCCTGACGTCGGGGCGCGGAATCGGGACCCTGCTGAAGGCCTTGCCCCCCAAGCCCAACGATGCGCTGCGCTCGGCCATCAACGATCCCCTGGCCCGCCAGTCCGAACTCGCGATCGCCATCCTGTCCGAAAGCGTCGTCGGCGAGGTGCCGGAGCGTCTGCTGGCCGCAGGCGCGCCGGGCGTTGGGCCCTATGTGTGCCTGCGCAAGATCCACGCCCATGACGGCCTGCCTTTCTGTGTGATGAGCATCTATCTCGCCGAGGTCGTCTATCGGCAGCTCGACCGCAAGAGCCTGCGGTCGCAGAAGATCAACGGGCTCCTCATCAAGAACTTCCGCGACGACATCCAGAAGATGCGCACCCTCGTGACCATCTCTGCAGCCGACGCCGAGATGTCGAAGCTGCTGCAATGCGCTGTCGGTGCCCCGCTCGCCAATGTCGTCCGTTGCATAACCGACAAGCGCGGACAGGTCGTCTATGCCGGCGAATTCCAGTACGTCGGCGAGAGATTCATTCTCGATTTCCAATCCGAGATCGACATGCTTGTCGCAGACTCCGAGGAGCGGTTTCCCCACGTGAAGACGCGTCGGTCCGCTAGTAGCCAACCGTGAACCGCCGGTTGTCGTGCCGCGGGACTTCGAGTTCGTCGACCATCGCCACGGCATAGTCCTCGAGCGAGATCGTCGAGGTCCCGTCGGCGGCGACGATCATGTCGTCGAGGCCCAGCCGGAACACGCCGGTGCGCGCGCCGGGGGCCACCATGTTGGGCGGACACAGGAAGGTCCATCGCAGGCCGGGCTCGCTCTCCAGCATTTCCTTGACGAGATAGGTCACCACGGCGCCGGTGGCCCAGTCCTTCGGAAACGCCGGGTGGTGCTTGAACACGACCCCCTCGTGGATCAGCGACCCGGCCCCACCCACGGCGAGGATCCGCGGCACGCCCGCCAGCTTCAGGGCAGCCAGGACCGAGCCCGTTCCGGTCTTCTGCTGCTCGTAGCGGGTGTCGGACGTGATGTCCGGCCGGTAGGCGTGGACGACGGCGTCGCAGCCTGCGAAGGCCCGCGCGAGCGCCTGCGTGTCGGTGACGTCGGCGGCGAAGGGCGTGATGTCGCTTCCCAGCTGACGGGCGGCGGGGCGGCGCGAGATCGCGACGACCGCGTGGCCGCGGGCGGCGGCTTCCGCCGCGATTCGCGAACCGAACTTTCCCGTCGCTCCGACGATGGCGATCTTCATGGCGTGCCGTCTCACTGCTTTTGAAGTTGGATCTGCTTGGCGATCCCCTGAAACTTGTCGATCTCGGCCTTGTAGAAGGTCGCAGCCTCGGCCAGTGACATCGGCTCCGCGATCACGGATCCGGACTCGACGACGAATTTGCGGAAGGCCGCACCCTTCATCACCTCGGCCACCGCCGCGTTGATCGTCCCGGCGACCGCATCCGGCGTCTTCGGCGAGACGAACACGCCGGGCCAGATCGAGTATTCGAAGTTGCCGGCCGTTCCGGTCTCGGTGAGGGTCGGCACGGCCTTCAGGGTGTCGAGACGCTGCGCGGACGTGACGGCCAGGGCCTTGATCTGGTTCGAGGCCAGGAGTTCGGGGACGTTGCCGGCCAGCGGAAGGAAGGCGATGTCCACGGTCTCGCCCATCAGGTCGACCACCATGGGCGCCATCCCGCGGTAGGGCACGTGCAGCATCGAGGCCCCGGTCCGGAGCCGGAAGTCCTCGCCGATGAGATGGGGCATCGACCCGATACCCCAGCTCGCGAAGGTGAGCCCCTTCGAGCCGGGCGCCTTCGCCAGCGCGACCAGGTCCGCGACACTCCCGGCCTTCAGTCCGGGCCGGGTCGCGAGGATGAAGTAGGACCGGTTCAGGAGCGTCACGAGGCGCACGCTGCTGCCGTCGTAGCGGGCGGAGGCGACCGAGAGGGGCGCGAGCACGGTGTTGTCGGCCGTGCCGAGCAGCAGGGCATGACCGTCGGCCGGCTGGTCCAGGAACTTCTGGACGCCAACCGATCCGCTGGCGCCCGGGACGTTCTCGACGATCACCGTCTGCTTGAAGATCCGTTCGAGTTCCGGCTGGATCACGCGCGCCGTCGCATCGCTCGGCCCGCCCGGCGGAAACGGCGCCGTGATGGTGACCTTGTGGGCGGGAAAGCTCTGCGCCGCCACGGTGGCGATCGATGCGCAGCCGGCGGCGAGTGCCACCAGGGCGATCCAGACAGGTTTCATTCGACCCTCCCTAATCATTCTATATTTGGAACTTTTGCATGAATTGGCTGCCGGTCAAGCGAATTGCGTCCCGGGGCGCCGGCGCGATCGCGCCATCACGGTGCCACCGTGTCGGCAGGCCGCTCGCCCGACCGGCCGCGTCGGGCCCTGAGCATCGCGCCGACGACCTGCCAGGCCAGGAACAGCGCCAGGATCGACAAGAGCGTCGCGCTGATGGGGCGCTCGACGAAAACGTCGAAGCTGCCACGGCTGATCAGCATGGCGCGGCGAAAGTTCTCCTCCAGCATGGGCCCCAGGACGAAGCCCAGCATCAACGGCGCGGCGTCGAGCTTGATCTTGATGAAGAGGTAGCCGATCAGCCCGAAGGCAGCGGTCACGTAGACGTCGTCGATGTTGTTATTGATGCTGAACGTGCCGATGCAGCAGAAGAACAGGATGGAGGGAAACAAGACGTCGTAGGGGATCTTGAAGATCGACAGCCAGTAGCGGACCAAGGGAACGTTCAGCACCAAGAGGAAGACGTTGCCCACCCACATGCTCGCCACCAGCCCCCAGAACAGGTCCGGGTGCTTGGCGATCATGTTGGGGCCTGGCTGGATGCCCTTGATGATGAAGGCGGACATCATCAGCGCCATCACGGCATTCTCGGGGATGCCGATGCTCATCAGAGGAATGAAGCTGGTCCGCGCGGCAGCCTCGTCTGCGCCGGACGGACCCGCCACACCCTCGATCGATCCGTCGCCGATCTGGTCGCGATAGCGACTGAACTTCTTCTCGACGGCGTAGGCGGCGAACTGCGCGATGACAGGCCCGCCGCCCGGGAGCAGGCCGAGGAACGAACCGACGGCGCTGCCGCGCAATGCGCTGGGGACGATGCGCTTGAACTCCGGCCAGGTGGGGATCAGGTCGATCCGTCCCGAAAAGGGCGTCCGCGTTTCCCGGGCATCGATGTTCTTGGCGATCTCGGCGATGCCGAAGCACCCGAGTGCGAGGCTGACGAGCCCGATGCCATCCGCGATCGAGTGGAGGCCGAAGGTGAAGCGCGGCACGCCGGTTTCCACGTCGGTGCCCACCTGGCCCAGAAGAACGCCGATCAGGCACATGGCCAGGCCGTTCAGGAGACTGCCGGTCGTGATGACGCTCACGCAGACGAAGCCGAAGAGCATCAGCGCCACGTAGTCGGCCGGGCCGAACAACAGGGCGACCCGGCCGAGCTGTGGCGCGAGCCAGGCCAGCACGACGATCGACACCGTTCCGCCGATGAAGCTCGAGACGCCGGCGGTGAACAGAGCGAGCCCCGTCTTGCCCTTCAGCGTCATCTGGTAGCCGTCGATGCACGTCACGATGCTGCTGGCGTGCGGGATCTTCATGGTGATCGCGCTGACGCTGTCGCCGTACTGCGCGCCGTAGTAGATGCCCGCCAGCATGATCAGGGCCCCGCTCGTGGGGATCGAATAGGTGAGCGGCAGCAGGAGACTGATGGTGGCGAGGGGCCCGAGACCGGGCAGGAGCCCGATGACGGTGCCGACCACGCAACCGATCGCGCAGAAGAGCAGGTTCTCGAAGGACAGGGCGTGACTGAAGCCGAGCGCGAGGTTCTGGAGGATCTCCATGGCGTTCAGTACATCGGCAGGTTCAGCTTGAGGCCGACCTGGAAAGCGAACGCGATCGCCACCAGGGACACCGCCACCGCGGCCGTGCGCCTGACCGAGAAGGTCTGGGATGCGAGCGAGGCCACGAAGACCATGGCCACGATGCCGACGGTCATGTTCACGAAACGCGACAGCACCGCGAAGACGACGAGCGCCAGCAGGATGAGGCCGATGTTGCGCACCTGCAGGTCGGCCGGCGCGCGCGTTCCGAACCAGGCCTGGATCAGGGTCAGGACGCCGATGCAGAGCAGCGCGGAGGCCACCACGAGCGGGAACAGGCCGGGGCCTGCCCGATAGAGATGCCCGATCTCGTAGTTCAACGATCCGAGGCCGAAAGCGAGCGCGATGGCGCACAGGAGCAGTCCGCGGGCGAGCGTCTGGTCGAGCATGGCTGGGCGTTCCCCGTGTTGGCGGCGAGCCATGGACCCGCTCCGATCGCGACCGGGCGGTTTCCCCGCCCTTAAAGTTCTATTCTTAGAACTTTATCAGCCGCCGTCTTCCGGTCAAGGCGGAAGCGTGCGGGGCGCCCTCAACGGCCCGTCCAGCGCGGCGCCCGCTTGTCGCGGAACGCGGCACGACCCTCGATTGCATCGTCGGTCGCAGCCAGCGCCGCAAACTCGTCCTGCATGGCGCCGAGCGCCTCGGCGAAGGCGAGCCGCTCGACGAGGCGCATCGCGCGCTTGCCCCTGCGAATGGCGGTCGGGCTGTTGTCGACGAGACGCGCGAGGAGCGTGCGCAGCGCCTCGTCGAGATCCGCTGCCGCGACGACGCGGTTGACGAGGCCGACCTCCTGCGCCTGGCGCGCGTCGATGGGCTCTCCCGTGAGCGCGAGTTCGGTGAGCGTGCGACGCGAGACCAATCCATCCAGCACGCACAGGACCTGGAACGGGAAAAGACCGACCTTCACCTCGGGCAGGCCGAATGTGGCGTGGTCGGCGGCGACCGCGAGGTCGCACATGGCGAGGAGCCCCATCCCGCCTGCAACGGCCGCGCCGTTGACCCGCGCCACGAGCGGCACGGGACAGTCCCTGGCCGCGACGAAGAGTCGGGCCAACGGCGAGCGGGCCGGCGCCGCATCCGTCCCGAACGGCCCCGAATTGTCCTGGAGGTCCGCCCCCGCGCAGAACGCTCTGTCCCCGGTCCCGGTGAGCACGATCGCGCGGACGTCCTGTTCGCCGGCCGAGAGGATCGCCGCCTCCATGGCCGCAACGAGTGCGTCGGTGAGGGCATTGCGGCGCTGCGGACGATCGATCGTCAGCCAGAGCACGCTGTCGCGCCGTTCGATAATGAGATCGTCCACGTCAGGCCGCTCCGGCGCCGTCGGCCATGAATGGCCGCCCCGCACCTTAAAAGCCTAACGTTGGAACTATCGGATCGTCAAACACGCCCCGCCGCAAGTTCACAGCGTCGCGGCGGTCCCCAGGATGTTCGTGACCTGGCTCGACAGCACGCCGCCATTGCCGTGGCACAGCGCCACGGAGGCCCCGGGCACCTGGCGCGCGCCGCCCTCCCCGCGCAGTTGCCGGACGCCCTCGACCAGGGTGAACAGGCCGTACATGCCCGGGTGGCAGCAGGAGAGCCCGCCGCCGTTGGTGTTCACCGGCAGGCTGCCGCCCGGCGCGATGGCGCCGCTGGCGACGAAGGGGCCGCCCTCCCCCTTGGCGCAGAAGCCGAGGTCCTCGAGGAAGAGGATCGTGTTGATGGTGAAGGCGTCGTAGAGCTCCACCACGTCGACGTCCTTGGGGCCGAGGCCGGCCTGGGCATAGGCCCTGGCGCCGGACCGCGCCGCGCCGGTGACCGTGAGGTCCGGCATGGCGGCGATCTCCTTGTGGGTGATCTCCTCCGCCCCGCCCAGCAGGTAGACCGGCGGCCGGGCGAGATGCCGGGCTCGGTCGGCGCGGGTCATGACGATGGCGGCGGCGCCGTCGGTCACGAGGCAGCAGTCGCGCACGCCCAGCGGATCGGCGACACGGCGGGCGGCGAGGCACTCCTCGAGCGTCAGGTCGCCGCGCATGAAGGCTTCGGGGTTGCGCTGCGCCCATTGCCGCGCCGCCACGGCCACGTGGGCGAGATGCTCCTTCGTGGTGCCGAACTGGTGCATGTGGCGGGAGGCGGCGAGCGCGTAGCCCGTGATGGGGTTCAGCGGCCGGTACGCGCGTTCGTGGATCGAGCTCGTGAGGGCCGAGACGAGCTTGCCCGCATTGCTGCGCTGGTTGCTGCCGTAGGCGATGACCACCGTGTCGCAGAGCCCGGCATCCAGTGCCAGCGCCGCCCAGATGGCGTGGGTGAGGAAGGCGGAGCCGCCGGTGCGGTTGTTGTCGGTGACCTTCGGGCGGATGCCCAGGTACTCGGCGAAAGCCAGCCCCGAGAGAAAGTCGTTCGGCAGGCACAGGAACAGCCCGTCGACGTCGGAGAGCTTGAGGCCTGCGTCGTCGAGCGCCAGCAGCGCTGCCTGGGCCGCGAGGTCGATGGCGTCGTAGCCCGGCGCCTCGCCCTGGCCGAAGGTGGCCGCGCCGACGATGGCCGCGCGGCCCCTGGGGAACGGATCGAGGCTCACGACGATGCTCCCCCGGCGGCGGGCACGAAGACGACGACCGGGTCGGGATCGCCGGGCACGATCCTCGCCTCCACGGCGAGGCCGATGGTCACGGCGTCCGGCGCGATGCCCTCGACGCGGGCCATCATGCGCGGCCCCTCCGCGAGGTCGACGAGGCAGACGTTGTAGGACGGCGCGGGCGGCTTGGCGCGGATCACGGTGGTCGCGTAGACGGTGCCCCGGCCGGAAGCCTCGACCCAGCCCACGCGGGTGTCGCCCGTGCCGGGCTCGGCGATGCGCGGCGGAAAGAAGCAGCGGCCGCTGCCCTGCGCCCGCTGGAGCATGAACCGCCCGGCGGCGAGATGCGCCAGGAACTCCTGCTCGGGCTTCGGCGGTGTCGGCGTCACAGGATGTCCCCGCGCTTGAGGTCGGCGATGTCGTCCTCGCCCATGCCGAGCAGGTCGCGCAGGATCTCCTCGTTGTGCTCGCCGGCCAGCGGCGGCGCGCGCTCGTAGCGCGGCGGGCTGTCGGAGAGCTTGAGCGGGCTGCCGACCACGCGCACGTCGCCGAGCACCGGGTGGCTCAGGGTGACGAACATGTTGCGGGCGGCGAGCTGGGGGTCCTTCTCGATGTCAGGCATGTCGTTGATGGGCCCGCACGACACCTTGGCGCCGTTGAGCACGGCCATCCAGTGCTCGCGCGGCCGGGTGCGCAGCACGTCCGCCATGAGCGTGCACAGCAGCTTTCGGTTCTCGAGCCGGTCACGCGAGCGCACGAAGCGGGGGTCCTGCCCCCATTCGGCGTGGCCGAGCGCCTCGGCGAGGCGCGCGAACTCGCGGTCGTTGAAGGTGGCGATGAGCATGTGGCCGTCGGCCACCGGGAACACGCCGTTGGGCACGGCGGTGGGATGGTCGTTGCCGGTCTTGGGCAGGGGCGCGCGGGCGTTGAGCCAGGAGCCCAGCGTGTTGAGCAGGATCGCCACCTGCGAATCGTAGAGCGCGATGTCGACGTGCTGGCCGCGGCCGGTGCGCTCGCGGTGATAGAGCGCGGTCATGATGCCGATGACGGCGTTGTTGCCGGCGGTGATGTCGGCGATGGGCACGCCGACCCGCATGGGCCCGCCGCCCTCCACGTCGTCGGGATGCCCGGTGACGACCATCTGCCCGCCCATGGCCTGCGCCAGGTAGTCGTAGCCGGAGCGGTCGGCATAGGGCCCGTCCTGGCCGAAGCCGGTGACCGAGCAGTAGATCAGCCGCGGGTTGAGGGCCGCGAGCTGCTCGTAGCCCAGGCCGTAGCGCTCCAGCGTGCCGGTGCGGAAGTTCTCGATGAACACGTCGGCCTGCGCCGCGAGGCGGCGCAGCACCTCGGCGCCCTTCGGGTTGGCGAAGTCCAGCGTCAGAGAGCGCTTGCCGCGGTTGACGGTCTGGAAATAGGTCGACTGGTCGACGCCCGGCGTGGTCTGGGACGAGATCCAGGGCGGCCCCAGTGTGCGAAGGTCGTCGCCGCCGCCGCGGCGCTCGACCTTGATCACGTCGGCCCCGAGATCGGCCAGGGTCTGGCCGGCCAGGGGACCGGCGACGACGCGGCTCAGGTCGAGCACGCGGATGCCTTCAAGCGCGGCGGGAGCCCGGCGTTGCGTGCTCTCGCCGGGTCCGGCGTCCCGCTCGGCTGCCGATGACGTGGTGTCGAGCGAAACGGTGTCCGCCACGAAAGGCTCCTCCCTGGCTGGAGCTTGCCGGTTATGATCTGGCTTGCTCATGTATATACTCAATCCGCGTTTGCGTATACATGCAAGTGCCGACATACTCGGGGGACCGGCTTCGAAGGGGTCGGCGGAGAACGGTGGAAGCGCCATGGATCTAGGGCTCGCGGGCAGGAAGGCCGTCGTCACCGGCGCCACGCGCGGCATCGGGCGCAGGATCGCGGAAATCCTTGCGGATGAAGGCTGCTCGGTGGGCATCTGCGCCCGCGGCGAGAAGGGCGTGCGCGACACCGTGGCCGCCCTTTCGGAGCGGGGCGTGAAGGCCACCGGCGCGACGCTCAACGTCCGCGACGGCGCTGCATACAAGGCCTGGCTGCAGGCGGCCTGCGAGGAGCTCGGCGGGCTCGACATCCTGATGGCCAACATCAGCGCCGGCGGCGGCATGGACAGCGAGCGCAACTGGTACCGCAACTTCGAGATCGACCTGATGTCGACGGTGCGTGGGGTGGAAGTCACCCTGCCCTTCCTGAAGCAATCGTCGGCCGGCTCCATCCTCGTCATCGGCACGATGGCGGCGGCCGAGACCTTCGCCGGGCCGATGGCCTACAACGCCATCAAGGCGGCGCTGGTCACCTATTCCAAGCAGCTGTCGCAGGAGCTGATGACAATCGGCATTCGCGTGAACTGCGTGTCGCCCGGGCCGACGCTCTTCGACGGCAGCGCCTGGGAAATGGTGCAGGTCGCGAACAAGAAGTTCTATTCGGGCGTCATACGCCAGCAGCCGGCCAGGCGCATGGCGGTCGTGGACGAGATCGCCCGGCCGGCCGTGTTCCTGGCGAGCCCGGCGGCGAGCTGGGTGTCGGGGAGCCATCTGCTCGTCGACGGCGGCTACTCGAAGCGGGTGCAGTTCTAGAACCGCCCGCGCCCCACGGATCGTTTGGAGAATCGCCATGGGTATCGACCGCATCAAGCCGACCGACTTCACCGTCACGCCGGTCGACCGCGCCCCCGACCCCAAGCTCGGCCACGCGCTCGTTCCCAAGGAGCGCTACATCTCGCCCGAGTGGATGCAGCGCGAGTGGGACGGGCTGTGGACCAAGGTGTGGCTGCTCGGCTGCCGCGAGGACGACATTCCGGAGCCCGGCGACTACTCCGTGCAGGAGATCGGCCGCGAGTCGATCCTCATCGTGCGCCAGCCGGACATGTCGATCCGCGCATTCTACAATGTTTGCCAGCACCGGGGTAACCGGATCATGGCGCCGGGCACGGGCAAGGCGACGAGCTTCAAGTGCGACTACCACCACTGGGAGTACCGGCTGGACGGCGGCTTCGAGCGCATTCCCGACGTCGAGACCTTCCCGCAGGGCGTGCCGTGCGGCGGCCTGCCGGAGATCCCCTGCGACACGTCCAACAGCTTCGTCTGGTTCAGCCTCGATCCCAAGGCGGGGCCGCTCAAGGACTACATGAACCCGCTCGAGCAGCACCTCGGCGCCTACCACTTCGAGCGCATGGTCAAGACGCGCGACTGGACCGTCGAGTGGGACTGCAACTGGAAGACCTCGGTCGACGCCTTCAACGAGAGCTACCACGTCCAGGGCGTCCATCCGGAGCTGCTCTACTACCTCGACGACTACGACGTGCAGATCGACTGCTACGAGCGGCATTCGCGCTATCTCGTGCCGTTCGCGACGATCAGCCACCGGGTGCACGAGACCACCGAGATCCCGCCGCTGATCAAGCTGATCATGACGGAGGCCGGCATGGACCCGGCCGACTTCGACGGGCGGGTGCCGGAGGTGCGCAGGGCCGTGCAAAAGTGGAAGCGCGAGCACGGGCCGCGCGAGGGGCTGGACTATTCGGACCTCAATGACGACCAGCTCACGGACGACTACAACTACCTGGTCTTCCCCAACGTCACGCTGAACATCCATGCGGACGACCTGATGCTGTTCCGGCACCGCCCGCACCCGACCGACCCGGACAAGATGTTCTTCGACCTGCAGAACTACCGCCTGCTGAAGGCAGGCGAGGAGAAGCCGCGCGCGCCGCGGCACCAGAGCTTCAAGCACGGGGAGCAGACGCTGGGCCGCGTCATCAACCAGGACGCCGCCAACCTGCCGGGCGTGCAGCGGGGCATGCACTCGGTCGGCTTCAAGGGCCTGTGGCTCAGCGAGCAGGAGCTGCGCATCCGCCACTTCCACAAGGTGATCTGCGACTATGTCGGCGAGTGAGGCGCCGGGGCAGCCCTCTCCCGCGCGCCAGATGCCCGAGCGTCATGTGCCGCACCGCTGGTTCGAGGACCTCGTGGTCGGCGAGACGACGCGCTCGGCCGACCGCGTTGTCGACGGCGAGGACATGCTCGCCTTCGCCACGCGCTATGATCCGCAGTTCTTCCATGCCGATCCGGAGGCCGCGAAGGGCTCCCTGTTCGGAGGGCTGATCGCCAGCGGCATCTACACCGCCGCGCTCTGGCGCATCATGGACCACGCCGAGAACGGCTCCATCGCCTTCGTCTGCGGCGTGGCCTGGGAGAACGTGCGCTGGGCGAGCGCGATGCGGGCCGGCGACGTCATCCACGCCACGTCGGAGCTCCTGTCGACGCGCCCCTCCTCCAAGCGCCCGGAGACGGGCGTCGCGATCTTCCACCACGAGGTGCGCAAGGCGAGCGGCGAGGTGGTGCTAGCCTTCGACAGCGTCGACCTCGTCTACCGCCGCCCGTCCGCCCCGGGGACCCCATGACGCTGCCGCTCGAGCCCTCCTCGCCCGCCGATGTCGTGCTGATCGCCGGCGGGCTCTACCACGACGTCGACTATGCGCGCCTGCGCCTCCTGGAGGCCCTGGGCGGCATCGAGGCGGCGCGAACCCGGGTGTTCGAGGACTACGACTGCCTCGACGCGCTCGCCGCCACCCGCACGCTCGTCACCTACACCTGCGGCGTGCTCCCGGACGACACGCAGCGCGCGGCGCTCGCCGCCTTCCTGGCCCGCGGCGGGCGCTGGCTCGCCCTGCACGGCACGAACTCGCAGCTGGTGCTGGAAGAGGGCAAGCCCATCGCCTGCCCGCCGATCCACCCGGAGCTGCGCGCCATGCTCGGCAGCCAGTTCATGGCCCACCCGCCGATCGGCCGCTACAAGGTCCGCAACACCGCCTCGACCCATCCGCTGGTTGCCGGCATCGGCACCTTCTTCGTCGAGGACGAGCACTACCTCCAGGACGTCGACCCGGACGTCGAGGTGCTCCTGTCAAGCCGCTTTTCCGGCAAGACCGAGATGTTCGAGCGCGCCGAGTGGGCGGACGGCGAGCAGCCGATCCTGTACCTCAAGCCGCACGGACAGGGCGCCGTGCTCTACCTGACGCTGGGCCATGCCCGCGGGCGCTACGACATGCGGCCGATCTCCGACCGCTATCCGTTCGTCGAGCGCGGCGCGTGGCCGCTGCCGGTGTTCCAGGAACTGCTCCGCCGCGGGCTGCGGTGGGCGCTCGGAGAGGGGTGAGGGGCAGCCTGCCTTTCTCGCTTGTCCACCATCTCTCCACCGTCCTGGCCGGGCTTGGCCCGGCCATCCACGACTGACGCTCTCAACCGCTGCGAAGTCGTGGGTGCCCGGGCCAAGCCCGGGCATGACGAACGAGAGATGGAGCGTGAGGGCGGAGGCCCTACCCCCTCACCTTCACCTCGACGAGAGTGCCGACCACGCGCACCTGGTACACGGGCAGGTTCGGGCACGCGCCCGACAGCGAGCGCCCCGTCTTGCGGTCGAAGCGCGCGCCGTGGTGGGAGCAGGTGAGGATGTCGCCGTCGACGCGGGCGTCGTCGAGGCTCGCCATCGCATGGGTGCAGTTGCCGCCCACCGCGTAGACGCTCGTGCCGAAGCGCGAGAGGAGCACGTCGCGCCCGCCGGCCTCGACCATGCGGACCCCGCCGTCGGGGATCTGGTAGAGCGTGCAGACGTCTTCGAAGCCGTCGGCCATGGGGAGCTCCTTAGCTCATTCGGTACTTTGCTTCATCCTCTCCGCGTCCTGGCCGGGCTTGGCCCGGCCATCCACGACTTTGGAGCGGTTGAGAGCAATAGTCGTGGGTGCCCGGGCCAAGCCCGGGCATGACGGGCGGAGGGGTGGGCGCCCTTTCGGAAAGCCCTCACCCGCGGCGCTGGTCGAAGCGGCGGCCGACCATGGCGGAGGCGATGTTGACCTTCTGAATGTCGATGGCGCCGCCGGCGATGCCCCAGCCCCAGGCGTCGCGCAGGCGGCGCTCCATCGGGTAGGCCTTGGAGTAGCCGTAGCCGCCCATGAGTTGCACGGCCATGCCGGCGACCTCGCGGGCGATCTCGTTGGCAAAGCACTTGGCGCAGGACGAGTCGAGCACGCTGGGCAGGCCGTCCTCGGCGTTGCGGGCGGCGCGGTGGATGAGGAGGCGGGCGGCCTCGACGCGGATCTGCATCTCCGCGAGCTTGATCTGCACGCCCTGGAACTCGACGATCGGCCGGCCGAACTGCTTGCGCTCCTGCACGTAGGCGACCACGTCCTCGAGCGCGCCGGAGGCCTGGCCGAGCGACATGGTGGCGTTGCCGCAGCGCTCGAGATCGAAGGCCTCCATGAGCTTGCGGAAGCCGCCAGCCGGCACCACGACCGCGTCGAGCGGCAGTTCGACGTCGTCGAAATAGAGGTCGCTCGACGGCACGCCGCGGAAGCCCATGAGCTCCTCCTGCGGGCCGAAGGTGAAGCCGGGCGTGCCCTTCTCCACGTAGACCGCGCCGATGCCCTTGGCGCCCGGGTCGTCGCTCATGCGGCAATAGATCAGGTAGCCGTCCGCATGGCCGCCGCCGGAGCACCAGCGCTTGCTGCCGTTCAGGATCACCTTGTCCCCGACGATGCGCGCGCTGGTCTTGAGGTCGGTGAGCGCGCTGCCGGCATCGGGCTCGGACATGCCGATCGCCACGACCTTGTCCCCGGAACAGACGGCCGGCAGCACCCGCTGCTTGAGGCTCTCCTGTCCGAAATGCTCGATGGCGCGGCAGGGACCAACGCAGGATTCGAACACCGGGAAGCCGACCGCCGAGGAGATCTTGGCGAACTCCTCGACGACGAGCAGCGCGTCGAGATTGCCGAGGCCCAGCCCCCCGTATTTCGGATCGACGTTGATGCCGAGGAAGCCCATCTCGGCATAGCGCTTGATCCAGGCATGCGGCACAGGCTTGTTGGTCTTTTCCAGCTCCTCGGCCAGCGGCGGGAGCTGCTCCCGGGCGAAGCGCCGGGCGGTCTGCTGCAACGCGACCTGGTCCTCGGAGAGGCGGAAATCCATGGGCGTGTCCTCGGTGGGTGTCTCTTAAAAATACACGGACGCTATCCAGCATATACAACATGCCCGGTCCACGATAGTCTCCCGCGCAAAGGGAGGAGCGCATGGCCATGGACCCGGCGTTCGACGTGGTGGTGATCGGCGCGGGCGGCGCAGGACTGGCCGCGGCCTCCACCGCGGCCTCGTGCGGAGCCCGCGTCCTGCTGGTCGAGGCCGACAAGACGCTCGGCGGCTCCACCGCGCTGTCGGGCGGCGTCGTCTATGCCGCCGGCACCAGCCTGCAGCGATCCTGCGGCGTCGAGGACGATCCGGCCGCGATGGCGCGCTACTACATGGCGGTCAACCAGTACAAGCTCGAGGCGGCGCTGGTCTCGCGGCTGTGCCACGACTCCGCCGCCGTCTTCGAATGGCTGGTCTCCCTCGGCGTGAGCTTTCCCGAGGCCAACCTCTACGTCTCGGGTGTCGACGGCATCCGGCGCGGCCATCGCGCCGCGGGGCACGGGGCCGAGATCGCCGCAGCGCTCGAAGCTTCGCTCGTCGGACAGTCGGTCGAGACGGCGGTGGCGACCCGCGTGCGCTCACTCGTGCGCGACGAGACGGGCGCCGTGTGCGGCATCAATGTCGAGGGCGAGGATGTCACCTGCCGTGCGGTGGTTCTGGCCACCGGCGGCTTCGGCGCCAACCCGACCATGCTCGCCGAGCACTTTCCCGACGCGCTTCGCCACCCCGACCTCGCCTGGTACATCGGCTCACGCCAATGCAAGGGCGACGGGATCGCCATGGGGCTCACGGCCGGCGGCGAGCTCAGCACGCGCAACCGCGGCCTCCTGCTGCTGACGCCGGGCTTCGCCAAGGAGCTGGAGGTCTACCTGCCGGGATGGGTGGCCTTCGTGAACCACGAGGGCCGCCGCTTCATCGACGAGACGGTCGAGTACTCCGTGCATGCCGAAGTCATCCGCGAACAGACGGCCGGCGAGTGCTTCGCCGTGTTCGACGAGGCGTCTCGCCTGGCGGCGACCGGCAAGCCCGCTCCGAACTGGTCGGCGGAACGCCTCGCCCATTTCGCGGCCACGGGTCATGTGCGCTCGGCCGCGACGGTCGAGGCCCTGGCCGAGGACATCGGCGTACGCGCCGAGGCCATGGCTGAAACGATCGCCGCCTACAACCGCAACTGCGCCGCGGGCCACGACAGCGACTTCTTCAAGGACCCGCAGTGGCTGAGGCCCATCGCCACTCCGCCCTTCTACGCGGCCCGCGTGCGGCCGGCCGTGATCTGCTGGACCGGGACGGGCCTGCGCATCGACGCCCAGGCGCGCGTGCTCGACCGGGCCGGGCGCCCCATCCCCGGGCTCTTCGCGGCGGGCGAGACGACGGGCGGCATGTTCGGGCCGTGCTATGCGGGCGGCGGCGCGTCGATCACCAATGCGCTGGTCTATGGCCGAGTCGCGGGCCGCAACGCGGCGGGGGCGGCATGAACGGCCCGCCCTCCCCCGAAAGCCTCGTCGGCCGCAGGCTCCCCGGCGGGACGCTCGTCATTGCGCCCACGGACGACGCCGCGCTGCGCGGCATCCTCGGCAGCGCCGCCGGCCCGGCCGGCGAGGCCCATCCGCTCTTCGGCTTCATCGGCGCGATGCGGGGCATGGGGATCGACTGGCACGGCTTCTTCGCCCTGTGCGGCGCGAGCGCCGACGACGGCCCCATGATGGGCGAGACAGACCTCGACCTGCGTCGACCGCTCGCGACAGGCCAGGCCTACGCCGTCACCGCCACGATCGTCGGCTTCGTGCGCAAGGAGGGACGGCGCACCGGCCCCTTCGACGTCGTGACGCTGCAGGTCGACATCGCCGACGAGAGCGGGCCGGTGGCCGTGCTGCGCCAGTCCATCATCCTGCCGAGGGCCGCCCGATGAAGCCCGGAGACGTGCTCGGCCCCTCCCCCGTCGGGTCCATCGAGGCCGCGCCAATGCGCGTCATGTCGGACCTGCTGCGCGACCCGAACCCCATCCACCTCGATCGCGCGGCGACGCGGCGCCTGGGTCTCGGTGACCGGCTGGTGAATCCGGGGCCGATTAACATGGGGCACCTCATGGAGATGCTGGGGCGCGTCGGCGCGATCCGGCGCCTCACCCTGCGGCACCTGGGCACCGTTCGTGAGGGCGACAGGCTCGTGGCGGGCGGGATCGTGCGCAGTGTCGAGGACGCTGCGGGCGAGCGGCGTGCGACGTGCGAGGTGTGGCTCGACCGCGACGACGGCGAGCGCCTTCTGGCGGGAACGGCCGTGCTGGCCATCGGAGACGACTGACGTGGACGACTTTTCCCAGTCGCGGGACCTCACGGTCTACGGCCTGTTCAGGCAGGCCGCCGGGCTCGGGCCCGAGCGGGTCGCCATCGAGTGGCGCGGACGGACGTGGTCCTACGCCGACCTCCTGGGCTCGGTGGACCGCCTGGCGTCGGAGCTGGCCGCACGCGGCATCGGCCGGGGCGACCGCATCGCCGTGCTCTGCGAGAACCGGCCCGGCTTCCTGCGCCTGATCCTGGCGGCGGCCGCGCTCGGGGCCATCGTCGCGTGCCAGAACACGCGGCAGCGCCCGCGCGAGATGCAGCACTGCCTCGACCTCGTGGGGCCGTCGCTGGTGATGGTGTCCGAGCGGCACCGCCCGCTCGTCGATGCCCTCGACCTGCGGGGCGTGCCGGTCGAGGTCGTCGAGGACTGGCCCGCCGCCGCCGCGCCCCCCGCCCCGTCCACGCCCTTCGCGGACGTCCGGCCGGCCGACCCGCTGCTGCTCATCTACACGAGCGGCACGACCGGCCTGCCCAAGGCCGCGGCCATCTCCCACGCCGCGGAGATCGCCCGCATGGCGGTGGTGCGCATGGACCTCGGCACGCGGGCCGGCGACGCCATGATCGCCTGGGCGCCGATGTTCCACATCGGCGGCACCGACCAGTCGCTCGCCGCGCTCATGACCGGCGGACCCGTGGTCGTCATCGACGGGTTCGACGTGCCGGCCCTCGTCGACGCGCTCGGCCGTCACCAGGCGGGCTGGCTGCTGTTGGTGCCCGGCGCCATCGAGCCGCTGCTGGACGCGCTGGAGGCCTCTCCGGCGGGGGTGAAGGGCGTGCGCTCCGTCGGCTGCATGGCGGACCTGGTGCCGGCGGCGCTGGTGGCACGCACCACCCGCGTGTTCGACGCGCCCTTCCTCAACAGCTTCGGCATGACCGAGACGGGCCTGCCGCCCCTCTCGGCCGACCTGATCCCGGTCGGAACGCTGCCGTCTGTCCTCTCCAAGCGTCTCAACTCCCTGTGCGAGTTCCGCCTGGTCGATCCCGACGGCCGCGAGGTCGAACCGGGCGCGGTGGGCGAAGGCGCGGTGCGCGGGCCGACGCTGTTCAACGGCTACTGGAACGCGCCGCAGGCCAATGCCGAGAGCTTCGCGGACGGGTTCTTCCGCATGGGCGACCTGTTCCGCCGGACGGCGGACGGCGGCTACGACTTCGTCGACCGCGCCCGCTATCTCATCAAGTGCGGCGGGGAAAACATCTACCCGGCCGAGATCGAGCGCGTGCTGCTGGCCGACCCGCGGGTCGCCGACGCGGTGGTGGTGCGCAA
The DNA here is from genome assembly GCF_945952055.1 of uncultured Alsobacter sp. GTDB lineage: Bacteria > Pseudomonadota > Alphaproteobacteria > Rhizobiales > Beijerinckiaceae > Alsobacter. The sequence goes on from NZ_CAMFHB010000004.1 coordinate 107,454, forward strand.
GCCCGACGCCCGATGGGGCGAGGTGCCGGTGGCCTTCATCGCCCGGCTCGACGGGAGCCTGGACGAAGCCGCCGTCGAGGCGCTCTGCCGGGACGCGCTGGCCGGCTACAAGCGCCCGCGCGACGTGCGGTTCGTCCCCTTCGAGGAGTTCCCGCGCAGCACCTCGGGCAAGATCCTGCGGCACGAGATGGAGAAGCGGCTGTAGGGGGCCGATGTTTCCTGCCTTCTCCAGCCACCCAAAGCCCCTCATCCTGAGCCGGCCTCGCAGAGGCCGAGTCGAAGGACGCAGGATGGCCGGCGCGGCCCCATGGTGCGTCCTTCGACTCGGCCGCGTTGCGGCCGGCTCAGGATGAGGGGCGTGGAGGCAGTGGAGTGAAGGGCAGCCCTGAACCCCTCCTCAAACCACGTTGAAATGCTCCGGCACACCGGCGGGCCACACCGTGCCCCACATGCGCATGCCGCCGTCGATGGTGAGGACGTCGCCGGTGATGAAGTTGGCGCTCGGGGCCGAGAGGTAGACGACGCCCTCGGCGATGTCCCAGCCGTCACCGAGGCGGCGCATGGGGTTGACGTTGTTGAAGCGGGCCGCCGCCTCCGCCGGGTACTGGTTCATGCCCTCGGTGGCGATGGCGCCGGGCGCGATGCAGTTGACGCGGATGCCGAGTGGTGCCCACTCCATGGCGATCGTGCGGCTCAGATAGATCACGCCGGCGCGGGCGGCGCAGGTGTGGGCGGCCTGCGGCATGCCGCGCTCCACATGCGCGACGATGTTGACGACGTTGCCGGGCACGTTGCGCTCCCGCCAGCGCTGCGCGGCGCCCTGCATCATCCACCACGGGCCGTTGAGGTTGGTGTCGATGACCGCGTTCCAACCCTTGCGCGAAAAGTCGATGGCCATCTGCGGGAATTGGCCGCCGGCATTGTTGACCAGCGTGTCGAGGCCGCCATGCCGCTCGAAAACGTGGTCCAGCAGCGAGTCCACCTGCTCGGCATCGCGAATGGAGGCGGTCTTCCAGTCGACTTCGGCCCCCACCTTCTCGCGGATGGAGGCGGCCGTCTCGCTGAGCTTGTCCTCGCGCCGGCCGGCGATGATCACTGTGGCGCCGAGGCGGGCGAAGAGGAAGGCCATGGCCCGGCCCATGCCGCTGCCGCCCCCGGTGATGAGGACGCGGCGGCCCTTCATCAGGTCCGGATGGTAGACGGTCGGCTTGCTCGCGAGTTCGTCGTCGCTCAGCCCCCAGTTGGCCTCGTTGGGCATGGGGCGCGTCGCCCCGGTGCGGGTCTTTGCCATCGGTCGTTCACTCTCGGACGAAGCGGGCCGAGCGGTGCTCGGCATAGGCGCCCACGCCTTCGCGGCTCTCGGGCGAATTGAGGATCTGCGCGCCCATGCGATGGCCGATCGCGATCGCCTCCTCCATGGAGACGTCCTGCGCGTCGTCGAACAGCGCACGGGCGTGGCGCAAGGCGGACCAGCCGTTGGCCAGCATGGTCTGGGCCAACGCCAGCGCCTCCGGCAGCACCCGTGGCGCGGGCACCACGCGGTTGACCACCCCGAGCTCGCACAGGCGCTGCGCCGGGATCGCGGCCGCGCAGAGGATGATCTCCATGGCGGCCGCGCGCGGCAGTTGCCGCGCCAGGCGCTGCACGCCGCCGGTGAAGGCCACCAGGCCGCGCTTCACCTCCGGCAGGGCGAACACCGCGCCCTCGGCCGCGACCACGAGGTCGCAGGCCAGCGCGAGCTCGAAGCCGCCGGCGACCGCATGGCCGTTGATGGCGGCGATGAGCGGCTTTGCAACGCGCCGCTCGGTGACGCCGCAGAAGCCGCGGCCGGGGATGAGGCCGTGGCCGGCCCCGCGCACGGCGGCCTCCTTCATGTCCATGCCGGAACAGAAGGCGCGGTCACCCGCCCCGGTCAGGACGATCGCCCCCACCGCGGGATCGGCTTCGCCCTCGCCGACGAGGCGGTCGATGAGAAAGGACGTGTCGGCGTCGACGGCGTTGCGCACGTGCGGCCGGTCGATGGTGACGACCAGCACGTCGCCGATGCGCTCGGCGCGGGCGCCGGGACCGGGTGCGGGTTCGCTGGGGCCCGACACGCCGGTCAGGCCGGCACCAGCGCCGGTGCGGCGGCGGAGGACCGCGCGTCCACCCATTCGCCCAGAACCTCGGGCACCCGCATCTCGGGCCTGATGTTCTGCGCGCCGATGCGGCGGTCGAGTTCCTCGTGCCAGTGATAGATGCGGCGCTCCTGGTAGTTGAGCGGGAAGCCCTTCACGCCGTTCGACTCGACCGACTTCTGGATGTGGTCGGCGAACTGCAGGTCCTCGTCGAGGATCGCCAGGAAGTTGGACAGGCGCATGTCCCACACCTCCGGGCGCGGGCCGTCGCCCCAGCTCGGCGAGAACCAGTGCACCTCGATCACCATGGTGTCGATGGTCTCGGGCCAGAAGCACAGGAACGGCATGCCCTGGGGCGCCAGCGGCGTGACGAGGTTCGGGTAGGCCAGGATCGACATGTTCGTGGTGCCGATATAGGGGTCCACGCCCTCGATCTCGGGCAGGCCGCGCACGCCCGGGTCCTTCCAGCCCTCCTTCTTGAAGGGCGTGACCATGCGCGAATGGCCGTGCGGCCACAGGGCGATGGCCGAGCCGCGGTGGTCGAGGAAGCGATCGACCGTGTTCTGGTGGATCGACTTGAGGTGGTACACCTCGAGGAAGGCGTCGAGCAGGATCTTGACGTTGCAGGCCACCTTGATCGCGGTCTTCTCGACGAAGATCAGCGTCTCGGGCTTCATCTCCATGATCGCGTCGCCGGCCGGGCCCATGGCCTCGCGCAGGGGCGGCGCGTCGGGATCGAGGTTGATGAAATAGAGGTTGCCGAGGCTCTCGCAGCGCACCTCGTTGAGCGACCGGCACGACATGTCGAGACCCACGAAGTCGCGGCGGTCGCGCAGGTTCACGAGCTCGCCGCGCGTGTTGTAGGTCCAGCCATGGTACTTGCAGGTGACGCCGCGGGACTCGCCGCTCTCCTCCGTCACGACCGGGGCGCCGCGATGGCGGCAGACGTTGTAGAAGCAGCGGACCTTGCCGTCCTCGCCGCGGATGAAGAACAGCGGCTCCCCGAGCCGCGTCCACTGCAGGTAGCTGCCGGGCTTCGGCACCTCGTCACCGTGGATCGCGTAGACCCAGCTCTTGTGCCAGAGATGCTTCTTCTCCAGCTCCGCGAAGGCTGGATCGACGTAGCGCTCGCGCGGAATGTCGGGCAGCTTGGGGAAGCCCTCGGGCGGGTTGGAGCGGGCGGCCTCGTAGGCGTGGCGGTCGAGGATCGCCTGGACTTCTGCCGGGTTCATGACAGGCCTCCCTGTGCGCCGGGACCCTGCTGCGGGGTCCGATCGGCCAACGCTGACACGATACGAGACTGACACTATGCGACGAGCCGGTCGAGTGGTACCAGAGGGCCATCCGTATACGCAAACGAAAATTTTGTATTATCGGCGAGAGCGGGAGAACGCGGGATGAGCAGGCTCTTCGGACCGGTCATGCAGACCGCCTACGTGGTGCGCGACCTCGACGCGGCGATGGCCCACTGGACCGGCGTCCTCGGCGTCGGCCCGTTCTTCGTCACGGACGCCGTGCCCTATGCCGAGGTGCGCTACCGGGGCTGGCCGATCGCGATCGGCACGCGCGTCGCGATCGCCTATTCCGGAGAGCAGCAGATCGAGCTGATCCAGCAGACCTCCGGGGATCCCTCGATGTTTACCGACTTCCTGGAGGGTGGCGAGGGCATGCACCACGTCTGCGTGGTGGCCTCCGATTTCGCTGGCGCCATGGATCTGGCGGCCCGCCACGGCCTGGAGATCGTGCAGGACGGCGCCACCACCGCCGGCATCCGCTTCGCCTATCTCGACCGGCCGGGAACGCCCCGCGGGTCGGCGCTGGAGATCGTGGAAGGCTCGCGTGGGCTGCTGCGCTACTTTGAGCGGCTGAAGGGCGTGGCCGCCGCATGGGACGGCACGGAGGCCGTGCGTCGGATCTAGCCTGTATATGTTGACGGTCATTTGTGCATACCCTAGCGTCGGCGACACAACGGCGCCGGCAGGCGCACCACAGGGAGGACGTCATGGCCGAGCTGGATCTGGCACGCCGCCTGGACCGGGTGGAATCGCGGGCGGAAATCGCCGAGATCGTGGCGCTCTACTGCCGCTCCTGCGACGACAAGGATGCCCCCGTCCTGCGCAGCCTGTTCACCGACGACGCGGTGGTCGAATCCAAGGACGGCGTGATGCGCTCCCAGGGCATCGACGCCATCATGACCATGTATGACGGCCGCTTCGCCGCGCTCGGCGTCACCGCGCACTGGACCCACGACCACATGGTGCGCTTCGACGACGCGAACCCGGACCTGGCCACCGGATCCCTTTCCGGACACGCCGAGTGCTACCGCAACGGCCGCACCCTGGTCGCCTCGCTGCGGTACGACGACGAGTACCGCCGCGTGAATGGCCGCTGGAAGTTCAGCCGGCGCATCCTGAGCTTCCTCTACTACGTGCCGGTGGAGGAATACGGCGAGGCGCTGGGCAGCGAGTTGCGGCAGCGCGCCTATGGCGACCGCCGTCCCGCCGATTTCCCGGAGAGCATCCCCGGCTGGAAGAAGGGTGCGGCCTGACCATGCCCGTCATCATCGCCACCGACCGCGCCGGCAAGGAACACCGCATTGAGGGCAAGTCCGGCCAGTCCGTCATGCTCAACCTGCGCGAGGTCGGCGGCCTCGACATCGCGGCCATCTGCGGAGGCTCGTGCTCCTGCTCCACCTGCCACGTCTATGTGGACGAGGACTGGATGGACAAGGTCCCGGCCCAGCAGCCGGACGAGTACGAGGTCGTCGAGTTCTCCTCCCACTACCAGCCCAACTCGCGGCTGAGCTGCCAGATCCCGTTCAGCGAGGCGCTGGACGGGCTGAAGGTGACACTGGCCCCGGAGGGGTGAGAGGCGGTTCGCTGCCGCTCGCTTCGCTCCAGCGCTCCCCTTCGCGTCCTGCCCGGGCTTGGCCCGGGCATCCACGACTTTGGCCGCCGGGCAGAGGAGCGCGCGAGCGAACTCCCCTGCGTCACTCGTGGATCCTCGGGCCAGGCCCGAGGATGACGGCGGAAAGGGCGAGACTCGAGATCCCTACCCCAGCCGACGCTGCAGCATGAACTTCTGGATCTTGCTGGCCGACATCGGCCACTCGGTCACGAAGTGGATCTCGCGGGGGACCTTGAAGCCGGAGATGCGGTCGCGGCAGTAGGCAATGAGTTCGGCGGGGTCCACGCTGGCGCCGGGCCGCAGCTCGACGAAGGCCACCGGGACCTCCTGCAGGCGCGCGTCGGGCTTGCCGACGACCTGGCAGAGCTTCACCGCGTCGTGCTGGCCGACCAGCGCCTCGATCTCCAGCGCCGCGACGTTCTCGCCGCCGACCTTCAGCATGTCCTTGGTCCGGCCGTGGAACATCACCGAGCCCGCGGCGTCGCGCGAGCCCAGGTCGCCGGTGTGGAACCAGCCGTCGCGGAAGGCGGCGCGGGTCTTGTCCTCGTCCTTGTAGTAGCCGGAAAACACCGAGAAGCCCCGCACCGCGATCTCGCCGATCTCGTCGGGGTCGGCGTCGGTGCCGTCCTCGCGCACGATGCGCATCTCGAGGCCAGGCAGGGGATGGCCAAGCCGCTGGGTGCGGGTGCGGTAGTCGTCGGTGAGGCGGCTCGTGCTGACGGTGCCGGACGTCTCCGTCATCCCGTAGGTGCCGACCTGGATGCAGTCCGGCAACGCCTTGCGCAACGCCTCGCGGAAGCTGTCGGGCTGCATGGCGAGGTTGCTGTTCATCACCCGGATGCGCGAGAGGTCGGTGCGCGAAAAGTCCGGGTGATAGATCATGTCGCCGATGAACGTCCCGAACGAGGGATAGGCCATCGTCACCTTGTGCTTCTCCAGAAGCTCCAGCGCTTCCCCCGCCTCGAAGCGGGCCATGCCGACATAGGTGGCGCCTACCGCGTACATGGCGCAGATCGGGAAGATGGCGGCGATGTGGAACATGGGCAGCGGCGACCAGAAGACGTCGTCGCCGGTCGCGTCGTAGCGGATGGCGAGCGCCTGCCCCGTGCGCACGAGAGCCTCGTGCGACATGAGGCAACCCTTGGGATTCGAGGTCGTGCCCGAGGTGTAGAGAATCAGCGCCGTGTCACGGACCCGCACGCAGCGACGGACCTCGTCCACCACCTCGGGCGCGACCGTTTCGGCGAGCGCGGCGAAGGCGCGGCGCGAGACGGTGCCCGGCACATCTCCGTCGGCCACGAGCGCGATGAAGCGCAGCAGCGGCGCCTTCTCCAGGTTCAGCGTGTCGCCCGTCTGGTCGGCGAGGTCGGGGAAGGCCTGGCCGAGCCGCTCGATGAAGTCGACGTTCTCGGCCACGCGGGTGGAGGTCACGAGCCCGACGAGGTCGGCGTCCTTCACCAGGTAGGCCAGTTCATGGCTGCGGTAGCGGGCGTTCACGGGGACGGCGACGGCGCCCAGCAGCGTGATGCCGAAGAACACCTCGACAAACTCGACGCAGCTCGGCAGCAGGATGCCGACGTGGTCGCCGCGGCGGACGCCGAGCGCATGCAGGGCGCGGGCACGGTCGATCGCGCCCTTGGCGAGCTCGCCGAAGGTGCGGCTTTCTCCGGTGAAGACGAGGCCCGGCTTGCCGGGATTGTGCGCTGCCGCCCTCAGCAGGACGTCGCCGACGGACGTGACTGCGATGAAGTCGCGGAAATCCAGCATCCTCTCCTCCCCTGACCGTCCGGCGGAGGCTCGCGCGGATCGATTGCGTATACAATATCTGCTCGGCCTGTATGCGCAAGTTTGAAGGTCGGGCGGGGGTCGACGGAAGCACCGTCCGCCCTGCTCAAGGCACTGACTTGCAATGACATTCGCAATGCGACGGACGACGCCGGGGCGTGCGGCGGAGCGCGCCGTTTCGCAGCTGCGAGCGCGGCTTGTATGCTCAACAGCGTTATTGCGTATATATAGACCCTGTTGTACCGTACCCGGGTGAAGAACAGGAGCGGAGCTCCGACAAAGCCAGCTGTGTGCCACCAGCCCAAGCGTGGCCGCTCACAGGGAGGGGAAGATGAACCTGAAAAAGACGATTCTGGCTGCCGTGAGCCTCGCCGCGCTGATGGCGGCGCCGGCCAAGGCCGCCGAGTACACCGTGCTCGTCCTGCAGTCCCTCACCGGCCCCGCCGCATTCATCGGCACGGGCGTGAAGGACGGCATGGTCCTGGCCGCCGAGGAGATCAACGCGAAGAAGGAACTGGGAGACGGCAACTCGCTGAAGGTGGTCGTGGCCGACGACGCCAGCGATCGCACCCAGACGCTCTCGCTCATCACCCGGCAGGCCAGCGACCCCAGCGTTCTCGCGGTGCTCGGCCCGACCAGCGGCTCGGTGGCGCTCGCCGGCGCCAACATCGCCAACGAGCTCAAGATCCCGCTGATCACGACCACCAATATCATGGACGTGCTCAAGAACGGGCCATGGTCCTTCATCCTCACCCAGCCGGCCAGCGTGACCATCCCCTACATCGGGAAGTACACGGTCGACTCGCTGAAGGTGAAGAACTGCGCGATCATCGGGCTGAAGGACAACGAGTCCTACGTCACGCTGCAGAAGATGTACGAGGACTATCTCGTCGCCAACGGCGGCAAGGCCACCTCCAACGAGGGCATCAAGGTTACCGACAGCGACTTCTCGGCCATCGCCACCAAGCTCGCCGACAGCAAGCAGGACTGCATCTTCGTGTCGGCGCCCGCGCCGCAGGCCGCCAACATCATCACGCAGCTTCGCCAGGGCGGCGTGGATCCCAAGACCCCGATCCTGGGCCACAGCTCGCTCGCCTCGCCCGAGTTCATCTCCAAGGGCGGCAAGGCGGTTGAAGGCGTCTACCTGATCGGCGACTGGCTGCCGGGCGGCGCCGACGATTTCGGCAAGGCCTTCGACGCGGCCTTCAAGGCCAAGCACAACGCGCCGGCCGACAACTGGTCTGCGGTGGGCTACGGCGGCATGCGCGTGATCGCCGCCGCGATCAAGGCCGCGGGCCCGAACCCGACCCGCGACGGTGTCCGCGACGCCCTCACCAAGGTGAAGGACGTCAAGGTCGTCGTCGGCCAGGGCCTGTATTCGTTCGACGCCGAGCGCATTCCGCGCCCCGGCATGAACGTGCTCATGGTGAAGGACGGCAAGTTCGTCCTGGCGAAGTGAGTTCAAGACCGCAACGATGATGACGGTCCGCTCTCTCTCGCCCGTCGCCGGGTGCGAACGAGCGGACCCAAGGCTCCCTCCCTCCCCTGCACGGGAGGCGGGCAGCCGCGAAGCGGCTGACGGGTGGGGGCGGTGGATCGAGGCGTTCTCGATGCACCGGCTGGCCAGACCGTCGGCGCCCGTCCTCCCGCGGGTTCCCCACCTCGCTCCGCTTCGCTTCGGGACCCTCCCCTGCAGGGGAGGGAGGACGCCCTCCCCTGCAACCGGGTACCTCCGCGCATGATCGCGCAGCAATTGATCAACGGCCTGGTCTCGGGCGCCGTCTATGCGCTGTTCGCGCTAGGCTTCACGCTGGTCTTCGGCGTGCAGAAGCTCCTGAACCTCGCCCACGGCGGCGTGTTCATGGCGGGCGCCTTCATCGCCTACTACGCGGTCGTGAGCGGCGTCCCCTTCTGGGCGGCCGCCATCCTGGGGACGCTCGGCGCCGGCCTCATCTCGGTGCTGATCGAGATCGTCGCGTTCCGGCCGCTCAGAGCCCGCGGGCAGGCCGAGTTCGCCGCCATCGTGGCCTCCATCGGCGTCGACCTCATCCTGGTGAGCATCGCGCAGCGGGTCTCCGACACCAAGGTCCTGAAGTTCCCGTTCGGCACCTTTCCGATCGAGTTCTACCGCTTCTGGGGCCTGCGCATCTCTCTCTTGCAGATCATGATCCTGGCGATCGTCGCGGTGCTTCTCGCCGCGCTCGTCTTCTACCTGAAGAAGACGACCTTCGGCCGGCAGGTGCGCGCCGTCGCCATCAACGAGAAGGCGGCCGCGCTGCTCGGCGTGAACGCCAAGGCGGTCTATTTCCAGACCTTCTTCATCTCGGGCGCGCTGGCCGGGATCGCCGGCGTGCTGATCGGCCTGTCCTTCAACTCCATCCAGTTCCTGATGGGCGAACCCTACATGCTGCGCGCCTTCGTCGTGGTGGTGATCGGCGGCCTCGGGAGCATACCGGGCGCCGTCTTCGCCAGCCTCATGCTCGGCGTGATGCAGACCCTGTCGGTCGCCTACCTGCCCAACGGCGTCTCGGAGATGATCATCTTCGCGCTCCTGTTCGTGGTGCTCCTGTTCTGGCCGAACGGGCTCTTCGGCGGGGCCGGCCTCAGCGCGGGAGTCGGCCGGCGATGATGAGCTACTACCAGGCCTACCAGCCCATCATCGACTTCTTCCTCCTGAACCTCGGCTTCGCCTACAGCCAGCAGGTGGCGCTGCGAGCCGGTGTGTTCTCGGTGGCGACGGCGGGCTTTGGCGCCCTCGGAGCCTATGCGTCGGCGATCCTGGTCACGCGGATGGGCATCTCGCCCGCCCTGGCGATCGCCACGGCGACGCTGGTGGGAACGGCGGTCGGCTTCCTGCTGTCGGTGCCCCTGGCGCGGCTGCGGGGCGTGTTCCAGGCCATCGCGACGCTCGCCTTCGTGGAGGTGATCGTCTCGTTCCTCTATTATGCCGAGGGCATCACGGGCGGCGCGATCGGCATCAACAACATCCCGCGCATGGTCAGCACGCCGGCCCTGCTCGCCGCGGTGGCCGCCGTCATGTACGTCACCTGGGCCATCGGCCGCTCCGGCGTCGGGCGCGCCTTCGACGCGCTGCGCCAGGACGAGACGGTCGCGGCCTGCCTCGGCGTCTCCATCCGCAACTACCATGCGCTCGCCTTCGTGCTGAGCGGCGCCATCGGCGGGCTCTTCGGGGGGCTGCAGTCGCTCTACGTGTTCAGCATCGAGCCGGGCCAGTTCGGTTTCGGGTTCATGGTGGCGATCCTGACCGCGATCGTGCTCGGCGGGCGCGGCACCCTCATCGGGCCGGTGGCCGGCTGCGCCATCCTCGCCCTGCTGCCCGAGATCGCCCGGCCGCTCGCGGAGAACCGGCCCCTCGTCAACGGTGTCATCCTGATCGCCGTCATCATCTACCTGCCCCAGGGCGTCGGCGACGGCCTCCTGCTGCAATGGCGCAACCGCCGCAGCGCGCGACGCGCCCGGGCCATCGAGGAGGCATCCCGTGCCGTCCCTTAGGCTCGAGAACGTTTCCAAGCGCTTCGGCGGCCTCACGGCGGTGGGCGACGTCTCGCTCACCGTGCCGGAGGGCACCATCACCGGCCTGATCGGCCCCAACGGCGCCGGCAAGAGCACGGTCGTGAACCTCATCACCGGGATGCTCAAGCTCACCGAGGGCCGAATCGTGCTCGGCGACGAGGACATCGGCGAGATCGGCCCCGAGGAGGTGGTGCGCAAGGGCATCGCCCGCACCTTCCAGAACATCCGCCTCCTGCCCGAGGCCACGGTGCTGGAGAACGTGCTCATCGGCTTCCACCGGCACGAGACCGCCTCGATCCTGGCGGGGCTCCTGAACCTCCCGTCCGTCTGGCGCGAGGGCAAGGCGCTGCGCAAGCAGGCCGAGGCACTGCTCGAGCGGTTCCGCATGAGCGACTACGCGGATCTGCCGGCGGGCGGTCTCGCCTACGGCCACCAGCGCCGTGTCGAGATGATGCGCGCCGTGGCGAGCGGGCCGGACGTGCTGCTGCTCGACGAGCCCGTCGCCGGCATGAACGACGTCGAGGCCGACGAGCTCGGCGTCATCTTCAAGGACCTCGCCGCAAGCGGCATGGGGCTGCTCCTCATCGAGCACAACGTCCGCTTCGTCACCAAGCTCTGTCCCGTCGTGCACGTGCTCAACACGGGCCGCATGATCGCGTCGGGGCCGGCCGAGGAGGTCATGCGCGACCCGGCCGTCATCACGGCCTATCTCGGGAAGGGACAGGCATGAAGCTGTCCGTGCGCGGCCTCGCCGCCTCCTATGACGGGATCAAGGCGCTGCGCGGGGTCGACATCGACGTCGGCGACGCGGAGATGGTGGCGCTCATCGGGGCCAACGGCGCCGGCAAGTCGACGCTGCTGAACAGCCTCAGCGGCTTCGTCCGCCAGCGCAGCGGCGAGATCCGCTTCGAGGGCCAGGACATCGGCCGCCTGGACCCGCACGCCATCTCGCGGCGCGGGCTGCTGCACGTGCCGGAAGGCCGGCAGATGCTCTCCGACATGACCGTGCTGGAGAACCTGCAGGTCGGCGTGCTGGCCCGCGGCAACCGCACCTCGGCCTGGGACGAACGCAAGGTCTTCGACCTGTTCCCCGTGCTGGAGGAGCGCAAGGACCTCGCCGCCGCGACCCTCTCGGGCGGCCAGCAGCAGATGCTCGCCATCGGGCGCGCGCTGATGGGCGGTCCCCGCCTGCTGCTCCTGGACGAGCCCAGCCTCGGGCTCTCCCCGCTGATCACCGACCAGGTGTTCGAGGTGCTGGAGACGCTGAACCGCGAGGGCCTGGCGATCCTGCTCGTCGAGCAGAACGCCCAGCGGGCGCTCGCCGCGACCTCCCGGGCCTACGTCATGGAGCGGGGCACGATCGTCGCGCAGGGGCCGAGCGCGGAACTGGCCAGCAACGCCAGCGTGATCGAGCACTACCTCGGCGGGTGAGGCCTCGGGATCCCGGACCCCGCAGGCCGCTGTCAATAGGCGGTCCAGCCGCCATCCGTCGCATAGACCCCACCGGTAAAGTTGGATGCCTCGTCGGAGAGGAGGAACAGCATCATCGCGACCTGCTCGTGGACGGTTGCCGGCCGATGCGCGACATCCGTGTAGGACAGGACGCTGTTGGTCTTGATGCCGCCCATGCGTGGCCCGTCCGACGCCTTCATGGATGCGGCCACGAGCGCGCCCGCGCGGGCGACCATGGGCGTGTCGGTCGCGGCCATGTTCACCGAATTCACCCGGATCCCATACGGCGCGTAGTCGATTGCCGCATTCCGGGTCAGACCGTTCACGGCGTGCTTGCTCGCGACATAGGCGGGGTTGCCCGCGAGGCCGGTCAAGCCGGCGATCGAGGCCACGTTGACGATCGAGCCGCCGCACCCCTGTCCGACCAGCTGTTTCAGCTGCGCACGCAGGGCCAGGAAGGTGCCCGTGGCGTTGGTCCGGAACACCTTGGTCCAGTACTCTTCCGTCGCTTCGTGAATGGGCGCGAATACGAGCGGGCGCTGGGCTTCGTAGTCGGGGTCATCGCCCGAATAGACGCCGTCCATGACACCGGCATTGTTGATGGCCCCGTCCAGCCGTCCGAACGACTCGACAGCGGCCCGGACCGCGGCTTCTCCCGTCTCTGCCTCGCCGATGTCGCCATGGACGAACACGCTCCGACCACCGGCCTGCCGAATCGCGTCGTCCGTAGCCAGACCCGGTCCTTTCATCCAGTCGACGCCGACCACGTTGGCGCCTTCCCGCGCCAGCCGCTTTGCCGCGGCGGCTCCCATGCCCCGGGCGGAGCCGGTCACGATCACTGTCCTGCCGGCAAAGCGTCCCGGGACGCAGTAGTCCGGCGAGACCGCAGGAATGTCGACCAACGCGTTTCCCCGGCCCTGCGCCCTGGTCCCACCTGTCCTGGCCGAGGCCGGGACTGAGTCGGTCGACGATGCCAGGCCGGCCTCGGCCCCGAGGCCCTCGGACAACTCTCTGCGCTCCATCTCCTGTCCTCCCGAAGCCCGCGGTTCATCGAAGCTCCGGCTCAGTACGTCGTGAAGCCGCCGTCGGTGGCGTAGTTCGCGCCCGTAAGGTTCGAGGACTCCGGCGACAGCAGGAACAGCATCACCGCCACCTGTTCGGCGGCGGTCGAGCCGGCCTTCTTCGGATTGCTCATCTGCAGGAGACTGTCGATCTTCGCCATTCCGACGCCGCTGTCCCGGTAGCCGGCCTGGGCGCGCTGGCGCAGAAGCGTGAAGGCACGCTCGTACATCGGGGTCACGGTGGTGCCCATGCACACCGAGTTCACGCGGATGCCGAAGGGTGCGTAGTCGATGGCAGCGTTCTTGGTGAGCCCGTTCACGGCATGCTTGCTGGCAACGTAGGAGGGTGTCCCGCCAAAGCCGCGCAGCCCGGCCACCGACGCCACGTTGACGATCGCGCCACCGCGGCCCTGCGCCATCATCTGGCGCAGTTCGGCCCGCATACTGCGGAACGTTCCGGTCGCATTGACGCGCATCACGACGTCCCAGTAGTCGTCCGTCGCCTCGTCGATCCGGGACATGACGAGTCCCTTCTGCTTGCCGTAGTCGATGACGTCGCCCGGGAAGATGGCGTCCATGACCCCGGCATTGTTCAACGCGCAGTCCAGGCCGCCGAAGCTATCCACGGCGGCCTTGACCATGGCATCGCACACGGCCGTCTCCGAGATGTCGCCTTTCACGAACACGGCCTTGCCGCCGGCCGCGACGATCGCGTCGATGACCGCCTTCCCCTCGGCCTCGAGCCAGTCGACACCGACCACGTTGGCTCCCTCGCGGGCGAGCCGGCGGGCAGCCGCCTGACCCATGCCGCGGGCGCAGCCCGTCACGAGGGCGGTCTTTCCGGCGAAGCGTCCGGGATTGTGGAAGTCCTCGGGCACGGGCACGACCGACTGGCGCCCCGGCACGCCGGGATCGGGCGGGTCCCACGGAAGGGCGTAGGGCTGCGGCGCAGCCTGGGGCTGGCTCGCCGCCGGCAAGGCGCCCGCCAGGGTGGCGCCGGCGGCCGCAGCCAGTCCGGCACCCACGATCACGTCACGGCGATCCACGGTCATCTCTGTCGCTCCGATCAGAAGGCGTAGCGCACGAACAGCATGGTGCTGGTCCATGGCGGCGGCTTGGTGCCGAGCGCGCGGGTGACCGCGTCGCCCGGGAAGGTCAAGGCAACGTGCCCCTGCACGTAAAGGGAGCGCGACGGCATGTACTTGACCGTCATGTTGATCTCCTTGCCGTAGTCCTTCGAACCCAGGAAGGACAGGGCCGGGTTGCCGCCGAGGTTGATCAGGCTTTCGGCCCGGAAGACCCAGAATTGCGGGACCAGCTCGATGCTCGGATAGGGTCGCATCCGCAGCTGGAAACGGTGCGCCACGACGTTGCTGTTCTGCACGACCTTGAAGTCGTTGATGCCCTGCACCCACTGCTCGCCGTTGCCGCCGGAGAGCAAGGGGTCCCAACGCTCGAAGCGTGCCGTTCCCGGATTGTCTCCGGAGAACTGCGCGTAGCGATAGCTCGCCGTCGGCGACCAGGGCGCGTCGGCGAACGACCAGCCGGCCTCGCCGGTGAAGGCATAGGCGCGCATGTCGAAGCGGGCATTGCGCTGGAGCGCAGCCTCACCCGCGACAAAAGGGCCGGCCTGGCCGGGACCGTTGGGCTGCCACCGGAACCGACCGTCGAAGACCTGGAGGCCCTCGCGACCGAACGTGGCCGTCGGGGTGAAGTAGTTGGTGTTGGACCGGGGGACATGGAGCAGGCTCGCCCCCAGGGACAAGCCGCCGTCGAGACGCGTTTCCAGGTTGATCCCGTCGATGACGGTCTTGGAGTCGAGGATGGGAAGCTCGTCCGGGTTGACGCGGAAGGCTTCCAGCCGGGTGTTGTTGTAGCGCAGCGAGACCAGGGCGAGATTGTCGGCCGCCCACCGCGGATTGGCCTGCAGTGCAGCCCTGCTGCCGCCGTTCATGGCCGTGTTGGCGATGAGGAAGCCCTCGCCCAGCATGAACCGCTTGCGGCCGAAGGTGGCATTCGCGGCGAGGCGATTGCCTGCCTCGTCGGTGTACCCTGCGATCAGGCCGACATAGGCGTCCTCGACGCCCACGTAGCCGCGGGTCTCGTTTGTGAAGAGCTCCCGCCCGACGGACCCGCTGGCCAACACGCTCGCGCCCCCATAGGCGTACAGTGCGTCGGTGAGGGGAATGAGGCCGTAGAGCCCGGTATGGACGTACCCCTCGGCCCAATGCCTGTACCCGCGACCTGCGGGTGTTCCCACCACGAGCGGATTTCCGGCCAGCAGCCGGTCGGGCCGGCCGTACCACGCGTTCCCGTTGCCGTAGTGGAGGGCGAAGGTCTCGAGCTTTGCCGTGACGAGGGCTCCGTTGGCGTCGTAGAGCAGCGGAAACGACCGTGGATCTCCCGTGGCGAACAGGCCGCGCGGCGCGCTGCGGCCGTCGGGATCCTTCAACGTCAGGGCGACGGTGACGACGACCCCGCCCGCCTGCCCAAAGGCGATGCTGTGGGTCGCCTCGCCGATGTCGGCCGACCTGCGTGCGACGGCGACGGCCAGGTCGACATCCGTCCTGGAGTAGGCCGTCCCCGGAAACAGCGAGAGCTTGCTGCGGAAGACGTCCTGGATCCTGGCATTGGCCCTGAGATCCCTGCTGGGGTTGCGGATCTCGATCGTCACGGCTTCGATCCGGACGTTCCCATCGTTGGCGACCGGGCTCTGTGCGACGACAAGCTGCGGGGCCCCGAAAAGGCATGCGAGAGCGACGATAAGGGCAGGGAGCCTACGCATCTGCGGTGAGGGTCCGTCGGGTGCTCAGAACCGGGGGTGCTCCCACACTCGTCAACCGGGGACTGGGGACAAGGCCGAGGGTGCTCATAATGAGCAGATGCCCCGCCTCTTCTCGTGCGAGGGACGTGCCCGCCCCCCTGCGATGGCATAGATCTAGGAAGGCCCCGGCGATGGGCGGCTTGCGCCTGCGTTAGGGGACGGAAATCCGACCGTCCGGCTCCCGCGCGAACGCGGGCCGAACTCGTGCGGGCGGAACGACAGGAGCGCGATCGTGGACGCGAAGAAGCCGGGCGCCAGCCCGCCGGGTGAGAGCGAGACCATCCTCGCCCAGTTCGTGAGCCAGTACCCCCGTGCGCAGTATCATTGCGCCGAGTTCCTTGTAGGCCACCTGTGCGATTGCTCGCGCGTGTTCGGCGGCGATCTTCAGGAGATGCTGATCCTTGCCGTCATCGGCCAGATGCACCTGCGGTCGTGCACGGACGAGGCGCCGGACGGGACCGTCTGGCGCAGCGCAACGGAGGTGGACACGTCCATCTCCGCATCGCGGCTCTCCGACGTGACCGGCATCCCGCGCCAGACCGTCCGCCGCAAGTTGCAGAAGCTCGAGTCCCTGAGCTGGATCGCTCAGAATTCAGCAGGCCGATGGCACATCCTGATCGATGGCGAGGGTATTCCGAAGTCCCGGGCAGACCTGGCCGCGCTGAACGACAGGTCGATGGAGCGGTTCGCGCGGCTGCACGCGTCGCTGAAACGGATTGCCTGAGCGGGCCGGAGCGCCGTCGGGAAACCGATCGGAAAAATACAAACAAGCCGAGTTCCATATACACTAGACGGGTCAATGGGTATATGTCTTACTCATCGGCAAGCCCGCGACAGGCGGGAACGAAGCGCCGCGGCCGGCCTCACGGGGCCCTGTGTCGCGGCCGGGGACCAGGGAGACCCAGGTGCAGCTCAGCCCAGCCCAGATCCTGAAAGCCTACCGGCAGATGCGCCTGATCCGCGACTTCGAGGAGCGGTTGCACGTCGAGAACCGGACCGGCGAGATCGCGGGGTTCACCCATCTCTATGCGGGCCAGGAAGCGATCGCCGTGGGCGTCTGCGAGAACCTGGACGACCGCGACTACATCATCAGCACGCATCGCGGCCACGGGCACTGCCTTGCGAAGGGCTGCGATCCCAAGGGGATGATGCACGAGATCTACGGGCGCGCCGACGGGCTGTGCAAGGGCCGCGGCGGCTCCATGCACATCGCCGACCTCGACAAGGGCATGTTGGGCGCCAACGGCATCGTGGGCGCGGGGCAGCCGATCGCGGTGGGTGCGGCGGTCGCCTGCAAG
Source organism: uncultured Alsobacter sp. (assembly GCF_945952055.1). Lineage (GTDB taxonomy): Bacteria > Pseudomonadota > Alphaproteobacteria > Rhizobiales > Beijerinckiaceae > Alsobacter. The sequence goes on from NZ_CAMFHB010000004.1 coordinate 124,432, forward strand.
CTGCGCAAGGACGGCTCGGTCTCGGTGTCGTTCGGCGGCGACGGGGCCACCAACCAGGGCACCGTGTTCGAGGCCATGAACATGGCCGTGGTGCTCAAGCTGCCCAAGGTCTTCATCATCGAGAACAACGGCTACAGCGAGCACACCGGCGCCTCCTACGGCATCGGCTCGGACGTGGTGCGCCGCACCGAGGGCTTCGGCATCCCGGTGTTCCAGGCCGACGGCTTCGACTTCTTCTCCGTGCACGAGGCGGCCCGGCAGGCGATCGAGCACGCGCGCTCCGGCAAGGGGCCGAGCGCGGTCTACGCGGTCGCGACGCGCTACTTCGGACACTTCGAGGGCGACCCGCAGAACTACCGCGCAAAGGGCGAGGTGGAGCGCTTCAGGGCCGAGAAGGACTGCCTGATGGGCTTCCGCAACAAGGTGCTGGAGGCCGCCCTGCTCGATGCCGCCGAGCTCGACCGGATCGACGCGGAGATCGCCGGCCTCATCGACGCGTCCGTGCAGAGCGCGCGGGCGGCGGCGCCTCCGCCGGCCTCGGCCGTCTACGACGACGTCTACATCTCCTACTGAGCGGAGCCTGCGCCATGACCGTGAAGACCATGCGCGAGGCGCTCAACGACGCCCTCCATGCCGAGATGGCGCGCGACCCGCGCGTGATCGTGCTGGGCGAGGACGTCTCCGGCGGCGCCGGCGGGACCTCCGGCACGCGCGACGCGGCCGGCGGCATCTTCGGCGTCACCAAGGGCCTGATCACCGCCTTCGGCGAGGACCGGGTCATCGACACGCCGATCAGCGAGAGTGCCATCGTGGGCCTGGCCAACGGCGCGGCGCTCGCCGGCCTGCGGCCCGTGGCCGAACTCATGTTCGCCGACTTCGTCGGGGTGAGCATGGACCAGATCATGAACCAGATGGCCAAGTTCCGGTACATGTTCGGCGGCAAGGCGAAGACGCCCGTGGTGCTGCGCATGTCCATGGGCGCGGGCATGAACGCCGCCGCCCAGCACTCGCAGACCATCTACCCGATGCTGACCGCGATCCCGGGCCTCAAGGTCGTGGTCCCCTCGACCCCGGCCGATGCCAAGGGCCTGCTGGCGACCGCCATCCGCGACGACGACCCCATCATCTTCCTCGAGCACAAGGCGCTCTACTCCCGCAAGGGCGAGGTGCCGGACGGCGAGCACCTCGTGCGCTTCGGCGAGGCGGCGCTGGTGCGCGAGGGCGAGCACTGCACGGTGGTGGCGCTCGCCCGCATGGTGGGCTTCGCCGAGCGCGCCATCGACAAGCTGGCGGCGGAAGGCATCACCTGCGACCTCATCGACCCGCGCACGACCTCGCCGCTCGACGAGGACACGATCCTGGAGAGCCTCTCCAACACGGGCCGGCTCGTGGTGGTGGACGAGTCCCCGCCCCGCTGCAGCATCGCCTCCGACATCGCCGCGCTCGCCGCCAACCGCGGCTTCAAGTCGCTGAAGGCGCCCGTCGAGATCGTCACGGCGCCGCACACACCGGTGCCCTTCGCGCGCGAGCTGGAACGCGTCTACGTGCCGGGCCCCGACCGGATCGAGGCCGCCATCCGCAAAGCGGTCAAGGGGGCCTGAGGGTGGCGATCGTCCCGGTCACCCTGCCGAAATGGGGCCTCGAAATGTCCGAGGGCACCGTCACGGCATGGCACCTGACCGAGGGAGCGAGCGGCGAACAGGGTGCCGAGCTCGTCGACATCGAGACCGAGAAGATCGTCAACACGCTGGAGCTGGACAAGCCCGGCACGCTGCGCCGGCGCCTCGCCTCGCCGGGCGACACGCTGCCGGTGGGCGCGCTCATCGCGGTGCTCGCGCCCGCCTCCGTGTCCGACGCCGAGGTGGATGCGTTCATCGCGGGCTACCGGCCGGTCGATGCGTCCTTCGAGCCGGACGCGCCCCCTGCCCCACCAGCGCCCGAGCCTGCACCCGCCGCCGCGCCGCCAGCGCCCGCCGCCGCACCGGTGGCGCGCCCCCTCCAGCAGCTTGCGCCTGAGGAGCTCGCCCGCCGCAACGAGGCGGCACATGCGAGCCCGATCGCCCGCAAGCGCGCGAACCAGCTCGGAATCGACCTCTCGACGCTGACCGGCACCGGCACGGGCGGACGCATCTCGCAGGACGACGTCGAGGCCGCGGCGAAGGCGTTGGCCGAGCAGCCGGCCTCCGACCCCGCACCGGTCGCGGAAACCGCAACGCCCGCGCCGGCACCCGAAGAGCTCGCCCGCCGCAACGAGGCCGCCCATGCGAGCCCGATCGCCCGCAAGCTCGCCAACCAGTTGGGCATCGATCTCTCGACGGTGACCGGGACGGGCAAGGGCGGACGCATCTCGCAGGAGGACGTCGAGGCCGTCGCCGGCAGGACCGGTGCGCCTGCCGCTCCCGAGGCGGTTCCCACCCCCTCACCCGAACCGGCTCCTGTCGCGCAGGCTTCCGCGCAGACGACCGCGCCGGCCGACGAAGGCCCCGCGGCCGGTCCCGCGGCGCGGCGCATGGCGCGCGAGAATGCCCTCGACCTCACCCGGGTGCCGGCCTCGGCGCCGAAGGGCCGCGTCGGCAAGGAGGACGTGCAGGCCTATCTCCTGCGCCACGCCGTGCCGACCGGGCAGTCCGGGACCTTCGTCCCGCACTCGTCCATGCGCCGGACCATGGCGGCCGCCCTCACCCGCGCCAAGCAGTCCGTGCCGCACTTCTACACGGCCATGGACATCGGCATGGACGCGCTGCTGGCCCTTCGGGGCGAGCTGAACGGGACCGGCTCCACGGTGAAGCTTTCCGTCAACGACGTGCTGCTGAAGGCCGTCGCGCTGGCGCTCGCCGACGTGCCGGAGGTCAACGCCCATGTCGGCGACGACGGCGTGCACCGCTTCCCGCGCGCCGACATCGCCTTCGCGGTGGCCATCGAGGGCGGCCTGCTCACCCCGGTCATCCGCGACGTGACGGCCAAGAGCCTCGCCGCGATCGCGGCGGAGAGCCAGGCGCTGGCCGAGAAAGCCCGCGGGCGCCGGCTCGCCGCCGAGGACATCAAGGGCGCCACCTTCACGGTGTCGAACCTCGGCATGTTCGGGGTGCGCAGCTTCGACGCCATCATCTCCCCGCCCCAGGCCGGTATTCTCTCCGTCGGCGGGGTGCGGCGGGAGCCGGTCGAAGGCGCCGATGGGTCGGTGGCGTTCCGCTCCGTGACGACGGTGACGCTGTCGGCCGACCACCGCGCCATCGACGGGGCCGTGGCCGCGCGCTTCCTGCAGGCCCTGCGCACGCATTGCGAGGCGCCGGCGGCGCTGGGGCGCTGAGGGCTCCTGACACTCTCGAATGACGGGCTCACCCTCTCCGCGCGTCATGCCCGGGCTCGGCCCGGGCACCCACGACTGAGGACGGCCCCGGCAAAGTCGTGGATGGCCGGGCCGAGCCCGGCCAGGACGGCGGAGAGATGCTGGCAGGCTGGAGGCAGGACAAGGCTGGAGAAGGAAGCCCCCTCACCCCGCCGAGGCGCGGGCCTCGCGGCTCCCGAGGGCGATGTATTCCGCCAGGACATCGCCCTGCACGGTCGTGTGCTTGCGGAAGATGTCGTGGGCGCGCTCGCCGTCGCCTTCCATGATCGCGTCCAGGGTGGACGCGTGATCACGCAGGTTGCCTTCCGAGCGGCCCGGATAGGAGAGCTGGAAGCGCCGGTAGGGCACGAGCTTCATGCCGAGCTTGTTGGTGGTCTCGATCAGCACCTCGTTGTGGGTGCCGTCGATGAGCTGCAGGTGGAAGCGCCGGCTGAGCGCGTAGTACTCGTCCTGGTCGCCGCGCTTGAGCGCCGCCTCGGACTTGCGGTGGGTCTCCTGCAGGTCCTTCTTCTCGGCGCCCGACATGCGGCGGGCCGAAAGCTTGGCGCAGATGCCTTCCAGTTCGGACATGACCTCGAACATCTGGATCATGTGCCGGATGTCGGTCTTGGCGACGATCGCGCCTTGCCGCGGCTGCTTCTCGACGAGCCCGGACTGGATGAGCTGCAGCATCGCCTCGCGCACGGGCGTCCGCGACACCGAGAAGCGGCGGGCGATGGCCTCCTCCTCGAGCGGCGCGCCGGGAGGAAGGGCACCCGTGAAGATGTCCTGCTCGATGGCGAGGCGCACGGATTCGGCGTGCGTGAGACCTGCGATCTTGGCCATGTCGTCCCGTTGGTTACCGCATTCCGGACGCCACCGTATCGCGGCGCCGGATCGGTTGCATCCCGGGCAAAAGTATACGCAAATTCCTGAACGGTATACAAATTTGAGGAGCGCCCCGTGACACGTCTCGCTGGCAAGACCGCCGTGATCCTCGGGGCCGCCGGCCCCGGCAACCTGGGCCAGACGATCGCACGCCTTTTCGCGCGGGAGGGCGCGCGGGTCATGGTCGCCGGGCGGCGGCCAGAGCCGCTGGAGTCCCTGGCGGGCGACATCGGCGGTGCGTGGGCCGTGTGCGACATCACCCGGAAGGCGGAGGTGGACGCCCTCCTGGCCGCGACCGTGGAGCGTTTCGGGCCCGTCCATGTGGGCGTGAACGCCACCGGCTGGGGCCTGGTGAAGCCCTTCCTCGACACCACCGAGGAGGACCTCGCCGCGATGGCGGCGCTGCAGTTCCACGGTCCGTTCTTCTTCATGCAGGCGCTGGTACGCGCCATGACCGAGGGCGGGTCGATCATCCAGATCTCGTCGGCCACGGCGACGATCATGCTGGAGGACCACGCCGCCTACATGGGCACCAAGGCCGGCACGGACCACGTGGTGCGCTGCGTCGCCAACGAGTTCGGCGGCCGGGGCATCCGCGCCAACTCGATCTCGCCCGGGATCACCGAGTCACCGATGACGGCCAAGGCCTTCCGCAACCCGGCCGTCGTCGAGAGCTTCCGCAAGGAGTATCCGCTCGGACGCGTCGGCACCCAGGACGACATCGCCGCCGCTGCCCTCTGGCTCGCCGGCGACGACTGCTTCATGACCGGCGAGAACCTGCAGGTGAACGGCGGCCTGACGCTCCGCCGCAACCCGCGCAACCAGGAGATCATCGACGCCGTCACGGCCGCGCGCGCCAAGCGGGAGGCCGAGGCGAAGGGGGCTTGAGACCAGGAACCGCTGCGCGCTGCGGCGCCAGCCGCACGCCCTCGCTGCGGGTCTGTTCGATGGCCGGCGATACCAATCTCCTCATCCTGGAGACGTTTACACGGGCGCGCTTTGGAGCCTGAAACCTCAATCTCCTCATCCTGAGCAGCCCGCGGAGCGGGCGTGTCGAAGGACGCATACTGGTCAGTCGAGGCCCTGAAGCTCCACGGCCATTCTGCGTCCTTCGACACGCCGCCTTCGGGGGCTGCTCAGGATGTGGAGGTTGGGGGACTGGCCCTCGTGCAAAGGTCTCCATCCTGAGCCAAGGCCCGCAGGGCCGTGAGTCGAAGGAGCCCCGAAAGTGCGGCGGCCACATCCTGCGTCCTTCGACTCGGCCGCTCCGAGGCCGGCTCAGGACGAGGGGCCTGGGTGCGTCTACCGCATCGCGCGCGGGTCGATCTTCCCGTCCGGAACGAAGCTCTTGAGCAGCTGGAATTTCTGGATCTTGGTGGCGCTCATGGGCCACTCGGTCACCATGCGGACGTAGCGCGGGATCTTGAAGGTGGCGATCTTGCCGAGGCAGTAGCGTACGACCTCCTCGGGCGTCAGCGAGGAACCGTCGCGGAGCTGGACGTAGGCGGCGGCGACCTCGAGGTAGTGGTCGTCCGGCACGCCGACGACCTGCGCCACCAGGATGTCGGGGTGGGTGCAGAGATAACTCTCGATTTCCACCGCGGCGACGTTCTCGCCGCCGATCTTGAGCATGTCCTTGAGGCGGCCCTCGTAGCGGATGCGGCCGTCCGGATCGAGGGAGCCGATGTCGCCGGTGCGCAGCCAGCCGTCGGGGCGCAGCGTCCGGGCAGTCGCCTCCGGGTCGTTGTAGTAGCCCGCGAAGATCGCGTAGCCGCGCAGCCAGATCTCGCCGCGTTCGCCGGGCGGCAGGGGCTCCAGCGTCTCGACGTCCACCACCTGGATCCCGATGCCGGGAAAGGGCCGGCCACTCACCGAGAAAGCCAGCTCCTGGGGATCGGTGAGTTCGTTGTAGACCGGTACGCCCGTCGCCTCGGTGAGCCCGTAGGCGTTGGCGAGGAAGGCCTGGGGGAAGGCTGCCGAATAGCGGCGCAGCAGGTCGGCCGGGCCGACGGCGTGGACGAGGCGGATGCGGGAGAGATCGCGGCGCGGGAAGTCGGGATGCGCGACGATGGCCGACATCATGGTCGGGAAGGAGGCATAGGAGAAGGTGATGCGCTCCTCCTCCATGACGGCGAGCGCCTCGCCCGCGTCGAAGTGGAGGCGCCCGACGAAGGTGGCGCCGGACGCCCGGCAGGCCGCCATCGGCAGCATCGTCGACATGTGGAAGAACGGCAGCGGATCGAAGATCCGGTCGGCGGCGGTGAGCCGGAACCGGTCGGCGAGCGCCGCCGCCGTCCGCGCGAGGCAGGCGTGAGGCAGCATGCAGGCCTTCGGATAGGCCGTGGTGCCCGAGGAGAACATCATGATGGCGATGTCGTCCCCGCGAACCGCGGCGGCGCGCGCCATCACCTCCCCTGTCTCGACGGTCGCAGCGGTGGCGTCGAGTGTCGCGCGGGTGGGCCAGCGGGTCTCGCGCGGATCCTCGAGATTGACGATCAGCCGCAGCCGCGGCGCGGCGGCAAGCTGCAGCGGCGTGCCCTGCTGCCAGTCGGCGAGTTCGGGATAGATGCGCCCCAGCATCGTCCGATAGTCGTGATGGGCCAGTGCGTGCCCGCCGATGATAAGGGCGTCGGCGTCCGAATGGGCGAGCACGTAGCGCAGCTCGTCGTCCCGGTAGCGTGCGTTGATGGTGAGCACCGTCGCGCCGATGAGCGCGGTGGCGTGGATCAACACCGCGTAGTCGATGCTGTTGGGGATCAGCAGCGCGACGTGCTGGCCGGGCCGGATGCCGAGGCCGACGAGCGCCTGCGCGTGGCGCACCGCTTCGTCCCAAAGCCCCGCCCAGGTGAGGCGGCGGCCGTCCATGACGAGGGCCTCCCCTTCGGGCCAGCGCTGCGCCGCGGCCTGCAGCGTGCCGCCGATCGTCAGCGGATCGAGGAGGGTCATGGCGTGCTCCCGTCGCGGCCCGCGGCCCAGGCGGCGGCCTGCGGGCTGGTGACCCAGGCCACGGCATTGCCGAGCAGGCGCTCGAAGGCGGGGTTGGAAAAGGTGGCGCCGTCGTTGCCGCACTGGATGACCACGACCGGGCTGCGCCCGGCCCGGCGCGCCCACGCGATCAGGTCGGTGCCGGGCGGATGGGTCCATCCATCCCGGCTCTCGGCCCGGCCCTCGACCGCGGCTGCGGCCGAGTGGAAGTTCCCGGCGACGAAGTCGAAGCGCGCCCGGACGAGAGGCGCCACGTCAGGCTCGAGCAGGGGCATCAGGTAGAGCTCGTCCTCGAACGCGATGCGCTCGGGCAGGCCCTCGGTCACGGGGTGCCCAGCCACGACGTCGGCCTCGTAGCGTACCGCGGAGCGGTAGCCCGAGTCCGGGTAGTCCCGGCCCTTGTAGGAGCCGGGGCGGTAGAAGAAGCGCGTGCCGATGGCTTCCGCATAGCGGTCCCAGGTCGGCCAGCCGGCGATCGCGTGGTGCAGGAAGACGAGGGGCTTGCCGGCCGCCAGCAGGGCCTCGAAGCCCTCCTTCATCGCGTCCGTGGGCTCGATGAGATCGGGCGGGCGCCGCGCGCGGAACCGCAGGCCGGGCAGGTCGTAGAAGACGATGGCCGCGAAGTCCTCGGCCATCCGAGGGTCGAGCAGGCGCGCGGCAGCGGGCTGCTCGACATGCGTCCAGGTAAAGCCCTGCGAGGTGAAGCCTTGCAGACGATCGAAGAGGCCACAGAACGCGGCCTTGTCGAAAGGGTGGCCCTTGGTGGCGACGAGGAGGTTGGGCCGGTCGTAGCGGATCACCATGGCCTGCCGCCGCGCCGGGCGCCCCCCGCGTCAGAACTGGACGCGCTTCGTCATGCCGCCGTCGACGATGAGGTTGGTGCCGGTGACCCAGGACGCCGCCGGGCTCGCCAGGAAGACCACGCAGCGCGCCACCTCCTCGGGCTCGCCCATGCGGCCGCTCGGCTGCTGAGCCAACGTCGATTCGTAGATCTGCGGCTGGCTCGCCTTGATCTGCTCCCACGAGCCGCCCTCGAAGATGATCGGGCCGGGCGACACCACGTTGACGCGGATGTTGCGCCGGAAGGTCACCTGCGAGAGCTGCTTGGCGTAGGTGATCAGCGCCGCCTTGAGGGCGTTGTAGGCCATCGGCGCCATGAAGGTCTCGACCGCTGCGGTCGTGCCGATGAAGACGATCGAGCCGTGGCCCGATTCCTTCAGCGCCGGCATCAGGGCCTCGCAGCCGCGAACCGCGCCCATGAGGTCGATCTCGAAGTTGCGGTACCAGTTCTTCTCCCCGTCCATGCCGCCGCCGGCGCTGACGTTGGGGATGAAGATGTCGCAGCCGCCGAGCTTCTCGGCGGTCTCGACCAGCCAGGCCTTGTAGGGCTCGGCGTCCTTCACGTTGACGACGGAGCCCAGCACCTTGGTGCCATGCGCCTTCAGCGCGGTGACGGCCTCTTCGACCTCCTCGGGCTTGCGCGCGCAAATCGCGATGTCGCAGCCCTCGGCGGCCAGGATGTCGGCGATGCGCCGGCCGATGCCGCGGGTCGCCCCGGTGATGATCGCCTTCTTGCCCTTGAGGCCGAGATCCATGGCGCACTCCCCGCGTGATTGATTGGCCCGATCCTACACCACCCGCCCGCCCCGGCAAGCGCCTGTATACGCAGCGGGCGGGTTTTGTGTTTTTTCAGGCGTTGACCATCGCGTCCACTTGCGCGGCGGCGCGGCGGCCGGAGCGATAGCCGAACACGATGGCGGGCCCGAGCGTGCCGCCCGCCCCGCCATAGACCATGCCGGTCGGCCCGGCCATGGCGTTGCCCGCGGCGAACAGGCCGTGGATCGGCAGACCGTCGTTGTCGAGCACGGCGCCGTGCCCATCGGTGACCGGCCCGCCCTTGGTGCCGAGCGTGCTGGAGACGATCTCGAGCGCGTAATACGGCGCCGTGCCGATGGGGCCGAGCGTGGCGCCCTTGCCCGGATACTGGCTGAGGTCGCCGTTGAAGCCGTCATAGGCGCTGTCGCCACGGCCGAACTCCGGGTCGGAACCCGCCGCCACCGCGGCGTTCCAGCGCTCGAGGCTGGCGCGCAGGCCCGCCGGATCGATCCCGACCCTGGCCGCGAGCTCCTCCGGCGTCGCGCCGCTCGGCACCCAGGCCGGCATGGTGCCGCCGGCCGGCACGTCGAGGAAGCCGTATCGCTCGATCATGGAGGCGTCGAAGACGAGCCAGCACGGCAGGTTGCCGTATTCGAAGCGCACCGGGTCGAACTGGTGGAACGCGCCGCCGAGCGCGTTGTAGTTGGTGGCCTCGTTGACGAAGCGGCGGCCCTTGCGGTTGACGATGATGCCGCCCGGGAGCGCCCGCTCGCGCAGGATCAGCACCACCTTCTGCTCGCCATACTGCTTCACGCCGGGCAGCAGGCAGACCGGCATCCACCACGCCTCGCGCATGTTGCCCATGCGGGCGCCGGCCTTCATCGCCATCGCCTGGCCATCGCCGGTGTTGGTCGGGATCGAGGCGGGGTGCTGCATGGGTCCACGCAGGAAGCCCGTGACCATGTCGGCGTTCCACTCGAAGCCGCCGGTGGCGATGACGACGCCGCCGCGGGCCGTGACGTCGTGGACCTTGCCGTCCTTCTCGATGCGCACGCCGGTGACGCGCCGGCCGTCGGTGATCAACTCGACCGCGCGCGCCTCCGTGACGGGCGCGAACCCGCGCTCCAGGCAGGCCGCCAGCAGAGCCCCGATCATGCCGCGGCCGCGGCCGTTGACCTTCGCCTCGCGGCGGCGCTGCATCTCGGCCTCGTCGATCCGCCCCGCTCCACCCCCGCGCGGCGATTCCCGCGTCGTCATGTAGACGTGCCCGGTGACCGGATCGGAGAACTGGCCGATGCCCACGCGGTCGCTCCAGTCGCCGAGGCCCGCGAACGAGAACGTCCCCGGTTCGATGGACCGGCCACCCTTCGGACAGCCGCCCGGGTGTTCGGGGTGGTAGTCGGGGATGGGCAGCAGATGGAAGCGAACCGGGGTCTTCGTTTCCAGGTAGTTCAGCGCCTCGGCCACGCCGTCGACGAAGGCCTCCGCCATCTCGGGGCGGATCAGGCCATTCGAGAGAGCCGCCAGATAGGCGAGCGCGTCGGCGCGGGAGTCGGGCAGGCCGGCGTCGCGGGCGAGCCGGTTGTCCGGCATCCAGGCGACGCCGCCGGACAGCGCCGTGGTGCCGCCGACGACCGAGGCTTTCTCGAAGAGGCCCACGCGCGCGCCGGCATCATGCGCCGCCAATGCCGCCACCATCCCGGCCGCGCCGGTGCCCAGGACCACGACGTCGAAATCGGTCTGCATGCGCCCTCCCCTGTGTTTGGAATAAGGTATGCGCAGAAGGGCCGACCTGTATACGGCTTTACCAATCAACTCACCAATTGCCCTGTCTGGCGTCCTGCCCGGGCTCCGCCCGGGCATCCACGACTTTGGTTGGGACAGGCGAAGTCGTGGGTGGCCGGGCCAAGCCCGGCCATGACGGCGGAGAGGATGAGCCTTGTCGGCCAGAGCGCACAGACACGCTTCCACACTGCCTCGATCTGCGTATACAGTATCGTCACAAAGATATTCAGGGAGGATGCCATGCGCTTCGCCAACCGCGTTCTGTTCGTCACCGGCGGCGGTTCGGGCCTGGGGGCCGCGACGGCACGACGCTATGCCTCGGAAGGCGGCAAGGTGGCCGTGGCCGATCGCAATGGCGCCGCGGCCGAGGCCGTGGCGGCCTCGATCCCGGGTGGGTTGGCGATCACCTGCGACGTGGGCGACGAAGCCTCGGTGGAGGCGGCCGTCGCGAAGACCCACGCGACGTTCGGGCGGCTCGACAGCGTTTTCTGCGCCGCGGGCCACGTGGAGTTCGCCCCCATCGAGCAGTTCACGGCCGAGCAGTTCGAGCGCATGCTGCGGGTCCACGTGACCGGGACGTTCCTCGCGTGTCGGGCGGCGTTGCCCCGGCTGCGGGCTTCCGGCGGGGGGGCGATCGTCAACGTCGCGTCCGTCGCGGGTCTCACGGCCCGCAGAAATCTCGCGGCGTACTCCGCCGCCAAGGGCGCGATCATGGCGCTCTCCCGGCAGCTCTCGCTCGATGCCGCCGACGACAAGGTGCGCGTCAACGTGATCGCCCCCGGCACCGTGCGCACGGGCATGACCGAGCCGCTCTATTATGCCCGTGGCGAAGGCGACTACGCGAAGGGCGCGGCGATGTCGTCGAGCGACTCGATCCAGAAGCGCATCGCGGAGCCCGAGGAGATCGCCGCCCCGGTGTGCTTCCTGCTGTCGGACGAGGCGAGCTTCTGCACCGGGATGACGCTGGTGGCCGATGGCGGTCTGACAGCGATTTGAGTCGCATGGACAGGTCCGCTCAAGCATTGCGCGAGCGTCTTGGCCTCCACCACCTGACCGTGCTGGACGCGAGCCCGGCCGAGGTCGTCACGATCGCCGCGGACATCGGCTGCCCCACCGTCACGCTCTTCGTGCAGGCGACCGGGCGCAGCAACGACACCTACCCCATCGTCACCGATGGGCTGGTGGCGCGCGACGTCCGGGCGCGACTGGCCGATACCGGCGTCCGGGTGCACAACCTCGAGGCCTTCGTCTTGCGCCCGTCGGTGCCGGCGGAAGCCTTCGTGCCGGCGCTCGACCTCGGCGCGTCGCTGGGCGCCGCCAGGTTGACCGTGCTGGTGGGCGACCCCGACCTCGGCCGCGCCTTCGACCGCTTCAGCGCGCTGTGCGAGGAGGCCGCGGCGCGCGGCCTGGCCGTGCACGTCGAGTTTCACGCGTTCACCCAGATCCGCACCTTCGGCGCGGCCCAGGGGTTCCTCGCCCGCGGGCGCCCGGCCAACGCGGCGCTGGCCGTGGACGCGCTGCACCTGCACCGCAACGACCACGGCATCGAGCCGTTGCGCTGCATGGCCGGCGCGCCGATCGGCTACGCGCAGCTGTGCGACGGGCCGCCGACGGTCGGTCCGGAAGAGGCCTTCGCCGAAGCCGTGAGCAACCGCATGCTGCCGGGCGAAGGCAGCTTCGACCTTCCCGGCTTCGTCGCGCTGCTGCCGCCGGACATCGTCCTCGACATCGAGGTCCCCTCCCGCGTCCTGCAGGAGCGAGGGCTCGGCCCGCTCGCGCGGGCGCGCGCCGTCATGGACGCGACGCTACGCTGCCTGGGGCCGTGAGCCCGCCGGGCCGCCGTTCAGCCGCACGGTCCCAGGCTCACGTCCTGCGGAACCCCGTCGTGGGAACCAGGTCGTGCGGACCCACGCACTCGGCGAGCCGGATGAGCCAGCCCAGCACCATGGCCTTCTCGCCGTCGTCGCGCATGTCGACGAGGGCACGCTCGGCGACGGCGCGGAACTCGTGCCATCGCAGGACGAATTCGGCGAGATCGCGGGGATTTTCGGCTTCGCTTGAAGAGAACTTTGGCACGTTTTTGTGTCCTGATGACCTGACGACCAAGCATAGTGCCAGTTGCCGCGGCGGTGCCGTGAGAAGGGCGTGAAATGCCCGTGAAGCCAATTGTTGCACCGGCCCGCGCGCGATAGCCTCCAGACGGGATCGCGAGAGGCGCGCATGGCGGACACGCTGGTCGAGGTCAATCTCTACGGAGCCTGCCTGGTCAGGACGACCGGTGACGCGCCCGTCGAGATCACCGGCGCCAAGCACAAGGCGCTCTTCGCCCTCCTGGCGACTGCCCCCCATGGCCGGCGCACCCGGGCCTTCGTCCAGGAGACGTTGTGGGGCGCGGGCGACTACGACACCGGCAACCAGAACCTGCGGCGGGCCGTGTCCGACCTGCGCAAGAGTCTGGGCCCCCACTTCGACGCGCTGATCACGGCGACGACGACCGAACTCATCCTCGACCTTTCGCGGGTCGCGCTTCTGGGCGAGCCGGGGAGCGGCACTTTCCTGGAAGGCATCGAGGTCAAGACACCGGGTTTCCTGCGCTGGCTATCGGAGATGCGGGCGGCGCGCGTGCCGGCCGCGGCCCGCGGCGGGTCGGAGCCGGCCCCGACGCCGCGCCGCAGCCCTGCCCCGGCAGACATGCTGCCCGCCATCGCCGTGCTGCCGTTCCGCAGTGTGCCGGGGGACAAGGACCAGGCGACGCTGGGCGACTGGCTGGCCGAGGAAGCCTGTCGCGCCCTGAGCCGCTCGCACCTGCTGTCGGTGATCTCCCACCTGTCGTCGCGGGAGCTCGCCCGCTCCCAACCGGCGATGGAGACGGTGCGCGAGCGCCTGCAGGTCGACTACTGCATGACGGGCAGCATCCGGCCCGACGGCGGCTCGCTCCTCCTGGCCATTGACCTCGTGGCCGCTGACACCGGCCGCCTGCTGCTGACGCGGGAGTACGGCCTCGACGAGGGCCGCTGCTTCGAGGACGGCCTCGCCGCCATCCGCAACGCCGTCGAGGCGGTGGGACGTGAGGTGACCGAGGCGGCCATCACCGAGGTGGCCGGACGCCCCTTGTCCGACATCGAGGATCACCGGCTCGTGGTGGCGGGCGTGGGCCTGATGCACCGGCCCGCGCTCAGGGATTTCGCGCGGGGCCGGGCCTTCCTGGAGGAGGCCGTAGCGCGCGTGCCGGGCGCAGCGTCGATCCATGGGTGGCTGGGCAAATGGTACGTGCTCAGCGTGTTCAACTACTGGAGCAGCGACCCCGCTGCAGACACCCAGCGGTCTCTGGACTGGACGGCCCGGGGGCTGGACATCGAGCCGACCAACAGCTTCTGCCTGACCATCGACGGCTTCGCGCAGAACAACCTCCTGAAGCGGATGGACGTGGCGGCCGACCGCTATGCGCTCGCCTTGCGCCACAACCCCAGCGAGGCCCTGTCCTGGCTGCTGAACGGCGCTCTGCTGGCTTTCCAGGACAAGGCCGGCGAGGCCGTCACCATGGCCGAGCGCGGCCGGCGCCTGTCGCCCATCGATCCCTTCGGCTACTTCTTCGACGCGCTCGGCGCCTCGGTTCACATGTCGGCCGGGCACTACGAAGCCGCGGCGACGCTGGCCCAGCGCTCGCTCGCCGCCAATGGCCGGCACCTGTCCTCCATGCGGACCCTCATCGCCGCCCAGCACTATCTCGGCCGGCGCGACGAGGCCCGCAAGACGGCGGCCCTGCTGATGCAGCGCCAGCCGAACTTCACCATCGACGGCTACCGCCGGGCTCACCCAGCGGCCGACTTCGAGGTCGGCCGGCGGGTGATCACGGCGCTGGCCGCATCCGGCATTCGATAGGGAGCACGGCCATGGCGGGCATGGGTGGACTTGGCGGATTGGGCGGACTCGGCGGGCTCGGGGGCCTGGGTGGGCTTGGAGGCCTGGGCGGACTGGGAGGTCTCGGAGGCCTCGGAGGTCTCGGAGGCCTGGGCGGTCTCGGGGGCCTCGGCGGTGCGGGCGGACTCGCGGCAGCCGGCAACGATCCCGGCGTGGTCACCGGTGTCCTGGTGGCGACGCAGTCCATCGCCCACGTCGCCGGCCCCGACGACGACGGCGCGCAGCCCCGCGGCAGCTTCACCCCGCTGGCCATGGGACCGGAGAAGAACCTCGAGAAGTGGGAACAGTGGGTCCGCGGCTCGCTCTACCTCACGGAGGCCCTGCGCGCCTTCGACTGGATCGTTCCCGATCGCGATGCCGAGCATCCCGCCTTCGTCCTCAAGCACGACGGCGAGGCCGTTTACACGCTCGTGCGCCCGTCCATCGACGTGTTCCGCCAGCAGCTGGAGTTCATGCGCACCTACGCGGAGCAGCGGGCCGACCGGGCGCCGGAGATCCTCACCCAGATCGGCTATCCCACCGCCTATTTCACTGGCCTCCTCGGCCTTGGCGCCGCCTACCAGAAGACCTTCGAGCTGATCACGGTGACGCAGGTCCTCACGTCGCACGTCGCCATGGTGGTGAAGCATCATCTGGCCTGCCGCAGGCCGGACAAGCTCGGGGCCAGCGTGATGCCGATGATCGTCACCCCGGGCCACGGCACCTTCCCGAGCGCCCACTCGGCCGAGGCCTTCGCGGTGCGCACGCTGCTGCGCGGGCTGCTCGAGGATCCCGCGGTGAAGCCCCACTTCCCCGAGCCCAAGCGCGTGGCCGACCTCGTCTCCAAGCAGGCCGAGCGGATCGCGGTCAACCGCACGGTGGCGGGCGTGCACTTCCCCATCGACACCTGGGCCGGTGCCGCGCTGGGCGAACTCGTCGGCGGTGTCGTTCTCGGCCTCGCCGGACGCCAGGCGACCGTTCGCCCGCGCCACTACGACGCCCGCCACGCCGACTTCTTCGCCAGGTTTTTCGACGACGAGCCCGCCGCCGAGGACCGCGGACTCACGCGCGACCAGGGGACCCATGCGGTCGCTTCGAGCCCGCTCTTCACGTGGCTGTGGTCGCAGGCCACGGCCGAGTTTGCGCTGGGCTGACACACGCCCGACGCGGGCCCCATCCCCGGAGACCGGACCATGGCCGATCGGATCGATGCGATCGAGGAAGAAGCGGGGCTCTTCCTGGGCCCCGCGAGTGTCTGGCGCCTGCGCAACGGGCTCTTCGCCGCGCCGACGTTTCCCGACGAACGCATCCGCTACGTCACGGCCACCCTGGAGCTGCCCGGGCCGATGCCGGTGGACCGGCTCTTCATGCCGGGCCCCGGAAAGCGCTTCCGAACCGCTCTGCGCTGGGCCGGCTTCGACGCGCTGAAAGGCCCCACCTGCGTGCCGCTGATCATCCAGCTGCCGCCCAAGGCCGATCTGCGCAGCCTCACGCTGGGCGACCTCATCGGCATCCTGAAGCAGCCGCTCCTCGAGGCGCTGCCCGACTTTCGCATCGGCGAGCCCGGCTTTCGCCTGCGTCTCGGCGCACCGGTGGCGCAGGCCGTGGTGGCCCTGGACCAGCAGGCCTCGGCACGCCAGTGGCAGCCCGACGCGGCGCTTCCCGCGGACGAGCCACTGGCCGTCGTCGCGGTGATCGACGATGGCCTGCCTTTCGCGCACCGGGCGTTGCGCGACCCCACCGGGCGCTTCTCCCGCGTCGAGTTCTGCTGGCTGCAGGGCAACGCCGCCCAGCCCGACGATCCCTGGCCCGAGGACGGTTCGATCCCGACCGGGCGCGAGCTCTTCCGGGGCGACATCGACGCCCTGATCGCCACCCATGGCGACGACGAGGACGTGCTCTACGACGCGTCCGGCGCGTTTGCGCTCGATGGCGCGCAAGGCTGCTCACTGCGCCGCTTCGCCTCGCACGGGGCCCATGTGCTCGGTGCGACGGCGGCGGCCACGGCCAAGGGGGCAGTCCGGTTCATCGGCGTGCAGCTCGCCCCGGCCGTGACGCTCGATACCGCCGGCGACGAGCGCTTCGCCGGCATCCTGCAGGCGATGCACTACGTTCTCGACCGCGCCGATCGGATCGCGGCGGGCTACGGCCGGCCCCGGCTGCCGTTGATCGTGAACTTCAGCTACGGCTACACGGGCGGCTCCCACGACGGCCTGGGCCGGGTCGCGCAACGCCTGCGCGACCTGCTCGACGTCCGGGTGCAGAGCGGCTCGCCCGTGCTGATGACGCTGCCCGCCGGCAATGCCTTCCAGTCCCGGCTCAACGGCCGGCTCGATCCCGGCGACGGCGCCGAGGCTTTCTCGGCCGAGGTGCCGTGGGCGCTGCCCGCGAGCGACCGCACGCCGAGCCAGCTGGAGCTATGGTTCGCGCCGGGGGCGGACCTCGCCCGCCTGGAGATGACCATCGTCGATCCCCAGGGCACGGCGACGGTTCTCGCCGCGGGCGATCTCGCCGACCCGGCGGCCGCCTACAAGATCAGGGACCGGACGGGCGTGGAGGTCGGCCGGGTCTGGAGCGAACCCGAAGGCGTCCACCCCACCCGACGCGGCCTGGTGGTCTCGCTGGTCGGGACGGACACCCTGCCCGGCCAGCCCCAGGCGGCGGCAGGGCGATGGAGACTTCGTCTGCGCGCAGCCCCGGCCGCCGCCCTCGCCGGCCCCATCGACGTGGGCATCCAACGCGACTTCGATCCGCTCGGATACCGCCGCGGCGGCCGGCAGAGCTGGCTCGACACGGACGAACCCTGGTTCGAGGACGACGGGACCTGGAGGGTCCAGGATACCCCCGGCGCGCTGATCACACGCTTCGGCTCGCTCAACGACCTGGCGACGGACGCGGCGCACACGATCGTGGTCGGCGGAACCGTGGCGATGGACGGAGGGCCGGCCGTGCACAGCTCGGCCGGACGGCTCGACGCCCCGGCGGGCCTTTCGGTCGACTGCGCGGCGCCCGTCGACGAGTCCGCCGTCCTGCCGGGGGTGCGCGGCATCGGCACGCGGAGCGGCTCGATCGTGCGCCTCACCGGGACCAGCGTGGCGGCGCCGCAGGTCGGATGGCAGCTCGCCGCCGCCTTGGTGGACGCCGACGACAAGGGGCAGAACAAGCCCAACCTCGGACCGGACGCCGCTCCGTTCGACAGGACGCCCGACATGGTGCCGGACGTGACCGAAGACCCTGCCCTCGCGGCGCGGCGTGGCCGCAGGCTCCTGGACCGCCGGCCGCGGGACTGAACCCCACGCGCGTGAGAACCTGATAGCCGGCCCCACGACCCGTGGCGCGGCCCGCGCGCCCATATGCCAGCCCCGGACAGGCCTCTCCTTGCACGGCGTTCTCACGCCTGCCGCACCCGATTTCACGCCCAATTCCACTGCCCGAGCCCGGCGACGCGCCCACTCTCGCCCCGTCGCGTCCTCGTCCCGTCGGACGGCTGAAGCTCCGATGCCGAGACCCGCGACCGGTTGAACCGGGCACCGCCGCAGCGGCGGGCCCGCCCAAGGGCACGGAAGCGCGGCCGGCTTTGCCGGCATCGCTCCACATCGAAGGAACTCGGTCATGACACATGCCTGGCTCGGCCTGCGCCTCGGCTTATGCCTCGCGGCCTTCGCCGTCCTGCCCGCCACGTCGCTGGCGCACGGGGAGACGGCCCCCGTCCGCCCGGCCTTCTGCCCCGCCGGATACGAACTCTTCGGCTCCCTGTGCATCAGCGGAGCCACGGGCGACGTGCAGGTGCCCGCCACGCGCGGAGAGACCTATCGCAGGATCCGCGAGGCCTTCGACGAGCGCACGCTCTGCACGGCGTGGGACATCCACGTCATGACCCAGATCGAGGACTTCGCGCAGGAGGACGCATTCCCCACGCAGGCCCTCGTCCAGGCCCGGATGCAGCGGGAGGAGGCTCAGCGCCACATGCGGGCCAGCCGGTTCGCCGACGCCCTCGCGATCTACGAGCGGATCTTCACCGACATCGAGCCCTGAGCGTCGTCCGCGGCGCCCTTGCCCTTTCTCCGCGCGGATCGTTCAGCCCATGCCCGTCATCGAGTTTCCGGCGACCTCGTCGCCGCTGACGCTGTTTGCCGTCGGTTATCTCGTCTGCCTCGCCACGCCCGGCCCCAACTTCATCATGATCGCCAGCATCGCCCTGCTGCGGGGCTGGCGGTCCTGCCTGCCGGTGTGCATCGGGGTGACGGCCGGCTCGATCTGCCTGGCGATCCTGGTCTACGGGGTCGTCGACCTGCTGCCGGATGCCGCCGTCGTCGACCGCGCGGCGCGCGCGGTGAGCGGCGTCCTGTTCCTCTACATCGCCTGGCGAACGCTGCGCTCGCGCCATGTCTTCGCGCTGTCGGCGCCCACGCGGTCCGACTTCCACCTCGGGTTCTCGACCGCCTTTCTCAATCCGACGACCGGGACGTTCTTCATCGGTCACTTCCTCGCCTACAAGAGCGCGGCAACCCTGGACTACGCCGCGGTCGCGGTGCTGCTGGTGCTCGCGATCAGCATCGTGCGCAGCGGACTGATCGCGGCGGCGTTCGGGGTCTGGCGGGTGAAGACAATGGGCGAGCACGCGGCCCGGGCCGTCACCTGGCTGGCGGGCGGCCTGATGGCGGGCTTCGGCGGCATGGCGCTCGCCTCGCTGGTGCATTGAGGGGTGGCAGCCCTAGGATGGGCTTCGCGCATCATCGAGCCCGCCCGTGCCCACCATCCCTCTCCGCCTGATTGCGTTCCTCGTCGGCATCGCCCTGTGCGGGACCGCGCTGTGGCACCTCGAGGCGGCGCGCTCGGGCCTGTCGATCCGGCCGCTCGCCGTGGGAGCCACGCCGGCGACCGTCTATCGGCCGGCCAACGGCGGTCCCGCGCCCGCGATCGTCATCGCCCACGGCTTCGCCGGATCGCGACAGCTGATGGAGGCCTATGCGCTGACGCTGGCGCGGGCCGGTTACGTCGTCATGTCCTTCGACTTCGAGGGACATGGTCGCAACCCGACCCCGATGTCCGGCGACGTCACGCGGGTGGAGGGCACCACCGCCCTCCTGAAGCGGGAGATCGGGCGGGTGACGGACGCCGCCCTCGCTCTCCCCGGGGTCGACGGACGGGTGGCCCTGCTCGGTCATTCGATGGCCTCGGACATCATCGTCCGGCAGGCCAGGGACGATCCCCGGGTGGCGGCGACGGTGGCGATTTCGATGTTCTCCCAGGCGGTGACGGCGACCGAGCCGAAGAACCTGCTCATGATCTCCGGCGGTTGGGAGCAGTTCCTGCGCGACGATTCCCTGCGCAACGCGCGGCTCGCCGATCCGGCGGCGACCGAGGACGCGACGATCGGCGATCCGGCGCGGGGCACGGGCCGGCGCGCCGCCGTGGCGCAAGGCGTCGAGCATGTGAGCGTGCTCTACGCGACGGCGGCGATGGGCGAGGCGCGGGCCTGGCTCGACCGGACCTTCGGGCGGACCAGCAGCGGCCCCGTGGCAGCCACCGGCGGCTGGATCGTGCTGCTGATGGCTGGCCTCGTGGTGCTCGCCTGGCCCCTGGCGCGGCTGTTGCCCGCCGGCGCGGCCCCGCCCCCGCCCGTGCCGTTGCGCGGTTTCCTTCTGGCCGTTCTGGTGCCGGCGGCGGTGACGCCGCTGGTGCTCACCCTGTTCGACACGCGCTTCCTGCCCGTGCTCGTGGCCGACTACCTCGCCGTCCATCTCTTCGTGTACGGGGCGATCTCACTGGCGATCCTGCTGTGGTCCGGCATCCGTCCGGGAGCCGTCGCCTGGAGCGCCGGCCTCGCGCTGGCCGCCTACGGGATCACGGTGTTCGGCGGCGGGCTCGACCGCTACGTCGCTTCGTTCATGCCCATTCCGGCCCGCCTACCCATCATCGCCGTCATCGCGGTCGGCGCCATCGCCTACATGGTCTCCGACAGCCTCGCGACGGAGGGCGGCCGGGCCTCGTTCTGGCGCGTGCTCGCCGCCCGCGGCGCCTTCCTCGCCTCGCTCGGCGCCGCCGTGGCGCTCGACTTCCACCGGCTCTTCTTCCTGGTGATCATCATCCCGGTGATCGTGCTCTACTACGTCGTGTTCGGGCTGATGGGCGGCTGGGTGGGCCGACGCACGCTCTCCCCCGTGGCCGTGGGGCTGGGGCTCGGGCTGATCCTGGCCTGGTCGCTCGGGGTGACGTTCCCGATGTTCTCACCGGGCTAGCATAGCCGCATCAAGGCGCTGGCGGCCTTGCGCCCCAATCGGAGACCAACAGGCCCGGCACACGGTCGAACTCACGCCGGTTGTTCGTGACGAGCAGGGCGTCCCGCCGCCTGGCCTGGGCAGCGATCAGTATGTCGTGAACGCCGATTGGCGTGCCCATTCGCTCCAGGAATGCGCGAATGTCTCCCGCAACGGCAGCGTCCTCTTCATCAAACGGCACGATGCTCTCGATCGCCGACATGAACACCGTCAAACGCTCGCGGCTTCGGACAGGATCCCGGCTCTTGCTGGCCCCGTATTCGAGTTCCGCGACGACGATGGACGAGAGATGGAAGCGATTTGCCGCACCGAGCTCTGCGGCCATCCGCTCAGCGAAGATCGGGACCCGCCTCGTCATGATGCCAATCACGACGTTCGTGTCGAGGAACGTCATGGAAGCCTAGTCGAAACGGATGTCTTCCGAGGGGCGCGACGGATCACGGTCCACGTCCGGGAACTCGTCGTTCAGGAAGCCATCGAGCTTCGCGCGCCAGGCTGCTACGTCGAAGGGAGGCTTTTGCATGGGTTCCAGAACGACGCGGCCACCATCCCTCCACACGAAGACCTCGGTTCCCTCGAATCGGAACTCCTTGGGAAGCCTTACGGCCTGGCTTCGTCCGTGCATGAAGAGCTTCGCTGTCGCTGGCTTCGCTTGAGTCATCGGAGCTCCCGCATCTGGTATCTATCATGATAGATACCACGGGGCGATCGACGCCACAAACGGGGGTGCTCACGCCCCCAGCACGATCAGGTCGCGCGACGAGAGCGAGACCTGCGTGGACGTGCCCGGCATGGGCGGCACGAAGCCGGACTGGTTGAAGGTGTCGATGGACAGGAGCGCGTCGCCGGCCCGCGCGCGCAGGCGGACGACGGAGCCGAGGAAATGCACGTCCTCGATCTCGGCGGGCAGGACGATGTCTCGGCCCGGGGCCGCGCCGAGCGCCACGCCTTCCGGACGCACCGCGAGGCCGATGGTCTGGCCCGCGGGCACGGTCACCGGTTCGGGCAGCGTGACGGACAGGCCCGCCAGGGTGACCCGGCCTTGCGCCGCATCGTCGACCCGGGCCTCGAAGATGTTCAGCGTGCCCACGAAGGTCGCGACGAAGCGCGTCGTGGGCCGATTGTAGACCGTGGCCGGAACGCCGACCTGCTCGGCGATGCCACCGTTCATCACCACCACGCGGTCGGAGATGCTGAGCGCCTCCTCCTGGTCATGGGTCACGAAGACCGTGGTGATGCCGAGCTCGCGCTGGATGCGCCGGATTTCGGTGCGCAGCGACACGCGAATCTTGGCGTCCAGCGCCGAGAGCGGCTCGTCCAGCAGCAGCACCTTGGGCCGCGGGGCCAGGGCGCGGGCGAGCGCGACACGCTGCTGCTGGCCACCGGAGAGCTGGAACGGGTAGCGACCGCCGAGCTCGGGCAGGCCGATGAGCGAGAGCATCTCGGTGACGCGGGCGGCAGCCTCGGCCTTCGGCACGCCGGCGACCTTCAGGCCGAAGCCGATGTTCTGGGCGACCGTCAGGTTCGGGAACAGGGCGTAGGACTGGAACACCATGCCGATGCGGCGCTGGTTGGCGCGCTGGTGCGTGACGTCGGCGCCGTCGAGGCGGACGATCCCGGAGGTCGGGGTCTCGAAGCCGGCGAGCATGCGCAACACGGTGGTCTTGCCGCAGCCTGACGGCCCGAGCAGCGAGATGAACTCGCCCTTCTCGATCGACAGGTTGAAGTCCTTGACCACCTTCACGGTGCCGAAGGACTTCTCGATGTGGCTGAGCTCGAGGAAGGACATCAGGACCGCACTCTCGCATGGCGGGACAGGCGCGTGCCGAGCTGGATCAGCCCCATGCACGCCCAGGTGATGACGAAGGCGATGACGGCGAGCGCCGCCGGCTCGTAGGCCTTGTTGCCGCCGGTCCAGACCATGTAGGGGCCGAAGGCCGGACGGTTGAGCAGGGCCGCGAAGACGTATTCGCCGATGACGATGGCAAAGGTCATGAACGCGCCGGACACGACGGAGCCCAGCACGTTGGGGATGATGAGCTTGCCTATGATGGTGAACCAGCCGGCGCCCAGGCTCTGGGCCGCCTCGGTGAGCGTGCGCACGTCGATGGTGCGCAGTCCCGTGTCGACGGACCGGTACATGTAGGGCAGCGCGAGGATCGCGTAGCCGCACATCAGGAGCACGTTCGTGCCGAAGGCGGACCCCGTCAGCGGCAGGATGCTCGAGGTGTTGTAGAGGCGGATGTAGCCGAACACGATGACGATCGGCGGGATCACCAGCGGCAGCAGCGTGATGAACTCGATGTAGGGCCGCAATCCGGGCAGCCTCAGACGGACCCAGAAGGCCGTCGGCGTCACCACGATGATGCCGAGCACGATGGTGAGCAGCGCCATGACCGCCGAATAGGCGAAGGTCGCCTGGAACTGCGGGTCGGCGAGGACGCGCTCATAGGCGTCGAACGAGTAGACGCCGCGTCGGGCGCGCAGCGAGAACTCGAAGGTGCCGATGAGCGGAAGGAAGAAGTAGAGGGCGCCCAGAACGAAGACGATCCACCACCAGAGCCGGGCCAGCCTCATTTGAGCCACCGCTCCGAACGGGTGCGCAGCGCGATGTAGATCACGTTGGCGACGCCGGTGATGACGATCATGCCGAAGGCCACGGCGAACCCGAGATGCGGATCCTGCAGGACGTCGCCGCGGATCTGGGCGAAGAGCACGATCGGCAGGATGGAGAGCTGCGAGCCGGTGAGCGACATCGCCGTCGCCACGGCGCCGAAGGCGTTGGCGAACAGCAGCGCGAAGGTGCCGAGCAGGGTCGGCCACAGGATCGGCAGCGCGACCATGCGCCAGTACTGGCCGGCGCTGGCGCCCAGGCTCTCGGCCGCCTCGCGCCACTCGCGCTTGAGGCCGTCGAGGGCCGGCGTGACGATGAGGATCATCAGCGGGATCTGGAAGTAGAGGTAGGTCAGCGTCAGCCCGGTGAAGCTGATGAGGTTGAAGCCGGTCGAGTAGATGTTGAAGCCGAACCAGTCCCGCAGCAGGACGGTGACGAGGCCGAGCCGCCCGAGAGTCGCGATGAAGGCGAAGGACAGCGGCACGCCGGCGAAGTTGGACGCGACGCCGGAAAACGTCAGCGTGCTCTCGCGCAGGAAGCCGGGCAGCTTGCCCAGCGTGATCGCGATGGCCAGCAGGAGGCCGATGACGCAGCCGAGAAGGGCCGTGAGGACGCTGAGCTTCACCGAGATCCACGTCGCGGCGAGGATGTTGCTCGCCGCCAGACCGTAGATGTGGTCGAGCGTGAAGGCGCCGTCCTTCGTCGTGAACGCGCCGACCACGATGTAGAGCGTCGGCAGGATCAGGAAGAGGATCGCGAACAGGAAGAAGGGCCCGACCCCGATCCAATCGAGCGGCAGGCGTGCGAGCAGTCCCGTTCGGGCCTGGAGGCTCGGTTGCGACATGGGGTCCGGAAGGCCTGTAACGAACCTCCGCCCCGAAAGGGGCGGAGGCGATGACGTGAACGCCGCAGGGTGCGGCGCAGGCTTACTTCACGGCCGCGCCGACCACCTTGTCCCAGTTCCCGGTGACGGCGGCCTTGTTGGCCTCCTGCTCCTCGAGGGTCGGGAAGATCGCCTTGGCATAGCCCTCGGCCGGCGGCAGCTTGTCGAGGAGGTCCTTCGGCACCTTGCCGGCGGCGACCATGGCGTTGAAGCGCGCCGGGTGGCAGTAGCCGGCGAGCCAGCCGAGCTGCCCCTCGTCCGAGTAGAGGTATTCCATCCACAGCTTCGCCGCATTCGGGTGCGGCGCGTAGGCGGAGATCGCCTGCACGTAGACGCCCGCGAGCGACGACGACTTCGGGATGACGACCTCGATCGGCGGGTTGCCCTTCAGGCTGTCGCGCCAGGAGAGCAGGTTGTAGTCCCACGCCACCACGACCGGGGTCTGGCCCTGGGCGACCGTGCCCGACTTGCCCGTGACGGGCACGAAGTTGCCGCGCTTGTTGAGCTCGGCGAAGAACTCCAGGCCCTTCGCACCGGATTCCGCGCCGGGCTTGCCGCCGCCGGCGATGCCGGCCGACATGACCGCGAGGATCGCCTGGTTGGAGGCGCGCGGGTCACCCGGCAGGGCGACCGCGTTCTTGAAGTCGGGCTTCAGCAGGTCGGACCAGTCGGCGGGGGTGGTCTTGATCAGGTCCTTGTTGATGCCGATCGCCATCACGCCGTAGTAGTCGCCGTACCAGTGGCCTTCCGGATCCTTGACGTTGTCGGGGATCTCGGCCCAGGTGGCCACCTTGTAAGGCTGGGTGAGGCCGTCCTTCTTGGCCGACGGACCGAAGGCGAGGCCGACGTCGATCACGTCGGGGGCCTGCGGGCCGGTGTTGCCCTTGTTGGCCTTGATGGCCTCGATCTCGTCGGCCGAGCCCGCGTCGGGGTTCAGCTCGTTGACCTTGAGGCCGTACTTCTTCTTGAAGCCGTCGATGACCTTGCCGTAGCCGCACCAGTCGTGGGGCAGAGCAATGACGGTAAGTTCGCCTTCCTTCTTGGCGGCGGCGATGAGATCGTCGAGAGCCGCCGCGTAGCTCGCTTGCGACACGAGCGCGGTGCCCGCCAGAAGCACGGAGGCGGTCAGTACGGAACGCAGGTTCATGGTCGTTTGCCCATCCTTGAGCGAGCCCATGATCGAGCCCGCAGCCCTCATGACGTGTCGTCGCGATAGCCATGTGACAGTGTGATGGCTCCACGACACAAAATGCATAAGGGGTCCCGAGAGGCGGCTCAAGCTTCTTGCAACGGTCAAGCGGGGATCGCGCGATTTTGCTGTCCGCCGAGCGTGCGCACGCGCTTCCTCTCGTCAATTCGCGCCGATTTTCTGCCGGTTTGCGACGCTGGCCCGCTCGCATCCCCGGTCAAGCCCGCGGCGGGATGGAACCCCTCCGCCGCCCGTGAAGTTTGCGCCCTGTTCGAGCCCGGGGATGCCCACGGGCGCCCGGGAGCACCCGCATGGCCAGCCTCTTCGACATCGACCTCAGGGAAGCCCTCGTCCACCTGGCCAACCTGATGGCGGCCTACGTGCTCGCACTGCCTCTGGGATGGAACCGGGAAAAGCAGGATCGCAGCGCGGGGCTGCGCACCTTTCCGCTCGTGGCACTGGCGACCTGCGGGTTCGTGGAAGCCGCCGAGCACTCCCTCGGCCATTCCCCCGAGGCGATGGCCCGGATCATCGAGGGGCTGATCACGGGCATCGGATTCATCGGCGGCGGCGCGATCCTCAAGCAGAGCGGCACGGTCCACGGCACCGCCACGGCCGCCAGCCTGTGGGTGACGGGCGGGATCGGCAGTGCCGTGGGCCTCGGCAGCTACGAGGTCGCCGTGGCGCTGATGATCCTGGCGTTCGTCACGCTCCTGGTGCTCGGCAACGAGCCGCAGAGGCGCTGAACCCCGATCACGCGACCAGCATCGCGTCGAGCGTCTCCCACGCCAGGGGACGCCTGCCCTCCTCGATCTCGTGGATCAGGAACACGAGCCGCTCCAGCGCCGGCGTCGGCACGCCGACCTCCTTGCCGATGGTGGCGATGATACCGATCTGGGCGTCGATCTCGGTGCGGCGCTTGCGCACCGCGAGGTCACGCCAGATGCCGGAGTGGGTCTTGGCCGAGCCGCGGTTGAAGGTGACCATGGCGTCGATGGAGGCCTGCAGCGCGACGGGGTCCCCGCCGGGTGCGAACGCGGCCGGATCGAAGCCGTTGAAGCCCATGGGCTTGACGCCCTTGGCGGCTGCGACCGCCATGACCTCGTTGCCCAGCGCCTTGTAGACCGGCAGGTGGCGCGCCGAGGCGAGCGCGTCGGCGATCGACTCGTTGGTGAGCGCGGTGCCGAACAGCAGCGCGCCGTAACCGAGCTTGCCCCACAGATAGGCGAAGATGTCGTCGGTGAGGACGGCGTCCGGCTCGAACTGCCGCAGCAGCGCGTGCATCTCGCGGACCCGGTCGGTCATGCTCCCATCGAGCTCGCCGACCACCACGGCAGCGCGGTTGCCCCGGATGATCCGGCCGGGACCAAGATAGTCCGCGCCGAAATTCACGAAGCAGCCCATCGTCCGTTCCGCGCCGACGACCTTGGCCAGCACCAGCTCGTTGAGGCCGTTCTGGGCGGACAGGACGTAGCCGTCGTCGGCGAGGTGCGGCAGCAGCTGCTGGGCGGCCGCTTCCGTATGGTGCGCTTTCACGGCGAGCACGACGCGGCGGAAGCGCCCCTTCACATCGGCGGGACCGACGGCACGGACGGGCTGACGGAATTCCTCGACGGGCCCCTCGATGGCAAGGCCGGACGCGTTCATCGCCGCGACGTGGTCGGCGTCGATGTCGACGAGCAGCACGTCGTGGCCGGCGCGCGCCCAGTAGGCGCCGATGGTGCCGCCGATGGCGCCGGCGCCCCAGATCAGGATCGGGTCGGCCATGGGCCCTCCAGCTGTTCACGAGTCTCGGCGACACCCGTCGCCCACAGGTCGAGCATCACGTCGTCCGGCTTCTGGTAGGAGCCACCGAACACGCCATCGCCCAGGATCTCGCGGACGCCGGGCGGCGAGGACACGCGCATCAGTTCGCGGTCGAACGGAGGCTTGTCTCCCTGCGGCATCGCGATGTTGGCGAGCCGCGTCCAGGGGAAGTTCTCCATCCAGTTGGCATGCGAGCCCGTCGTGTCGATGGCCTGGACCTTGGCCCAGGCGCGCGGCGCGTTCCACCAGCTGTGGAACTTGATGGAGAGCTCGGGGTGGTCGACCATCATGTCGCCGGCCAGCGCCGCGACCGGCTGGTTGCCGCCGTGCCCGTTGACGATGAGGAAGCGCCGGAAGCCCACCCGCCGCAGCGAATCCACCACGTCGCGCACCACGGCGAGCAGCGTCTCGACCCGCAGCGTGATGCTGCCCGGGTAGGTCGCGAAGTAGGGCGCGATGCCGTAGGGCATCACCGGGAACACCGGCACGCCGAGCGGCTCGGCCGCTTCGGTCGCGACCTTCTCGGCCAGGATCGAGTCCACCGCCAGCGAGAGATAGCCGTGCTGCTCGGTGGAGCCGATCGGCAGGACACAACGGTCGTCGGACCGCAGCCAGGCCTCGACCTGCATCCAGTTCATGTCGCGGATCTGCATCCCGCGGTCCTCCTTCCAGGAATCAGGCCAGAGATCAGGCCCAAAGGTCAGGCATCGAGCCGGTCGTCGCCGAAGATGGCGACGGCCATGCGGCCGCCGCGTGCGATGCCGCGGTACATGCCGGGGGTGTTGTGGGGCAGGATGGCCGAGCCGTCCGCGCCCACCGCGATGAAGCCGCCCGTGCCGCCCATGGCGCCGAGCTCCTCGAGGGCCTGGGCGCTGGCGGCCTCCAGGGTCATTCCCTTCAGCTCCATGAGGCAGGAGATGCGGTGGCCGATGACGCAGCGGATGAAGATCTCGCCCTGTCCGGTGCCGGAGAAGGCGACCGTCGCGTCGTTGGCGTAGGTGCCGGCGCCGATGATGGGGCTGTCGCCCACGCGGCCGACCATCTTGTCGGCGTAACCGCCCGTCGAGGTGGCGGCCGCGAGGTGACCCGCCTTGTCGCGGGCGACGGCGCCCACGGTGCCGTGGCTGTCTTTCTCGGAGGCCGCGGCCTTGGCCTTCTTGGCCGCCTGGACGCGCTCCAGCGCCGCCTGCCGCTCGGGCGTGAAGAAGTACCAGGGGGCCACGATCGGCAGCCCCTGCTCCCGGGCGAACTGCTCGGCGCCGGCGGCCGTCAGCATCACGTGGGGGGTGCGCTCCATGACCGCGCGGGCGGCGCTCACGGGATTGCGGATGCGGGTCGTGCAGGACACCGCGCCGGCGGCGCGGTTGCGCCCGTCCATGATCGAGCTGTCGTGCTCGATGGTGCCCTCGCTCGTCAGCGCCGCGCCGTGGCCGGCGTTGAAGAACGGGCTGTCCTCCATCACGCGCACGGCGGCTTCGACGGCGTCCAGGGAAGGCCCACCCCGGTCGAGGATCTCCCAGCCAGCGGCGAGCGCGCGGCGCAGGTCCGCCCGGATGGCTGCCTCGCGCTCGGGCGAGGCGTCGCCCTTCTGGATCGCCCCGGCGCCCCCGTGGATGAGGAGCACGGGGCCGGGATCAGGCTGCGGATGCGTCATGGGCGGCAGGCTCCGAATTCGCGTCGTCCGGGAAGGGCGGCAGGCCCGGCACGCCCTCGGCGGGCCAGGAGAAGGTGGCGAGGACGATCTTGGCGAGCAGCACCGAGAGCGTCTCGCGCTCCTTCGGCGTCAGGGGCTTCAGCATCTCGTCCTGCACGTGGACGAAGCGCGGCAGCGTGTCCACGAAAAGCTTGCGACCCTCGGGCGTGAGGCTCAGGAGCCAGCTGCGCTTGTCGGTGGGGTGGCGCTGGCGGGTGATGAGGCCGCGCTTCTCCAGCGACACGATCGCGCGGGAGAGCGTGTTCTTCGGGAAGCCGTAGGAAATGCCGATGTCCCGGGCCGTCACCTGGTCCCGCAGGCCCAGCGAATAGATGACGGCCACCTGCGGCCGCACGAGGCCGTAGCGCTGCTCGATCGAGCCGTAGAGCGGGATGTTATAGCGCAGCGACAGGTAGTTGAAGCGGAAGGCGAACCAGGACGGGTTTTCCCACAGGCGGGCCTGCGTGACCACGTCGATGCCGTGGCCGTCGAAATCCTCCGGTCGCCCCGGTACGGGCGGCATCGCCAACCTGCCCTTCCCATCCGCCGCCATGACGATGCGCCGCGCTCCTGCCGGTCAAACTGGTCCCATATGGAACTTGACGGGTCGGCCGACCGTGGTCAAGGTTGGGATATCGTCGTCGACGGATCGCGGACGGGACAGGCATGGGCCTGGCCCCCAACCTGCGGCGGGCGGCCCGAAACCCGGGAGATGAAGTCCATGCACCACGTGTTGACGCGGACGCTTGCGGCCGCAGTGTTGTCCACCACGATCCTCGCCGGCGCCAGCGGCGTGCTCGCCCAGACGCTCACCGTCGGCACCCGCGCCGGCCCCGAGTCGATCGACCCGCACTTCACGGCGTCGGGCACCCACGCCGAGGCGCTCAAGCACGTGTTCGACACGCTGGTGTGGTCGGGCGACAAGCTGCAGCTCGAGCCGCGGCTGGCCGAGAGCTGGAAGCCGCTGAACGACACGACCTGGGAGTTCAAGCTGCGCAAGGGCGTGAAGTTCCACGACGGCTCGGACTTCACCGCCGAGGACGTGAAGTTCTCGATCGAGCGCATCCCGACCGTCTCCGGCCCGAACCCGACGACCATCTACGTCCGCCGCGTGAAGGAGACGAAGATCGTCGATCCCCACACGCTGCACATCGTGACGGACGGCCCGGCGCCGAATCTGCCGAACGATTTCATCCGCCTGTTCATCGTGTCCTCGAAGGCCGCCGCCGGCCTGACCAAGGACAACGCCAACGAGGCGTTCAACACCGGCAAGGCCGCCATCGGCACCGGCCCCTACAAGTTCGTCTCGTGGACGCCCAAGGAGCAGCTCGTTCTCGATCGCTTCGACGGCTACTGGGGCGGCGCCCAGCCCTGGCAGAAGGTGGTGCGCAAGGAGCTGCCGAACGATGCGGCCCGCGTGGCGCAGCTGCGCGCCGGTCAGGTCGACATGATCGTGCGCGCGCCCGCCGCCGACGTGCCCACGCTGGAGCGGGACAACACGCTGGCGATCGTGAAGGGCGACACGGTCTACGTGTTCTACGCCGAGTTCGACATGCGCGAGAAGCCGCCGCAGATCACGGCTAAGGACGGCTCGGCGCTGCCGGCCAACCCCTTCCGCGACCAGCGCGTGCGTGACGCGGTCGACCTGGCCATCGACAAGGCGGCGCTGGCCGAGGTGGCCATGGAAGGCCTGGGCAAGCCCGCGAGCCAGCTCGTGACGCCCGGCATCTTCGGCTACAACGACAAGATCCCGGTCACCAAGCCCGACCTGAACAAGGCCAAGGAGCTCCTCGCCGCGGCCGGTTTCAAGGACGGCTTCAAGGTGACGTTCAGCTTCACCAACGATCGCCTGCCGGGCGACCGCGCGGTGGGCACCGCGATCGCCCAGATGCTGGCGCGCATCGGCATCGAGGTGGTGGCCAACGCCCAGCCGGGCGCCGTGCTGTTCCCGGCCCGCACCCGCGGCGACCTGTCCTTCGTGATGTCGGGCTGGGGCACGCTGACGGGCGAGGCCAACTACACGCTCTCCTCGCTGATGCACTCCAACGCCCCGAACCTGAAGCTCGGCGCGTTCAACTGGCGCGGCTATCTCAACCCCGAGATGGACAAGATGCTGCAGGCCGCGGCGGTCGAGATGGACGAGGCCAAGCGCCGCAAGCTGCTCGAGGACGCCAACGAACTGTCCATCAAGGACAAGCCGCTGATCCCGCTCGCCGCGGTGTCGTCGGCCTGGGCGCTGCGCAAGGACAAGGTGAAGATGGTCCGCACGCGCTCCGACGAGGACAGCCTCGCCATGGACGTGGTGCCGGCGAAGTAGGTCACGACGCCGGGCGCCCCACAGGGGGCGCCCGATACCTGCCCCCCAAACCGTCCTGCCCGGGCTTGGCCCGGGCATCCACGACTTTGCCGGGGCCGTCCTCAAGTCGTGGGTGGCCGGGCCAAGCCCGGCCATGACGCTTGAGAGATGCAGCCTGGGTGAACGGGAGCCTACGTCCCCGAGCCCCTTCCATTCACCACCCCCGGAGCGCCATGCTCGGATTCATCATCCAGCGTCTGCTGCAGGCCTTGCTCGTCATGCTGGCCATGTCGGCGCTCGTCTTCGTCGGCGTCTATGCGATCGGCAACCCGATCGACGTGATCATCTCGCCCGACGCGACGCAGGACATCCGCGCCCAGGCGATCGCCCGCTACGGCTTGGACAAGCCGCTGTGGGAGCAATACTTCATCTTCATCGGCAACCTGCTGCGCGGCGACCTCGGGCGCTCCTTCGTGTTCGGCATGCCGGTGGTCCAGCTCATCATGAGCCGCCTGCCGGCGACCCTCGAGCTCACCCTCGTCGCCGTGATCGGTGCCACCCTGATCGGCGTGCCGCTGGGCATCTATGCCGGCTACCGGCCCGAGAGCCCCGCTGCCAAGGCCATCATGACCGCGTCGATCCTGGGCTTTTCGGTGCCGACCTTCTGGATCGGGCTGCTGCTCATTCTCACCTTCGCCGTTTGGGGCGGCATGCTGCCGGCCGGCGGACGCGGCGACACCGTCAGCGTGTTCGGGGTCGAGTGGAGCGTGCTGACGCTCAATGGCTGGAAGCACCTGCTGCTGCCGGCCTTCAACCTCGCCCTGTTCAAGTTCGCGATGATGGTGCGCCTGTCGCGGGCCGGCACGCGCGAACTGATGCTCACCGACACGGTGAAATTCGCGCGCGCCGCCGGCCTGTCCGACGCCACCATCCTGCGCCGGCACGTCCTGAAGCTCATCTCCATCCCGATCGTCACCGTGTTCGGGCTCGAGTTCGGCTCCACCCTCGCCTTCGCCGTCGTCACCGAGACGATCTTCTCGTGGCCGGGCGTCGGCAAGCTCATCATCGACAGCATCAACTCGCTCGACCGGCCGGTGATGGTCGCCTACCTCGTGCTGGTGGCGGCGCTCTTCGTCACCATCAACGTGGCGGTCGACCTCGTCTACGCGCTGCTCGATCCACGCCTGCGGCCGGGAGAGCGCTCATGACGTCCGCTTCTCCCTTCGCCGGCGCCTGGCGCGAGTTCTGCGAGAACCGCACCGCCGTCCTGGCCCTCGCCGTGGTCGTGCTCATCGTGCTGGCCGCCGTGCTGGCACCCTGGATCACGCCGCAGAACCCCTACGACATCGGCACCTTGAGCCTGATGGATGCCCGCCGGCCCCCGGGCTACGTGGGCTCCGGGGGCTACGTCCACTGGCTGGGCACCGATGCCCAGGGCCGCGACCTCTATTCCGCCATCCTCTACGGCCTGCGCATCTCGATCCAGATGGGGCTCGCGGCCGGCCTCGTCTCCCTCGTCATCGGCGGCACGCTGGGCATCGTCGCCGCCTATGCCGGCGGGCGGATCGAGACGGCGATCATGCGGGTCGTCGACCTGCAGCTCTCCTTCCCCGCGATCCTGCTGGCGCTCGTGCTGGTGGCGCTGCTCGGCCAGGGCAAGACGCAGCTCACCGCCGCCCTGGTGGCGGCCCAGTACGCCTATTTCGCCCGCACCGCCTACGGCGCCGCCTCTGCCGAGCGGCGCAAGGACTATGTCGAGGCGGCGCTCGCCATCCCGCTGTCCGGCCGGCGGATCGTCTTCCGCCACATCCTGCCCAACGTCATGCCGCCGCTGATCGTGGTGGCGACGGTGCAGATCGCCAACGCGATCTCGCTGGAGGCCACCCTCTCCTTCCTCGGGCTCGGGCTGCCCGTGACGGAGCCCTCGCTGGGCATGCTCATCTCCAACGGCTTCCAGTACATGATGTCCGGTCGCTACTGGATCTCGATCTACCCGGGCGTCGCGCTGATCGTCCTCATCGTCGCCATCAACCTCGTGGGCGACCAGGTGCGCGACCAGTTCAATCCGAGGCTGAAGCGATGAGCGCCCTCCTCGAGGTCGAGAACCTGGCGACCCACTTCTTCACCCGCGCCGGCGTGGTGAAGGCGGTGGACGGCGTCTCCTTCTCCGTGCGGCCCGGCCAGGTGGTGGGGCTCGTCGGCGAATCCGGCTCGGGCAAGTCCGTCACCGGCTATTCGCTCCTCGGGCTGGTCGATCCGCCGGGCCGCGTGGTGGGCGGTTCGATCCGCTTCGAGGGCCAGGACCTCGTCACGCTGCCACAGGACCGCCTGCGCGCGATCCGGGGCCGGCGCATCTCGATGGTGTTCCAGGACGCCACCGCGACGCTCAACCCCGTGCTGACCGTCGGCGAGCAGATGCTGCTCGTCGTCAAGGCGCACGAGGCGCTCTCCGACAAGGCGGGCCTGTCCCTGGCGCTCGACGCGCTGGGGCGGGTCGGCATCCCGGACCCGGCCTCGCGCCTGCGCTCCTATCCCCACCAGCTGTCGGGCGGCATGCGCCAGCGGGTGGCGATCGCCATCGCGCTCCTGCACCGCCCCGCCCTCGTCATCGCCGACGAGCCGACCACCGCGCTCGACGTGTCGGTGCAGGCGCAGATCATCCACGAGATGCGCGAACTGGTGCGCACCTCCGGCACCGCGGTGATCTGGATCACCCACGACCTCGCCACCGTCTCGAGCCTCGCCGACGACATCCTCGTGATGTATGCCGGCCGGGTGGTCGAGAGCGGCCCGACCCGCACCATCCTGCGCTCGCCGCGCCATCCCTACACGCTGGGGCTCCTCGACAGCGTGCCGAGCCGCAACCCGCCCGGCGTGGACCTTCCGCAGATCCCCGGCTCGACACCCTCGCTGCTGTCGCTGCCGCCCGGATGCCCCTTCGCGCCGCGCTGCGGCTTCGCGACGGACGTCTGCCGCGAGATGCCGGCGGTGTCCCAGGCCGACGGGCGCACATGGCGCTGCCACCACCCGAGGGGAGTTGCGGCATGAGCGACCCGATCATGACACTCGACGGGGTCGTGAAGCGCTTCGACCCCCGCCTGTCGCTGGGCGACCGCATCGCGGCCGCGATCGGCGGCGACGTCGAGACGCGCAGCGTCCAGGCCGTGCGCGACGTGACGCTCGCCATCGGCAAGGGCGAGACGCTCGGGCTGGTGGGCGAATCGGGCTGCGGGAAATCGACGCTCGGGCGCATCGCCGCCGGCATCATGAAGCCGACCGCCGGCACGGTCCGGCTCGCCGGCGCGCCGGTGATGGACGCGGCGGGCGGCAAGCTGACGACGCGGATCCAGACCGTCTTCCAGGACCCGTTTGCGTCCCTGAACCCGCGCATCACCATCGGCGAGACGCTCGCCGAAGGGCCCATCGCCCACGGCCTCGTGACGCCCGCCAAGGCGCGGGACTACGCCGCGCAATGGCTCGACCTCGTGGGGCTCGATCCCAGTTATGCCAGCCGGTATCCGCACCAGTTCTCGGGCGGCCAGCGCCAGCGCGTCGCCATCGCCCGGGCGCTCGCCATGCAGCCCGAGGTGCTCGTCTGCGACGAGCCGGTCGCGTCGCTCGACGTCTCGATCCAGGCGCAGATCGTCAACCTGTTGCTCAAGCTGAAGCGCGAGCTCGGGCTCACCTACCTCTTCATCAGCCACGACCTGGGCGTGGTGCGCCACATCAGCGAGCGCGTGGCGATCATGTATCTGGGCCGCATCGTCGAACTCGGCCCGACGCTGTCGGTCTACGAGACCCCGCAGCACCCCTACACGCAGGCGCTTCTCGCGAGCGTGCCCCGGCTCGTGACCAGCGACGCCGACCTCGCCGAGTTCAAGCCGATCGCGGGCGAGATCCCCTCTCCGCTGGCGCCGCCCACCGGCTGCGCGTTCCACACGCGCTGCCCCCATGCGGGACCGCGCTGCGCCGTCGAGCAACCGGGCCTCGTGGCGCCCATGCCGGGTCGCCTCGCGGCCTGCCACCTGCTCGCGGGCGGGGTCGGCAAGGCGGCCTAGCGACACGCAGCCCGGACGCCTACGACTGTGACGGAACCGCTCTGAAGCCGTTGGTGGCCGGGCCAGACGCGGCCACGATCAGGGGCTGACGACGGTGGTCGTCGTGGTCCCGGCGGTGCTCGTGCCGACGGCGGTCACCGTCGTCGTCGTGGTGGCGGCCGTCACGTCGCCGCTGCGGATCGCCTCGGCGGATTCCGCGAGGTCGGCCGCGGTCTTCTTGTCCATGTCGATGCCGAGATTGGCGTTCACCTGCTGGACGACGCCGGCAGTGATCTCCTTGTTGGCCGCGGCGGCCAGGGCCGCGGCGGCGGCGTCGAGATCTTCCGGCTTCACCTCGGCCAGCGCCTTCCTGGCATCGTCGATCGCCTGCTGCGCGGCGGCGACGGCGGCGGTCGCCGCCGCGATCGCCACGGGGTCGTTCGCCTTCTGCGCCGCGGCGAGGGACTTCTCGGCCTTCGACAGGTCGGACATCGCCGAGGAGAGCGCCGACTGGGCCTTCGAGAAGCCGGACAGGGCGTCGAGATAGGCCGCGATGCGGCCCACCGCCGAGTTCGGCGCCGCGTTCCTCAGGGCCATCGGCGAGGCGTGGGAGGCGTTCAGGCGCCCGAGCGAGGCGGCCGACGCGAACGTCTGCCGGCTCCGGTCGCGGTTCCGGTCTTCCGTCTCCGTGGACGAGCGGGACGCCGTGGCGCTGCGTCCCGTGCGGGTGTCGTCGTTGCGCGAGCGGGTCGACTGCTCCCGCGTCGAGCGGTCCCGGGTCGCATGATCCTGCCTGGCGTGGCTCTTGCCGAACACGCCGAACAGGCCATCCCAGGGTGCCGCGACATGGGCCGTTCCGGGCGCGGAGCCGGACCGACCGCGCGACTCGCCCGCCGTCGCGGCACTGCCGCGGGCGTCCGACGAATGGCCGCGGGACTCGGAGGCATTGCCGGCGGAGCTGCCGCCGCCATTGCCATGGCCGCCGCCGTTGCCGCCACCGTTTCCGCCCCCGTTCCCACCGCCGTTACCACCGCCATTGCCACCCCCGTTGCCTCCGCCATGGCCTTCGCCGCCGGCGGCAAGGGCGCCGGAGCTGGAGCCGAGAACGGCGGTGACTGCAGGAATGCCGGCGAGTGCGACAGACAGCGCGATGCGGGCAGCGACGGTGGTGAAGCGTTGAGCCATGACGTGTCTCCCTTTTGATGCCGATCCTAGGGGGCCGGCACTGACGGGGACCTGACACGCGGCTTCATGGATCGTTCACCATGGACGACCCATCGCGGCCCTGCCGCGCAAGCTCAACCGATCACGAAGACCGGGCGGCGACGGTCTTCATCTTGGCGACTTGTGCCGCGAGCGCGCTGCGATGCTGGCTCAGCGTCGCCTTCACCGTCGGATCTTGTTCGGAACGCAAAGCGTCATCATAGCTTTCGAGCGTGTTTTCTTCGCCGCTCGCGAAGGAATCCAGGGAGCCCTCGCCGAGACCGACGATCGCCGCCCTCGCCGTGATGACCGTCTTGTGTACGGTGCCCATCAGCGAGCCGTCCTCGTCCGGCCTGTCGCCGCGCGCGGCGAGGATCCTGTCCAGGTCGGCATGCGCGGTGGCGTGCAGACCGTCCACCGTCCGGAGCTCGGCGAGGACGGCGGGGTCCTCCGCCTTCTCGATGGCGGTGCGATAGCCCTCGCGCACGTCGACCAGCGCGGTATGGAGAGACAGCAAGGCGTCGTCGGACATTCGGGATCTCCCGTCTTTGCAAGTGTGGGTTGCCGGTTTGTACGGCTCCAATGCGCCACGAGCCTGGCGGTTCCAGGTGCGCGCGCCCTTGCGACCCCGTGCGTGGGCCGAGACAGGCGAACGGGCCTCAGGCGTGTGGCCCCTCGTGGCCCTGCAGCCAGCGCGCGATGCGCGCCCAGGCCCCCGCCAGGCTGTCCCGTCCGAGAAAGAGCGGAAGATGGTCGCAGTCCGCCTGAAGGACGAGCATGTCGTGCGCCGGCGTTCCCACGAGATGACGGACGGCCAGGACCTGCCCGGGCGGCGCGATCGCGTCGCGACGTCCCGCCAGCAGGCACACGGGCCCCAGGACCGCGCGCAGGTCCGCCGTGCGCCCCAGCGCGGTGAAGTGGCCCGTCGCCAGCGCGTTGCCGCGGAACAGCTTCTCGAACACTTCGGTGAAATAGCGCCCCGGCAGGTCCACCGCCCAGCCGTTCCAGGCCTGCAGCCGGTCGGCCAGCGCGGCCGGGGGCGACCCGCGGGACTGCAGGATCGCCTTCATCCCGGCCTCGTCGAGCGCGGCGATCCCCCAAGAGGCGAGCAGGTGGTGCGAGAGGGCCCGCCCTCCTCCCGCCGCCACGAGGGCGTCCACGACGGCGGGCGGCGTCGCCCGGGCCGCCTCGACCAGGAAGGACGGGGCCGCGTCGTAGTCGACCGGCGCGCCGGCGAGCACGAGCGAGGCCACCTTCGCCGCAAAGCGGGCCGCGAAGGCGAGCGACAGCCAGCCGCCCTGGCAGATGCCCACCAGCGCCGCCCTGCCGCCG
The DNA here is from genome assembly GCF_945952055.1 of uncultured Alsobacter sp. Lineage (GTDB taxonomy): Bacteria > Pseudomonadota > Alphaproteobacteria > Rhizobiales > Beijerinckiaceae > Alsobacter. Next base: position 162,248 of record NZ_CAMFHB010000004.1, read on the forward strand.
AGGTCGTCGACGACGACGAGAAGGTCGGCGAGGCAGCTGTCGATGCCGAAGCCGGCCATGGCGGGCGTCGCCGACCGCCATTCGGCCACCCAGACCTCGGGCAGTCCTTCCGCCAGCAGGCGCTCGACGATGGAGTGCCCGGGCGCGAGATCGACGATGGAGGCATGGTGGAGCGCATAGGGCCCCACGATCAGCACGGGCGGCCCCGGCGCCTCGGCCCGGGCGCGCCGGCCGCCCCGTGCCGCGGGCATGCCGCGGGCGAAGCGCCTGAGGCGCAGGGTGGGCAGGTCGAGGACGATCTCGTTGTCGGTGGCGAAGGCGGGAGGCTCCCGCGCCTCGCCCTGGCCGAGGACGCCCCACCACGCCTCGCTCGCGCGCCAGCCCGCCGTGAGCGGGAGCATCCAGGCCTGCAACGGATCGACGGCCATCGGAACGACTCCAGACGACTGCGGGACCGGGGGAAGGCAGCCGGAATACTACTCCAGATTGAGAGTTCTGGCACGAGCGCCGAGGCGCACGCCGGATGGCTCGCGCGGTCGTGACGGCCGAGGCCCTGCAACTCCCCGGCCGTTCGCGCCGTTATGGCCGAGCCTCAGCAAGACCGCCGGCGCGAAACGCGCTAAAGAGCCCCGACCCCGAAACCGTTCTCATCCCGCGTCGCCAGCCGATCCCTCATTGCATTGCGCGTCCGCCACCCCCGGCATGGCCGGCGGCGGAGGCCCAGGAGCCTTCCCCTTCATGTCCGCGACTCCCACGCCGCCGCCGGCCCATGCCCCCATGGGCTTTGCCGAGTTCGTCGCGATGACGGCGGCGCTCATGGCCCTCAACGCACTGGCCGTCGACATCATGCTGCCGGCCCTGCCGGAGATCGGCCGGGTGCTCGGCGTGGCCCACGACAACGACCGGCAGGTCGTGATCGGTGCCTACATGTGGGGCTTCGGCCTCGGCCAGGTCTTCATCGGCACGATCTCCGACCGCTACGGGCGCAAGACCGTGCTGGTGATCGGCATCGCGGTCTACGTGCTCACGGCGCTCATCGCCGCCTCGGCGCCCACCTTCTCGCTCCTGCTGCTGGCGCGCTTCGTCCAGGGGCTGGTGTCGGCCGTGCCGCGGGTCATCACCACCTCGATCGTGCGCGACTGCTACAGCGGCCGGCGGATGGCGAGCGTGGTGTCGCTGGCCATGACGATCTTCATGGCGGTGCCGATCCTGGCCCCGTCCATCGGGCAGGTGATCATGCTCGGCGCCTCCTGGCGCGCGATCTTCGGCTTCCTGGCGGTCTACGGCGTCGCGCTGGCGCTGTGGGTCTTCCTGCGGCTGCCCGAGACGATGAAGCCGGAGCAGCGCCGCGCGCTCGACCCGCGCAGCATCGCCCACTCCTTCGCCGCGGTGCTGCGGCAGCGCCAGACCGTGGGCTATGCCACGGCCGGCGGGCTCATGTTCGGCGCCACGTTCTCGTTCCTGCTGTCGTCGCAGCAGATCCTGGCCGAGCTCTTCGGCCTAGGGACGATGTTCCCGCTGGCCTTCGCCGCGCTGGCGCTCGCCATGTCGGCCTCGTCCTTCGTGAACTCGCGGCTGGTGGGCCGGCTCGGCATGCGCCGCATCGTCCACAGCGCGGTGATCGCCTATGTGGCGCTGGCCGTGACGCTGGGGATCCTGGCCCGGCTCGGCGTCGCGCAGGCCGCCGTGGCCCTGCCGGTGATGGCCTGCATGGTGTTCGTGGTGGGGCTCGTCTTCGGCAACGTCAACGCGCTCGCGATGGAGCCGCAGGGCGCCCAGGCCGGCACGGCCTCCTCGCTGATCGGCTCCTACACCACCCTGCTCGCCTCCACCCTCGCCTACTTCGTCGGCCAGGCCTTCGACGGGACCATCGTGCCGCTCACCACCGGCCAGGCGCTGATGGGCATCGCCTGCCTGCTGGTGATGGCGCTGACGGACAAAGGTCGCCTGTTCCGGACGTGAGGCCGCCGCGACGGGCTCACCAGCCGCCGAAGCGCGGCCAGGTCCGCAGGGGCTCGCCGGCCTTCGCCGGGATCACGGTGTAGGCCGGAAACTGCGCCCCGGTGGCGCAGGCGTGGTTGGGCAGGATGCGCACACGCGCGCCGACCGGCAATCGCGGCAGCGACGCCGTGCTGCCGGGGCGCAACGCGATGGTGCCGTGCTCCTGGTTCGCGGCCTTGACGATGAGGTCGGGATAGACGCGCCCGTCCTCGTCGCAGACGAGGCCGTAGCCATGGTCCACGGCCTGGACGGCCGTGCCCCGGTCGCGCGACATGGCCATCCAGCCCGCGTCGACCAGGATCCAGCCGCGCTCCTCCTGGTGGCCGATGACGGTGGCGAGCACCGAGAGCGCGACGTCGTCCTGCGTGCAGGCGCCGATACCGGCCATCACGAGGTCGAAGAACACGTAGACGCCGGCGCGCACCTCGGTGACGCCGTCGAGGGTGTCGGCGCCGTGGGCGGTGGGCGTGGAGCCGACGCTGACGATCGGGCACGGCAGGCCAGCGGCGCGAAGCTGGTCTGCCGCCGTGACCGCGGCAAGGCGCTCGCGCTCGGCGAAGGCGGCATGGGCCGGGGGCCCAACGACGCCATAGCTCTCGCCCGCATGGGTGACGACGCCGCGCAGGGCGCCTTTCGCGTGCAGGCGCCGGCCGATCTCCACGATGCGCGGGTCGTCCGGCGCGAGACCGCCGCGATGGCCGTCGCTGTCGATCTCGATCAGGGTGGGAATGGCCCCGCCTGGGGCGGCCAGCACCGCCTCCGCCTGGGGCAGGCTGTCGAGGATCACGGTGAGGTCGCAGCCCTCGGCCCGCAGGGCCGCCGCCCGGGCGACCTTCTGGGGCGCGATGCCCACGGCATAGAGGATGTCGCGGATGCCGCCCTCGCGGAAGAACACCTCAGCTTCGCGCAGGGTGGACACCGTGGCGCCCACGGCGCCCGCGAGCTGGCGCCTGGCCACGTCCACCGACTTGCAGGTCTTGAGATGCGGGCGCAGGCCCACGCCAAGCCGGTCCATGCGGGCGCGCAGGCGCTCGATGTTGGCGAGCATCCTCTCTTCGTCGAGCAGGAGCGATGGCGTGTCGAGGGCGGCGAGGTCGGGGTGGGGCATGCGGGGCTCCGGGCGAGGAGGCCTCGTGTAGCGCGGCTCGCCGCTTCGAGAAAGTCGTGGGTCCCCGGGCCAAGCCGGGGATGACGGCGGAGAGTGGGGCGCAATCTCTCCTCCGTCCTGCCCGGGCTTCGGCCCGGGCATCCACGACTGACTGTCGTCACAGGGGGCCGGAGACTCGCGGCACGATGACCAGCAGGGCGGCGAGGCAGGCGGCGTTGGCGGCCATGCCCGCCCAGTGGAGGCGACGCAGGACGGCAGGCGCGCCGGCCGCGATGGCCGCGTCCATGCGGCCGAGCAGCCAGCGGCGCCAGAGAAGCGCGGCGGCGGGGACGAGCGCGAAGGCGAAAGCGGCGGCCCAGTGCCCCCCGAGGAGCACGGCGATGGTGCCCACCGTGCCGGTGGCGATGAGGGCGTAGAAGTAGCCGTGGAACATCACGCGCAGCAGCCGGGCCACCTGCGGGATCTCGAGCTTCACCAGCAGGAAGGCCGGCGAGGCGATGAGCAGGTACAGCACCGGGAGGAGCTGGATCACCATCGCGAAGAGGATGTACGGGCTCGGCATGGGCAAGGCTTGCCACGGCGTGAACGTGACGGCAATGGCGGGAGTGACGTGACGTCGTGGGTCCCCGGGCCAAGCCCGGGGATGACGGCGGAGAGAGAGGCGCGACCTCTCAACCGGCCTGGCCGGGCCTGGCCCGGCCATCAACGACTTTGCAGCGTCAGGCCTTGAGGTGCATCGTCACCAGCACGGTGTTTTCCGAGCCCTCGGGGAAGCTCGCCGCCACGCGCAGCCAGTTGCCGAAGTGGCGGATGCGCAGCACGGCGATGCCGTCGCGGGCGGTGGGCATGGCCACCGCGGTGCCCTCGGGCACCCAGCGCATGCCGTCGGGCGAGATCTCGGCGCGGACCTGGGGCTGGGGGCCCTTGGGGTCCTTGAGGGAGCGCACGAAGATCACCGCCTCATGGGCCCAGCCGGCCTCGTGCGGTTCGCTCGCCGCCTCGCCGGTCCAGCGCTCGTTGCGGGCGACGATGGAGGTGATGTTTTCGGGCAGCATCAGAAGTCCCCCGAGATGCAGACCGAGTCGATGTAGAGGAAGGCGCGCTTGTCGACGTCCGTCTCGACGAAGAACAGGAAGTTCAGCATGCACCACAGGTTCTTCATGCCCGGGATGCGGATCGAGTCGAAGCCCGACACGTCGAACACCCGGTCGTTGCAGCGGAAACCGGTGGCCTGCATCGTCTCCAGGTCGAAGTCGAAGCAGATATAGGTCCAGTTCACCTTGGTCGGGATCTCGTTGTAGCAGAGCCGCTGCCCGCCATCGGCGAGGTCCACCCAGCCCTCGGGCGAGAGGTGGTAGTGGCTCACCGTCTTGGCGCTGCCGAACGTGGTGAAGGGCGTCGTCTTGGTCTTGAACTGCCACTTCTGGACGTGCTCGCCGTCCTTGGCGTTCAGGAATTTCAGGTGCGGCATCACCCGGTCGTTCGCGCCGTCGCGGTCGCCGCCCTGCAGGTCGAAGGCGAAGCCCACCGCCCGCACGTCCGTCTCGCTGAGGCGCAGCTCGTTGGCCTCGGGCTTGAAGGTGACGTAGGCTTCGAACCGGATCGGCCCGCGCTTCCTGAAGGTGTGGCGCTTGATGGTGACGTTCTGGGCGCCCGCCCTCGGCCGTGTCGCGAGCTTCAGGGCGTAGGACGAGTCCATGCCGCCGTGCGAGCCCGCCTCCCAGTGGGCGAGCGTGGAGAGCATGGCGCTGGTGTGCTGGGCATAGCCCGCCAGCATGGCGTCGAGATCGTCCTCGTAGTTGCCGACGAGCTGCGACCAGCCGCAATGGCCGCGCGAAAAGTCGTCGTGCGAGATGATGCGGGGCAGCGGGTCGAAGCGGCTGAGGTCCGGATTGGCCCTGAGCAGCGCCTGTCGCAACGCCTCCGCCATGGCTGGATCGTGTGTCACCGCGTGGCTCTCCCTACTGGACCCGCAGACGCTTCACGGCGTCCCAGTCGATCTCGATGCCGAGGCCAGGCCCCGTGGGCACCTCGAACAACCCGTTCTTCTGGCGCTCGATGCCGGGCTTCGCGCCCGTGATCCAGCACTTGAAGGGACTGCCGTCGGTCTCGCATTCCATGGCCTTCACGTTCGGCATGGCGGCGGCGAGCTGCACGCTCGCGGCCTCGCAGACGATGCCGGACATGCCGATGTGCGGGGCGTAGCGCACGTCGTGGGCGGCGGCGAACTCGGCCATGCGGCGCGTCTCGGAGATGCCGCCGGCCCGCGCCACGTCGGGCTGCAGATAGGCCAGCGTGCGCGACTGGACGAGGCGCATGGCCTGGTCGAGCGTGTAGTTGCTTTCGCCGGCGGCGAGCGGCGTGTCGCAGCGCTTGCGCAGCTCGACGTAGCCGTCCTCGTCCTCGGGGCGCAGCGGCTCCTCGAACCAGAAATAGCCGTTGGCGGTGAGCGCGCGGCCGACCTCGACCGCCTCCTCCAGGGTGTAGGCCCAGTTGGCGTCCACGCAGAGATCGACCGCGTCGCCGGCCCGCCTGCGCAAAAGCTCGATGCGGCGGCAGGCGTCGCGCACGGGGTTCGCCATCTTGACCTTGATGCGCGGGAAGCCGGCCTCGAGATAGCGCACCAGTTCCGCCTCCATGGCGGCGTCCGAGCCCCAGTTCACAGAGGCCGCGTAGACCGGCACGTGGGTGCGGCCCATGCCGCCGAGCAGGCGGTGGATGGGCATGTTCGCGGCCTTGCCGAGGATGTCCCACAGCGCGATGTCGACGCCGGCGATGGCCTCGAACAGCATGCCGCCGGACCGGCCCGAGAGCGCCCGGCGCATGGACTGCCACAGCGCCGTGATGGCGGAGGCGTCCTGCCCGATCAGGCGGGGCTTCAGCGACGTCTCGATGACGTCGGCATAGGCGCGCGGCGAGAAGCGGGCGAGCGCCTCGCCGACGCCGGTGATGCCCGCCTCCGTGCGCACCTCGACGAGGCAGATCGACACGTCGGTGTAGGCGCCCCAGGAGGTGACCGTGGGCGTGGGCAGCGTCTGGCAAAGCGGATGCGCGATGACGTCCGTGATGCGGAGCCCTGCCCCGCTCGCCGCCGGATCTGTCACGTCCTGGCCTCCCTCGGTCTTGCCCGTCATGGGACGGTTTCGCGGGACAAGGACTAGCGCGGAACTTCGTTGCTTGGCAACTGAGAAACTTAGTTGCTAGGTTTGCGGGAGCGTGCCATCCTCACCGCGATCGCCCGTGTCCCGGAATGCCCAAGCACCGGAATGCCAATGTCCGCTGAGCCTGCCCGCAAGTCCGTCTTCGCCGCGCAGCCCGCGAGCCCCTCGCGGCTCGCCGACACGGTGTCGGACGCCATCGCCGCCGCCCTCTTCGACGGCCGCATCGCGCCGGGCGAGGCTCTGCCCTCCGAGGGCGAGATCGCGAAGGAATTCGGCGTCTCCAAGCCCATCGCGCGCGAGGCGCTGCGCCAGCTCACCGCAGCCGGCCTCGTGCTGACCCAGCAGGGCAAGGTGGCCCGCGCCAAGGCGCTGAACGGCGACGCGCTGGAAAAGATCTACGGCTACGCCGTGCGCTCCAGCCTGACGCGGCTGCGCGAGGCCAACGAGATGCGCCGCGTGATCGAGACCGGCATCGCGCGCCTTGCCGCGCAGCGCCGCGAGAAGGCGGGCCTCGCGGCCATGCAGCTGGCGCTCGACGAGATGCGCACGGGGCTCGGCGACCCGACCCTGTTCACCGAGGCGGACGTGCTCTTCCACATGGGCCTCGCGATCGCCACCGGCAATTCGATGATCAGGGTGCAGATGGAGGGCATGCGCTCGGTGCAGCGCGAGGTCTCCGACCTCTTCTCGCGCCGCGCCAACCGCACCAAGGCCGACTGGCAGGCGACCATCGCCCGGCACGTCGCGCTCTACGACGCGATCGAGGCCGGCGACGCCGATCTCGCCGAGCAATGCGTGGCCAGGCACTACGCCGCCGCCGACATCGCCTCCTTCGAAGTGGCAGGCCGCAAGCTCAAGGGCGAGGCCGCGCCATGACCGCCGGGCGGTTCTCCCTCGCGGGACGGCGCGCCTTCGTCACGGGCGCCAGCTCCGGCATCGGCCGGGCCATCGCGCTCGCGCTGCACGAGCTCGGCGCGACGCTGGTGCTGCACCATTTCGGCGACCCCGAGGGAGCCGCCGCCTCGGCCCGCGCCGTCGGCGGGGCGCCGGTGTTCGAGGCCGACTTCACGCGGGCCGGCGCCGCCACGGCACTCGCCGGCGCCGTGCTCGATCGGCATGGCCCCATCGACGTCCTCATCGCCAATGCCGCTATCGAGCGCCGCGCCGCCTGGACGGCACTGACGGAGGCCGAAGTCGGCGCGCATGTCTCGGCGAACCTGCTGTCCCTCATCGCGCTCACCCAGGGCTTCGTGCCCGCTATGGCCGAGCGCGGCTGGGGCCGCGTGGTTGCCACCGGCAGCGTCATGGCGGCCCGCCCCCGCGCCGAGGCGCTGGCCTATGCCGCCATGAAGAGCGCGCAGTTCACCGCGCTGCGCTCCATCGCCCGCGAGGTGGGTCCCCGCGGGGTGACGATGAACGTCGTCTCGCCCGGTGCCATCCAGATCGAGAGGAACGCGGCGCGCTACGCCGACCCGGACTTCCGCCGGGCGGTGACGGCCAAGATCCCCCTCGCCCGCCCCGGCACGCCGGACGACGTGGCGGGCGCGGTGGCGTTCCTGTGCACCGACGCCGCGGCCTACATCACGGGGGCCAACATCCCCGTCGACGGGGGCTGGACGATCGGCGACGCGCCGGGGGCACTGCCGGGGGATGGTTCGTCCTCCGAGACGCGGCCTGCGGCCGTCGAGAGGACGTGAAACGTGGTCGGGGCTCGCGTCACCCCCTCCGCCGTCATGCCCGGGCTTGGCCCGGGCACCCACGACTTGGGACGGCTCAGGCAAAGTCGTGGGTCCCCGGGCCAAGCCCGGGGATGACGGCGGAGAGATTGTGCGGGCTGCGCAACGACCGCATAGGACGACGCAGAGTTTCAAAGCAACACGAAACCAAAAGGGAGGAACACCGATGAAGACCCTCACCACGCTCCTGGCCGTCTCGGCCACCGCGCTCGTCCTCGCCTCGCCGGCGCTGGCGGCCGAGCTGCGCATGACGATCTGGACCGGCAATGAGGCGCATCTGAAGATGCTCAACGGCTATGCCGAGAGCTTCAAGGCGACGCATCCCGACGTCACGGTGAAGTTCGAGACCATCCCGCCGGGCGACTACACGCAGAAGCTCACGTTCCAGCTCGCCGGCGGCAACGCGCCAGACCTCGGCTGGCTGATGGAGGACGCCGCCCCCACCTTCGCCACCGCGAACGTGCTGGAGGACCTCGCACCCACGCTCAACAGTGCCAAGGACTACGACTTCGCCGATTTCTCCAAGCCCGCCATGGGGCTCTGGATGACCGGCGCGAAGGTCTGGGGCGTGCCCTTCTCGACGTCGCCCTTCGTGATCTTCTTCAACAAGGACATGTTCGACAAGGCGGGCCTGGAAGATCCGCTGGCGCTCGCCGCCAAGGGCCAGTGGGACATGGCCAAGTTCCAGGACGTGTCCAAGAAGCTCACCGCCGCCAACGGCAAGTTCGGCTTCGAGTTCAAGGACGGCCAGGGCTACGACAGCCGCATCATGCACGCGCTGATGCCGCCGATCCGCGCCTATGGGGGCGACGTGTGGGTGGGCAAGACCTGCGGTTTCGACAGCCCGCAGTCCACGGCCGCCGTGAAGCAGCTCCACGAGATGGTGTTCAAGGACAAGTCCATCGTGCCGCCCGGCGAGAAGGGCGACTACTTCTCCGGCAACGCCGCGATGACCATCAACCAGATCTCGCGCGCCTCGCTGATGCCGCAGGCCGGCTTCAAGTGGGGCATCGCGCCCCTGCCGACGGGCCCCGGAGGCGAGTCCCCCGTCATCGGGCAAGCGGGCATCGTGGTGTTCGCTGCGGGCAAACAGAAAAAACTCGCGGCCGAGTTCGTCGCCCACATGACGACCAAGGCCGGAGTCGCCACCGCGGCGCAGTTCTTCCCGCCGGCGCGCCAGAGCGTGCTCGCCTCCGACGCCTTCGTGAACTCCAACAACCTCATCCCGCCCGCGCAGATGAAGGTGGTCGGCGACGCGATCGCCAAGGGCAAGGTGCTGCCCGCCCACGAGAAGAGCCCGCAGATCCTCGCCGCGATGAAGCCGCGCGTGGACGCTCTGTGGCGCGCGGACGCCAACGTGGAGAGCGCGCTGAAGGCGGTGTGCGGGGCCATCCAGCCGCTGCTGTGAGGGCGATCGCTCTCCTCCATCTCTCAGCGTCATGCCCGGGCTTGGCCCGGGCACCCACGACTTCGGGATGGCCCCGGCAAAGTCGTGGATGGCCGGGCCAAGCCCGGCCAGGACGCGGAGAGAGGGGCGCTTGAACTGGCCGAACGTCTCGACCCTGGGATTGGAACGCAATGCCCCGCCCCGCCACCGTCCCCATGGCGAACGACGACCCGCCGTGGCTCAGCCTGAAGATGCGCGAGGCCATGGAGGCCTGGCTCTTCCTCGGGCCGACGCTGGCGGGCTTCCTCATCTTCTTCGCCGGGCCGCTCGTCGCCGTCGTCGGCTACTCGATGACCGAGTGGAACCTGCTGTCGCAGCAGTCCACCTTCGTGGGCCTCAAGAACTACAGCCACGCGCTCACCGAGAACCCGGACTTCTGGCTCGTGGTGCGCAACTCGGCGATCTTCGCGCTGGGGCTGGTGCCGGCCAACATGGCGCTGGCGCTGGCGCTCGCCATCGCGCTGTCGCGCCCGTTCCGCGGCGTCGTCGTCTTCCGCACGGTGTTCTTCGCGCCCGTCGTCACCTCGGCGGCGGCGTGGGCGATCGTGTGGAAGTTCCTGCTGCAGGGCGAGGCGGGCTTCGTGAACCAGATGCTCGCTTACGTCGGCATCGCCGGGCCCAACTGGCTGCGCGAGCCCAACTGGGCCATGGTCGCGGTGATCGCGACCCGCGTCATCAAGATGGTCGGGCTCAACATGATCCTCTACATCGCCGCGCTGCAGGCGATCCCGCGCGACTACGAGGCCGCCGCGCGGCTCGAGGGCGCCTCGAGCTGGCAGATCTTCACCGGCATCACCTGGCCGCTGCTCGGCCCCACGACCCTCGTCATCATGGTCATCACCACGATCGGCTCGTTCAAGGTGTTCGACCACATCTACCTGATGACGGGCGGCGGGCCGGAGAACGGCACGCTGGTGCTGGCCTTCGCCATCTACGAACAGGGCTTCAAGTTCTTCAATGTCGGCTACGCCTCGGCGCTGGCGATGATCATGTTCGTCATCGTCATGGGGCTGACCCTGGTGCAGCTCGCCGTGCGGCGGAGGGACACGTGAGCGAATTCCTAACCCCGCGCCGGCTCGCGCTCATCAGCCGCATCTGCTGGACCTCGGCGCTCTGCGTCGTCGCCATCCCCTTCCTCTTCCCCTTCCTGTGGATGATCACCTCGGGGGTGAAGAGCGCGGCGGAGATCTTCGGCGCGCCCAGCCTGATCCCCAGGCATTGGCAGTGGCACAACTACGTCGAGGTCTTCACCTACCAGCCGTTCGCGCGGCAATACTTCAACTCGCTCTACATTTCGCTGAGCGTCACCGTCCTGACCCTGCTCTTCGCCTCGCTCGCGGGCTACGCGCTCGCCCGCATGCGCTTCGCCGGCGCGGCGATGGTCGGCCTCTTCCTCGTCTCGGCGCTGATGGTGCCGGAGGAAGTCACCATCATCCCGAACTTCTTCCTGATGAAGTGGCTCGGCCTCATCGACACCCACGTGCCGCTGATCCTGCTGCCCGTCTTCGGCCCGCACGGCATCGTCGCGACCTTCCTGATGCGCCAGTACTTCATGGCGCTGCCGAAGGAGCTGGAGGAGGCCGGCCGCATGGACGGCCTGTCGCGCCTCGGCGTGTGGTGGCAGGTGGCGATCCCGCTGTCGAAGCCTGCGCTAGCAGCGGTCGCCATCATCACCTTCCTGCACTCCTGGAACCTGTTCCTCGAGCCGCTGATCTTCGTGTCGTCGCTGGAAAAGTTCACGCTGCCGCTGGCGCTCACCAACTTCACCGACCCCTATGGCGTGCCGCTGTGGCACCTGCAGCTGGCGGCGACCAGCCTCGCGGTGGTGCCGATCCTGATCGTCTACCTGATCGCGCAGCGCCAGATCATCGAGAGCTTCGCCCTGTCGGGCGTGAAGGGATGACCCGACCATGGCCAGCCTGACCCTGCGCGGCATCACGAAGCGTTTCGGCCGGACCGAGGTGATCCGTGGCGTCGACCTCGACGTGAAGGACGGCGAGTTCGTGGTCTTCGTCGGCCCGTCGGGCTGCGGCAAGTCCACGCTGCTGCGCATGATCGCCGGCCTGGAAGACATCAGCGGCGGCGAGCTGCGCCTCGACGGCCGCCTCATGAACGAGGTTCAGCCGGCCAAGCGCGGCGTCGCCATGGTGTTCCAGTCCTACGCGCTCTACCCGCACCTCACCGTGCGCGACAACATGGCGTTCGGCCTCAAGGTCCGCGGCGTCTCCCTCCCCGACCGCCTCAAGCAGGTCGAGGCCGCGGCCGACACCCTGAAGCTCGGCGCCCTCCTCGACCGCTACCCGCGCGAACTGAGCGGCGGCCAGCGCCAGCGCGTCGCCATCGGCCGCGCCATCGTCGGCGAGCCGCAGGTCTTCCTGTTCGACGAGCCCCTCTCCAACCTCGACGCCGAACTGCGCGTCCACATGCGCTCCGAGATCGCCGCCCTCCACAAGCGTCTCGGCACCACGATGATCTACGTCACCCACGACCAGATCGAAGCCATGACGCTGGCCGACCGCATCGTCGTCCTGCGCGATGGCCTCGTGGAACAGGTCGGCACGCCCCGGGAGCTCTACGAGAACCCGTTCAACCTCTTCGTGGCGCAGTTCATCGGCAGCCCGAAGATGAACATCCTGCCGGTAGCCGCCGTGCGCCTGCCCGCGCCAGCCGGCGCGGTGAAGGTGGGCCTGAGGCCAGAGGATTTGCGCATCGTGGCGCCGGGGGCCGGGGTGGTGGACGGCACCGTCGTGCATGCGGAATACACGGGCGCGGCGAGCCTCGTGCATGTGGGGTTGGACGGCGGGGAGACGTGCCTAGTGGTGTGCCAGGGGGACGGGCCGGGGGATGGGGCGCGGGTAGGGTTGGGGTGCGAGGTGGGGCGGGTCAGATGGTTCGGAGACTCTGGGCAAGCTGTTTCGCAGTCTTGACCGACGAGCCAGACGGTTGCTGGATCGCAACCGTCCCTGAGGATTCCCCATGCCCCTCGAACCCTGGCTCGCCTTCGTCGCCGCCTCCACCGTCCTGGTCCTGATCCCGGGCCCCACCGTGCTGCTGGTCGTATCCTACGCGCTCGGACAGGGGTGGCGGGCCGCGCTGCCGATGGCGATCGGGGTCGCGCTGGGGGACTTCACGGCGATGTCGTTGTCGGTGCTGGGCATCGGGACGCTGCTGATGGCGTCAGCCACGCTGTTCGCGGCGGTGAAATGGGTGGGGGCTGCCTATCTCGTCTATCTCGGGGTGAAGCTGTTCCGGGCCGGCGGGTCGCTTTCGGCCGAGCCGCGGACGGGGGCGGCGAGTGCGTGGCGGATGGGGGCGCATGCGTGGCTCGTCACGAGCCTCAACCCCAAGGGCATCCTGTTCTTCGTCGCGTTCTTCCCGCAGTTCATCGATCCGCACGCGGCGTTCTGGCCGCAGGTCCTCGTGCTGCAGGCGACGTTCCTGGCGCTCGCCTTCGCCAATGCGCTGGCCTACGCCTACTTCGCCAGCCGGGCACGGGGACTGGTGCGCAACGAGCGGGTGATCGGCGGGGTGAACCGTGTCGGCGGGGCCATCCTCGTGGGGGCCGGGGTGGCCGTGGTGGCGCGGTCCGCAAGGTGAGACTGGCGCCAGCCACCACGCCGCTCATCCTGAGCCGCGACCCGAAGGCCGACAAGGCAAGGACGCAGCACAGGAGTTCCGCAGGCCGACTGCACCCTTCGGCTCGGCCGCAAGGCGGCCGGCTCAGGATGAGGGGCGTGGAGGCTGGAGACGGTGGGGTTCGCGGCTGAGGGCGCGGCTGCCCCCTGCCCTCGCCTCACCCGATGTTGCGGAAGGCGCTGCGGGTTTCCCACTGGGAGAACAGGGCGGAGCAGAGCTGCTTGCCCTCCTCCGTGCAGCGGCCATCCTGGTCGAGCCAGCCGCGGGACTGGGCCTGCTGGAGGGCTTCGGGGCCGAAGCCGGCTTGGGAAATGTAGTTCTCGAAGGCGAGGATCAGTTGCCTGACGGCGTCGTCGTTCATCGCGGTCCCCTCCGGTTACGACTTTCGTTCTACGCAGGGGCGGCGTGATTGGATCACGCCGGAGGGGCGCCCGCGCGGCTCAAAGCTTGCGGTAGGTCACGAACACCGTGGCGAAGGGCAGCCCGAGCCGGCCCGCCGAGCCTTTCACGCAGAAGCCGGTCTCGTCGATGCGGAAGAACCAGTCGTCGAAGTCCAGGCGCGAGGTTTCGCCGTCCTTGGCCGGGACGTCGCGGGTGTAGGTCCAGTGGAAGGCACAGCCGGCCGCCTCGCCCTTGGCGTGGCCGTCGAGGGTGGGTTCCTCGCCGCGGTAGCGGCCCTGGCCCTCGGGGTGGATCCGCCAGGCCAGCGTGTCGACCTGGCCGTCGTCGAAGGTCCAGGTCTCCGTGAAGCGGATCACGCCGCTCGCGGCGTCGTGCGTGCCCTGCGCGCGGATCGCGGCGCGGCGATCGAGGCCGCCGAGGGGTCCGGTGAGGATGGCCCAGCCCTGGAGCTCGCCGGTCAGCATCTCCTCCGGGCGGAAGATGGGGGTCGTGTCGGTGAAGTCGTCGATGGTCATCGGCAGGGCTCCCGGTTTCGACGGCAACGCCCCCTTCGGCCTGGCGTTCCTTGCCCATCGGCGCCGGGCGTTCAATGCTGCGTGTGGAGATACGGGACAGGCCATGAAGGTTGCAGAAGAGGACGTCGCCGGTACCAAGCGGACGGTCTGGATCGAAACGCCGGACGGAGGCGTCGCCGTGGTGACGGTGGACTCGGGCCGCGCCCCGAGCGAGGTCTGGGGTCGATCGGAATACGAGTTCAGGACCGACGTCGGCCGAGCCGCACTCGCAGCGCTCGTCGCCGCCCTCACGGGCGAGGAGAAACTTGGCCAGGAGAAATTTGGCGATGACCTGCAGGCCCTGGCGGCGATGCTGCTGGCGGCACGCTACCGCGACCGGACAGATGCCACCGACGACCTGCACACGTTCTGCCAACGGCATGGCATTGCGGCCGATTGGAGCACCTGGCACTCGGACTAGCGCATCGTCCCGTCCAGTGCGGCAAGTCGTGGGCCCGCCGCCAAGCCCGGGGATGACGCGCGCAGGGGTGGCGGCTCACGAGGAGGACGCTGGCGGGTGCCTGCGCCCTCCCCTCAGCGCGAGCGCTTGTCGAGCGTGTGCACGATCTCGACCCTTCCTCGGCTCGCGCCCCGGTCACGCCTCGTTCAGGCGGAACGCCGCCGAGCGAGGATAGGCGACGCGCCGCGAGCGGTTGACGGCACCGAGCGGCCGGTGGGCGGCGAGGCCCTGCCAGGGGCTGAAGGCCATGCCGTCGTCGACCGCGGCGGTAAGCGTGGGGCTCCACGCGTCCTGCGGGTCGGCCGTGATGCGGGCCACCGTGACGTGGGGGCTCTCGCTCTCCGGCCAGACGACCGACGCATCCTCGATCGGCATGGTATCCGGGTCGGTGCAGAGCTGCACGCGCAGGTCCCAGCCGCCACCATTCGCCTGGAACAGGGCGCTCATGGCGTGGCGCAGGCCATCGGGGTCGTCGCCCACCGCCACGTCGGTGCCGGAGAGAGCCGTCAGCGCGGGCGACGTGGGCGCCACCGAAACCTTGCCGACGAAGTCGCCCCACAGGAGCGGGGTCTGGCTGTGGTAGGTCTCGCCGGCGGGGTGGTGCTGGGGCTCGCCGCCCAGCGTCTTGAGCAGCGGGCTCTGGCCGCCGAAGGCCTCGACCGCCTTCTCGGCGACCCCGGCCACGGTGGACACGACCTCCTTCAGGCCCTCCACCCGGTCCGTCGTGGCGGCGAGCAGCTTCAGGTTGGCGAGGAAGGCGGCGGGGCTCGGCGCGGCGAAGGCGGGGCCGTTGACCAGCACGAAGTCCTGCACCGGGTCCTCGCTCTCCGGCAGGCGCGCGCCCGGCACCTTCAGCACCTTGATGGCCAGCCCGCGGGGCGTCGAAATGCGGTCGGGCAGGATGTCGCCGGGGACGGAGGAGAAGCGCATCACCACGCCAAAGCGGCCCGGCGTGGCGAAGAGCCCCTGGGCGTAGGCGGGCGGCAGTCCCGGCAACACCTCCAGGGTGCCCCGCACCACGGCATGGGCCTTGGCGTGGACGCTGCGCAGGCGGCGCCCCCCGTCGGCGAAGGTCTTGCGGCTGATGCCCACCATGGTCTCGGCGAGTTCGCCCGCCACCTTCGCTTCCTCCTGCGGGTCGATCTGCTCCATCGCAGGGTGGAAGGGCACGGGCGCGCGACGGTCGGTCATGGCGGATCCTTTGTTCCTGACGAGGCCGAACAACGCGGCGCCGGCGGGAACGTTGCCTGACCGGGCCTTGCCGCGAGGGCGGCTCGGCGGGGACATCGACAAGGACGAGGTGATCCAGGCCGCGGCGGCGGCCGTCAGCGCGCGGGGCGGCCTTCCGCCCAGAACTGCTGTTCGGCGAGCGCGGCCGCCAGACGCGGGGCAAGCGCCAGCGCGGCCTTCTCGGTGATGTGGCCGCGGTCGTGCCAGATGGGCGTGCCGTCGGCGAGCGCCTGCCCGCAGGCACGCTCGTCGCACAGCCCCGTGCGCAGCGGGGCGTAGAACAGGTTCGGTGCCGTGTGCGTCGCCAGGCGCGCGGCCTCGTCGAAGGGCCGGAAAGCCGCCTCGACCGCCGCCCGGTCGATGCTGCATCCGGGCTTGGTGGCGACCTGCCACGGCGCGTCGAGGCATTCGCGCGGGTCGAGCTTCGGCGGCGCGGTCCCGTCGAGGAGCAGCACGACGACGCCCCGGTCCGCCAGGCGCCGCGCGATGGCAGTGACGTTGGCGAGATAGGGCCCGGGGTTCGTGGCCCGGTCCTTCTCGAACAGGCGCTGGCCGATCGCGACCACGTCGCCTTCCCGCACATGGGCGGCGACGTAGTCGACGACCTCGGCGTTGTACTGCGCGCAGCGGGCCTGCGGCACCCGCGCCGCCTCCGCGGCCGGCAGCAGGGCGCATCCCCGCCCGACGGTCAGGTGGAGGACCTCCATGCCGCGGAACGCGCCCGCCACCGCCGGCGCGTAGTTGCGAGCGTGGCTGTCGCCGATCAGGAACACCGCCGCGCGCCCCTCCGAAGGCCGCGTGAGGCAGCGCCGGAGCGTCGCGGTCTCGAATGCGTCGATGTGGCAGGCATCCAGCGACCGGCCGGTCCGGAGATCCTTCCACCAGGTCCGCACGATATGCTGCGGATCGCCGGTCCCGACCAAGCGACCGAGATAGAGCCACCCGTCCAGGGGGCCGGCGACGACGAGCAGAAGGGAGGCGACGGCCGCGAGGCCCCCAGCCCCGTAGCCCAGGGTGCGTGCCCCCACCCGCGACCACGTGGCGTGACGCAGCGGCCGTTCGACGAACCGGTAGGAGGCGTGCGACAGCGCCAGCATAAGCGGCAGCAGCAGCAGCACCGACCACCCCTCGAGCCCGATGGTCCAGCGGGCGACCGAGATCACGCCCCAGTGCCACAGATAGAGCGAATAGGAGGTCTTGCCGAGATACTGGACCGGGGCCGCGGTGAGCGCGCGGTGCGCCAGCCCCCTGCCCTGCAGAGCGACGATCAGGCCGGCCGTGAGGGCGACCGCCGCGACGGTGGCCTCGACCGCGAAGCGCAGGGGGCAAAAAAAGCTCGCGAGCAGCAGAACCAGCAGCGGGGTGGCGGGCAGACCGCGCGCGGCTGCGGCCCGCTCACCGTCCCGCTGAGCCAGGCAGACGAGACTGCCGGCCGCGAGTTCCCAGGCGCGGGTCGGCATGAGGAAATAGGCCAGCGGCTTGTCGGTGTCGTAGAGGAGCACGAAGCACGCCAGCGACGCCGCGGCCACCATCACGAGCAGGGCGACGAAGGTCCGCATCCGGCCCCGGCCCGAGGCGAAGGTCCAGATGGCCAGCGGAAACAACAGGTAGAACTGCTCCTCCACGCCCAGCGACCACGTGTGAACAAAAGGATTGAGTTCAACCGACGCCGCGAAGTAGTCCGCAGCCTGGCGGATGAGGTAAAGGTTGGACAGGCCGAACAGCGCGGCGATCCCGGTGCGCAGCGACATGCGCGGAAAAGGGTCGAGCAGCGCGATGAAGGCCCCGGCCACGAGCACGAAGACCGCCAGCGCCGGAACCAGCCTCTTGACACGCCGGATATAGAAATCCAGCAGAAACTCGCGAAAATTCAGGAGCCGAACGCGAGGCAGCACGCTGGCCGTGATGACGTAGCCGGAGATGACGAAGAAGACGTCGACGCCGAGGTGGCCGCTCGGCAGGACGGACCGGTCAAGGTGATTGGCTATGACCGCCAGAACGGCCACGGCACGCAAGCCGTCGATCTCGGGCCGATATGCCTCCGCGCGAACCACTGCTCAAACCTAGTTAACCATTAGCTTAACGCTCAACCGCCCCAAATATGGGGCGCGTTCCGGAATGTAAAGACCGGTTGGTCATACGGTTTCGCAACCGTCTGGCCGGCTGCCTTGGTGAAGCATCCCTTGCATGCGGCTCAGCGGGCCATCGCCTGAAGGTAGGCCACGACCGCGTCGAGGTCCGCGTCCGAGAGCATGGACCGGTCGAAGCCCACCATCTGCTGCTGCGGCCAGGTCCGCACCGCCTTGGGATCCCTGATGAGCGCGCGCAGGCCCGCCTCCGTCAGGTAGGCCGCGGCCGGCATGGGGCGGCCGAGGTCGGGGCCGACATCCGCCGAGCCGCCTCCCTTCATCCGATGGCAGGGCATGCATTGCGCCACGAAGACGTCCTGTCCGTGCCGCGCCGCGGCGCCGACACCGGCCGCCACCGCGATCTGCGGCCAGCGATGCGCCGGGCTCTCCACCCCGACGATGGTGGCGACCTGCCAGGGCCACTGCTCCGAGGTGATGCCCGAGAGGGTCGGGTTCTGCCAGACGAGGTAGAACGGCCCCGCCGTGCCCGTGCCCTTGGGCAAGGGCTGCCAGGGCTTGGCGGGATCCTCCACGGCCATGTAGGCGACCGAGCCGCCCTGGGCGCCCTTGCGCACCAGCGCCATCGGGATCTGCGAGGTGAAGCCGTCGGAGGCCTGCACCTCCAGCGTGTCGACGTCGTCCGTCGGCAGCCCCTTCAGGAGCTGAAGCAGCGGGACCGCCCTGGCGGCCGGCGAGGTCTGCGGCACCGGCATCTCGATGGCGTCCGGGGAGGCCAGGAGCTCGGCCTGGGTCAGGACGCGCGTCTGCCCGCCGATGCGCAGGGTCAGGTCCGCGGCCGCGGCCGGACCGCAGAGCAGGAGCAGGGCGGCGAGCCAGCGGGCGGGGCGCAGCATGGGGATCCTCCGGAAGACGGGCCCCTGCCCTGCCTCTGAGCGGCCGACAAGGACAAGGAGCGCAGGACGGGGTGGCGATGGCGATGGCCTGGGTTCGGCTTGAGGCCATTGTCGCCGACCCGGCCCCCAGCACAAGCCCGGCCTTTGCGTGCCGTCGACGGCCGTGCTCATCTGTCGCGGTTCGGAGGGCTCCCCCATGGTTCTGCTGCGCCTGTGCAAGGCGGCGCTCGTCGCGGCCGTCGCGCTGTTCTTCACCCTCGTCGCCTTCGGCAACGTCACGGACTACGGGAGCAACTGGGAGTTCGTGCGCCACGTGCTCGCCATGGACACGATCTTCCCGAACTCGACCCTGACATGGCGCGCGATCACCAGCGTGCCGCTGCAGACGGCGGGCTATGTCGGCATCATCGCCACCGAAGCCGCCGCGGCCGCGGTGCTGTGGTTCGCCGCCGCCCGGATGATTGCGTCCCTGCGCGGCCCGACCTTCGAAGGCGCACTGACGATCGCGGTCGCGGGCCTGACGCTCGGCTTCCTGCTCTATGCCGTCGGCTTCGTCACCATCGGCGGCGAGTGGTTCGCGATGTGGCAGTCGAGCACCTGGAACGGACAGGCGAAGGCGTTCGAGTTCCTGTCGTGGATCGGCATCACCATGCTGATCGTGCTGATGCCCGAGCCCGCGGCGGCCCAGCCGGGGCGCTGAGGCCGCGCGCGAAAGTCTTGCAGCCAGGCCCTGCCCGTCTGGTATCCTGCGCCACCCGCGACGAGGACGAGACACCATGTATGTTCGCCACCTGGAGATACGGGACCTGCGCGCCTTCCGCAGCGCGGCGGTCGACCTGCTCTACCCGGGTCGCGAGCAGGACGCCGCGTTCGAGGAGGTGGTGCGCTGGCCGGTCCGCCTGCCCAACGTCAACGTCTTCCTCGGCAACAACGGCTCAGGCAAGAGCACGCTCCTGGATGCCGTAGCCCTGGCACTCATTTCACCGCTGGTGTCGTCATCCGGCTACCGACCCCAGTCGCTCATCCGGCGGGCCAGCCGCGGCAAGGTGGACACCGCCGAAATGGCGGTGGACCTCGTGCTGCACGAGCAGGACGGGCGGGCCGATGGGGACCTGGCCCGCTTGGCGGCCCGCGTCGAACGGCGCGGGGCGATCGAGTTCCTGAACCCCATGTCCTCCGTCATCCTGGATCGCTACTTCGAGGAGAAGGACTCTTCGTTCTTCTTCGTGGGCTACGGCGCGTCCCGGCGCGCCGAGGCGCTGTCGGCCAATGACCTCGCGACGCGCCGGCGCGCGCGGGCCGTGCGCTACGAACGGGTCTCGACCCTGTTCGAGGACCATCTCGCGCTGGTGCCCCTCAATGCCTGGCTGCCGGGCTGGGCGATCGAGAATCCGGGGCGGCACAAGCAGGTCGTCACGTTGCTGAACAAGCTGCTGCCGCCGGGCGTCACCTTCACCGGTGAGCTGGAGGCCGGAGAATATCTCTACAATTTCCGCAGCCTGGTCGTGCCGTACACGGCCTTGTCGGACGGATACCGGGCCTATCTGAGCTGGGTGGGGGACCTCCTCTACCACCTGTGCATGGGCGCGCCCTCGGGATCGAAGCTCGTCGACAGCCGCGGCGTGATCATGGTGGACGAGATTGACCTGCACATTCATCCGGCCTGGCAGCGCTCGATCATCCCGACGCTGTCGCGCACCTTGAAGAACATGCAGTTCATCTTCACCACCCACAGTCCCCTCGTGGTCAGCACGATCGAACGGGCCAACATCTACAATGTCGAGATGGGCCCCCGGGCCACGCCTAAGGTGAGCCGCCCGGCGCAGGAGACCTTCGGCCTGTCCGCCGACCAGATCCTGCGGTCGGACGTGTTCGGGTTGGACTCTACCCGCGACCCGGAGTTCGCCGAGAAGCTGCGGACCCTGTCCCGAGCCGCCGAACAGGGCGAGAGCGGAGCGGCGCTCGCCTTCCTGCGCAGCGCCTCGGCAGGCGGCGGCGAACCGCCGCCCGAGCCCTCGGCCGTGCCGGATTGGTTTCAGAAGTTCTCCGACCGCAGCTGAACGGCAATGATCAGGCACCAGCCCCCGCTCGCACGTGCCGACCTCGAGGCCCGGATCGACGCGCGGGCCCCGGCTTGGCGCGCCGAGGCGGCGAAGCGCACGGCCACGTTCCTAACGGCCGGCCGCTTCGCGGAGCCGAACGGCTCGATCTGGAGCGACATCAAGCCCGTCTACATGCAGCTCCAGTACAACAAGTGCATCTATTGCGAGCGCGTGCTGGGGGCAGAGCTCACGGGGAAGGCGGAACACGACGTCGAGCATTTTCGACCGAAGGGCCAGGTGAAGACCTGGCCGTACGCCAGCCGCAAGCCCAGCGTGAGCTACGATTTCCCGACGGGCACGCCCAACAAGACGGGCTACTACTGGCTCGCCTACGACATCGAGAACTATGCGTGCTCCTGCAAGGGGTGCAACTCGGACCGCAAGCGGGACTACTTCCCGATCCTCGGCCCTCGGGCGGCCGCGCCCACCGACATCGTGTCGCTGAACAAGGCGGAGCAGCCGCTGCTGTTGTTTCCCAGCGGCACGATCGGAGACGATCCGGCGCGCTTCATCACCTTCCTCGGCGTGGTCGCGCAGGTGCATCCGGCTGCCAAGGGCGTAGATCGCCTGCGGGCCCAGGTCACCATCGACTTCTTCAGCCTCAACGACCGCGAGGAGCTGCTGGCCGATCGGGCGCGCGTGATCCGCGAGCTCGCCTCGAAGATGCGACAGCTCCAGGACAAGGATCCCGCATGGAGAGCCGCCGCGCAGCAGGATCTCGAGCAAATCCTCTCCGATGCCAGCCCGCAGGCCGCCTGCGCGCGCGCCTATGCCGAGCTCGTCAAGACGGATGTCCAGAAGGCCTGGGAGATCTACCAGGACGTCCAGCGCTATCTCTCTCCGGGGCCGCGCCGACCGCGCTGAGCCCGGCAGGCGCCAACGATCCCGCCTCCCCCGCGTTGGTCCTCCCCAAGGAGGACACGACATGCCGAAGTTCGTCACCATCGGCTATGGCGACCGCGCCGGCTACGACCGCACCGCGCGCGAGGTCCTGGAGGCGGCTCATGCCGCGGATGCCGGCCTTAAGCAGCGCGGTGCCGTGATGGGGATCGCGCGCACGCCCGTGCAGGTGCGCAATCCCGACGGCGCGGGGGTTGCGGTGCAGGAGGGGCCGTTCCTGCGCTCGGCGCTGCCCGTCGCCGGCTTCGCCATCGTGGAGGCCGCGAGCCTGGAGGAGGCCGTCGCCCTGGTGTCCGGCGTTCCCTGCGCCGTGGCCCACGGCGTGGTCGAGGTCTGGCCGCTCGAGGAGACCTGAGGGCGGGGCCTCCTCGGCAGCGGCCCTCAGGCCGGGACGATCCGCACCGGCACCGACTTGTACGCCGGGGTCTTGGACTTCCAGTCGTGCAGCGAGAGCGGCACCAAGGGGTTGAGCTCGGGGTAGTAGCCGGCGACGCAGCCGTCCGGCAGGTCGAAGGGCACGACCTCGAGGTGGCCGACCTCGCGATGGGCGCCGTCCGGCGCGTCGCCGCGCAGGCCCACGCGCTGGCCTGCGGCGAGGCCGTGGCGGGCCATCTCGGCGGGGTTGATCAGCAGCACGTCGCGGCGGCCCTCGATTCCGCGCAGCCGGTCGGAGAAGCCGTAGATCGTCGTGTTGAACTGGTCGTTGCTGCGCAGCGTGATCAGCCGCATGCGGCCCTCCGCGGCGGGCCAGCCCGTGGCGCAGAGCACGGCGGGCGGGGTGAAGTGCGCCTTCCCGTCGTCGGTCTTCCAGACCCCGTCATGGGCGGCGTTGCCCCGGTAGAAGCCGCCGGGTGTGAACAGCCGGTCGTTGAAGTCGTGGAACTCGTCCGGATAGGTCCGGGCGATGTCCTCGCGGATCGTGCCGTAGTCGGCCACCCACCGGTCCCAGTCCACCTTGGGATTGGGCGGCAGGGTGGCCTTGGCGATGCCGGCCACGATGGCCGGCTCGGACAGGAGATGGTCGCTGGCCGGCGCATGCGTGGCGCGCGAGCCGTGGATGTTGCTCAGGCTGTCCTCGATGCTGACCACCTGCGGCCCGCCGGCCTGGATGTCCTCCTCGGACCGGCCGAGGCAGGGCAGCAGCCAAGCCTCCTCGCCGCACACCAGGTGGCTGCGGTTGAGCCTGGTGGCGATCTGGACGGTCAGGGCGAGGCGCGACCACGCCTCCTCGACCGCCGGGGCGTCCGGCACGGCCCGCAGGAGGTTGCCGCCGAGGCTCAGGACGGCGCGGATCTCGCCCGACAGGATGCCCTCGCAGGCCTCCACCGTCGTCACGCCCTTCTCGCGCGGCGGCTCGAAGCCGAACTGGCGGGCCAGCACGTCGAGGGGCACGAGCTCGGGCTTCTCGCTGATGCCGACCGTGCGCTGGCCCTGGACGTTGGAGTGGCCGCGCACGGGCGAGATGCCGGCTCCCTTGCGCCCGATGTTGCCCCGGAGCAGAAGCAGCGACACGAAGGCGGCGACGTTGTCGAAGCCCCGGGCGTGCTGGGTGAGCCCCATGCCGTAGATGCCGATGACGTTGCGCGCCTTGCGGTAGACCGCCGCCGCCTCCTCGATCGCGGCCCGCGCCAGGCCCGTCTCGGTCTCGATCTCCTCCCACGGGATCGCCTTCACGGCGCGCGCGAACTCCGGGAAGCCGGAGGTGTTGGCGGCGATGAAGTCGTGGTCGAGCACCTTGCCCGCGGTGCGGTCGTCCTCCTCCAGGAGGCACTTGGCGAGCCCGGTCAGCGCCGCGATGTCTCCGCCGGGGCGCACCTGGTGATACTGCGCCGAGATGCGGGTGGACGACCCGGTCAACATCTCCAGCGGGTTCTGCGGATTGATGAATTTCTCCAACCCCTTTTCCCGAACCGGGTTGAAGGTGACGATCGTCACGCCGCGGCGTACGCAGTCCTCCAGCGTGTGCAGGAAGCGCGGGCTGTTGGACCCGGTGTTCTGGCCGAAGAAGAAGATCGCGTCGCAGTGCTCGAAGTCGTCCAGCGTCACCGTGCCGACCGGCACGCCGATGAGGCTCTTGAGAGCGACCGAGGTGGTCTCGTGGCACATGTTCGAACTGTCGGGCAGGTTGTTGTGCCCGTAGAGCCTGGCGAAGAGCGCGTAGAGATAGGCGGTCTCCAGGCTGGCCCGGCCCGAGGTGTAGAACACGGTCGACTTGGGTTCGAGCGCCCGCAGCGCCCGGCCGATGCCGGCGAAGGCCTCCTCCCACGCGCAGGGCACGTAGCGGTCGCTCGACGGGTCGTAGCGCATGGGGTGGGTCAGGCGGCCCAGCTGCTCCAGGTCGTGGTCGTTCCAGGTGCGGAGCTCGGCCAGCGTGTGCCCGGCCAGGACCTCCGGCGTGCAGCGCCGGCTCGTCAGCTCCCACATCGTCGCCTTCGCGCCGTTCTCGCAGAACTCGAAGGGATGGGGATGGGCGGGCTTGGTCCAGGCGCAGGAGACGCACATGAACCCGCCGGCCTTGTTCTGGCGCATGAGGGTGCGGGTCACGGCCGGCCCGTCGGCCTCCTGCAGCAGGACCGCCGCCATGCCGCGGACGGATCCCCAGCCGCCCGCCGAGCCTTCGTACTCGACCGTCTTCTCGTCCGTGTGGGGGGCGTCGTCGTTGGCGGGGGCCATGGGGCTTCTCCTGCTCGGCAGCAACTCTCCTCAACGGCCGCCCGCACCCGCGCGTTCCGGGGAGCTTGGCCGCGAGAGCTTGGCCGCGGCTGCGAACTCCCGGGGCCGGCGCGGCGTTGTCGAGGCGGTGAGGCTGCGGGACGCATGGGCCGATGACGGGATCGACGCGCTGGGTCTGGACCTCTCTGGCCGTGGCGGCGGTCGCCCTGCCCGCGGCGGCGGCCGTCTTCACCTGGTCGGGGGTCTATGACGTCTCCGCCCTCAAGCCCCACACCCGGGGGGTGTTCTGGGTGCTCGGCGCCGCCCGCGCGGCCTCCATCGCCACGCACGCCAAGGACGTGTCCGTGCCGGCCGGGTTTCCGGCGACGCAGGACGGCGAGGCCGGACGCCGGCTCTACGAGACGCATTGCGCCGCGTGCCACGGCGCGCCGGGCCTGCCGCCCGGTCCCTTCGGCCTCGGCATGAACCCGACACCGCCCGCCCTGGCCGAGATGGCGCGCACGCTCAGGGCCGCGGAGATCTTCTGGGCGACGAGCAACGGCATCAAGATGACCGGGATGCCCGCCTGGGCCTACCGACTGAGCGAGGAGGACCGCTGGTCCATCACGGCCTTCGTGCTGGCCTCGTCGTCCGTGGTGCCCGGCGAGTATCGCGCGCGGCACGGCGAGGAGGGCGGCGGGCGGCGCCTTCCCCCGGCCGACGCCCCGAAGCCGGCCTGGATCGCCGAGGGCGCGGCCGACCGCGGCCGGGTTGCGATTGCGCAGCACGGCTGCCCGACATGCCACGTCATTCCGGGCATCGTCGGGTCCAGCACGGGCATCGCCACGCCGCTGAAGGGGATCGCGGCGCGCCAGTACCTGGGCGGGGTCGTGCCCAACACCCCGGAGACGATGGTGGCGTGGCTGCGCGATCCGCCGGCGATCAAGCCGGGGACCGCCATGCCGAACGTCGGGCTCGGCGAGTCCGACGCGCGCGACATCGCGGCCTACCTGTCGCGGCTCCAGTGAGCCGCGCGCGGGCGCTCAGCCGATCGGCTCGATCGGCGGGCGCATGAGGTTGGCCGGCGGGTTGCGGTCCTGCATCACCGGGGCCGCCCAGCGGATGCCGTTGGCGATGACGTGCTGGACGGTGTCGTTGTGGTAGGTCGGGAAGGTCTCGTGACCCGGGCGGAAGTAGAAGATGCGGCCGCGGCCGCGCACATAGGTGCAGCCGCTGCGGAACACCTCGCCGCCCTGGAACCAGCTCAGGAAGATCAGCTCGTCCGGCGTGGGGATCTCGAAGGGCTCGCCGTACATCTCCTCCTTCTCGAGCTCGAAGTAGCGGTCGAGGCCCTGGGCGATGGGATGCTCGGGGGTGACCACCCAGATCCGCTCCTTCTCGCCGTCCTCGCGCCAGTTCACGGTGCAGGCCGTGCCCGTGAGCGTCTTGAAGATCTTGGAGAAGTGGCCGGAGTGGAGCACCACCATGCCCATGCCCTGGAGCACGCGCGCGTGGACGCGGCGCACCACCTCGTCGGACACGTCGCCGTGCTTCTTGTGGCCCCACCAGACGAGCACGTCGGTCTTGTCGAGCACCTCCTGGGTGAGGCCGTGCTCGGGCTCCTCCAGCGTCGCGGTGCGGATGCTCTCGAAGCCGCGCTTGCGGAGCGCCGCCGCCAGCACCGCGTGGATGCCCTCGGGATAGTTGCGGGTGACGACGGGATTGTTCTTCTCGTGCCAGAACTCGTTCCAGATCGTCACGTTGATGGGCTTGCTCATCGATGCACCTGCCAGGCTGGGAAGGAAGAGGGTTTCACTTGATCGCGCCGGCCGTCAGGCCGCTGACGATGCGGCGCTGGAGGAGCACGAAGACGAGGATCACGGGGGTCACCACCACGCTGGCGAAGGCCATGGCGTTGCCCCAGTCGGAATAGTCGGCGCCGACGAAGCCGTAGAGGCCGACGGTGGCGGGCTGCAGCTCGTTCTTGTTGACCAGCGAGACGGGATAGACGAACTCGCCATAGGCCAGCAGGAAGACCAGCGTGCCCACCACGATGTAGCCGATGCGCGCCACAGGCAGCGTGATCCGCAGGAAGGCCGAGAGCCTGGTGCAGCCGTCGACGCGCGCCGCCTCCTCCAGCTCCACCGGGATCTGGGCGAAGGTGGTCCGCAGCATCACCACGGCGAAGGGCAGCGTCTTGGTGGTGGTGGCGAGCACCACGGCCGTCTGGGTGTTGATGAGGTCGATCTGCCTGAAGATCACGAACATGGGGGTCGCCAGGAGCGCCGGCGGCAGAACCTGCGACAGCATGATGCCCACGAGCACGGCATCCATCCAGAACGAGCGGACCCGCGACAGCGCATAGGCGGCGCCGGTGGCAAGGACGAGGCTCAGCGCCGTCACCGCCGAGGCGATGACGAGGCTGTTGCCCATGTAGCGGGCCATGTTCTCGCGCGTGAAGATCCAGGCATAGGCCGCGAAGGTCGGCGCGTGGGGCACCAGCGTCGGCGGGCTGGCGTTGAGTTCGAACGAGGGCTTCAGGCTCGAGGCGTACATCCAGTAGACCGGGAAGAGGTAGCACCCGGCGATGGCGAGCCCCAGCGCCGTCAGCATCCAGCGCTTGGGGGTGGAGAGAAGCTGGTCCACGGCGCGTCCTCCTCACAGGCTCTGTTCGGCGCGGACGCTGCGCAAATAGGCGACCGCGACCACGAAGACGACGGCGAGCATCAGGGTGGAGATCGCGGCGCCGCCGGAGAAGTCGAAGACCTCGAAGGACAGCTTGTAGGACCACACCGGGAAGATGTTGCTGCTGTCGACCGGGCCGCCGTGCGTCATCGTCCAGATCAGGTCGAAGGCGCGCATCGTGTAGATCGTGGACAGCGCCACCAGGGCATACAGCGTCGGGCGCAGCAGCGGCAGGGTCACCGAGAGGAAGCGACGGACCGGGCCGGCGCCGTCGATGGCCGCGGCCTCGTAGAGCTCGCGCGGGATGCCCGCGAGCCCCGCTGCGAGCAGGATCATGTTGAACGGCAGCCCGAACCAGACATTGGCCATGGTGACGGCGAGCAGCGACGTGGCGGGGTCGGACAGCCAGTAGACGGGCTTGGCGATGTGGCCGAGGCTGGCGAGCGCGTAGTTGAGGACGCCGTTGTCGGAGGCGAGCAGCCACTTCCACACGGCGCCGATCACCAGCGGCGGCAGGATCCAGCCGGCGAGCACCAGCCCGCGCAGGAAGCTCGCGCCCGGGAACCGCTGCTGGAAGAACAGCGCGACGGCGAGGCCCCCGGCGCATTGCAGGACCACGTTGAGGCCGACGAACAGGACAGTGTTGCGCAGGACCAGGGGGAACAGCGGATCGGCGAAGAGCCGGGTGTAGTTGTCGAACCCGACCCAGGGGCGCGAGAGGCTGCGCAGGTTGCCGACCGAGACCTCCTGGAGGCTCATGATGATGGTGTAGAGCACCGGATAGCCGACGAAGGCGATCAGGTAGAGCGCGGTCGCGGCCACCAGCACCGGCCAGATGGCGGTGGAGTCGGTGAAGCGGTCGAGGACACCGCGGCGCATGGCGGCGCGTGGACGGCCGGGTCTCGCAGCGGTGGCGTCGATGCTCGTCATGGCGCGGTGTCCGGGAGGGCGGGCGGCCGCGGTCCGGGGACCGCGGCCGTCATGCGGCGGCGTGGGTCAGAGCCCGTCGATGGGGTTCTTGTCGAGGAGCGGCTTGACCACGGCCTGGGCCTTCTCGAGGGCCGCGGCCGGCGTGGCCTGGCCCGTGAGGGCCGACTGGATTGCCGTCTGCACCGCCGCGGAGATCTGCGGCCAGGCCGGATGGGGCCCGCGCGCCTTGGCGAACTCCATCTGCCGCTTGAAGACCTCGTAGGCCTTGGGGTTCGACGGGTTGTCGATGGCGATGGAGGCGACCGGCGGCAGGCGCCCGCCGCTCCAGGCCTGCTTCATCTGCTCGGGCTCGGACATGAACTCGATGACCTTGAACGCGAGCTTGGGGTTCTTGGCGCCCTTGGGCACGCCCCAGACATAGCCGCCCAGCGCAGAGGCCTCGATGTTCTTGCCCTCGCGCACCGGCAGCACGGCGACGCGCCACTCGAACTTGGCGTCCTTGTCCATGCGCTGCAGCTCCCAAGGTCCGCTGACGACCATGGCCGAGCCGCCGCCGAGGAAGGCGCTGGTCATCTCGAACTGGCGCTTCACCAAAACGTCCTTGGAGGCCTGGCCGCTCTTCACCCAGTCGGCCCACAGCGCCAGGGCGGCGACGGAATCGGCCGAGGTGAGGTCGCGCAGGTTGCCGCCCGACTGCTGCAGGAAGGGCAGCCACTGGAACGTCCCCTCCTCCGACTGGATCGCCGAGAAGCCGATGCCGTAGACGTTCTTGGCGGGGTCGGTGAGCTTCTCGCTCGCGGCCTTCAGCTCGGCCCAGGTGCGCGGCGGCCTGTCGGGATCGAGCCCCTTCGCCCGGAACATGTCGGCGTTGTAGTAGAGGGCCAGCGTGTTGGCCTCGCCCGGCACGGCGAACTGCTTGCCGTTCCAGATCGTCGTGTTCCAGCTTCCGGGGAAGTAGCCGTCCTTCTTGATGACCTTGGAGGCCTTGACCATCTCGGTCAGGTCCTCGAGCGCGCCCTGGCTGGCGAAGCTCGCGACGACCGGGTTGTCGATGGTGATGAGGTCGGGCACGTCACCCGTGGCGATTCCCTTGATGAGCTGCTGCGAGAGCTGGCCGAAGGGGATGAACTTGTGGTCGAGCGGGTTGTCCGGGTTGAGCTTGTCCCACTTGGCGAGGTTGGCCAGCGCCGGTTCGGTGGCGTTGCCGAAGATGTGCCACATCGTGATCTTCTCGCCGGCGGCGGCGGAGCCGGCCGACAGGGCGGCCACGGCCACGGCACCCATGAGGCCCGCCAGGGCCTGACGCCTCGAACTGCCTTGCATCGTCTTCTCCTCCCTCGTTGTCCGCGGCGCCCGCCGCGGTGTTTGAACCGTCGTGTCAGGCGCCTGCGGGCGCGATCTCCACGCGCCGGCGCTCCCGCGCGCTCTCGATGGCGGCAAACACCATCGCGAGGCTGCGGACGTTGTGCTGGCCGGCCGTCTCCGGCGGCACGCCGCTACGCACGGCGGCGACGAAGTCACGCATGACGCCCTCGTGCCCGCCGATGCGCAGGGCCGGATCCGCCGGGGGCACGTCGATCGGCACGCCGTCGCGCAGCACGCCCTGCGCCGTCGTCCCCTCGCGCTCGGCGGCGAAGCGGTCGTGCCCGTCCCAGGTCAGCGTCCCGGCCGAGCCGACGATGCGCCAGGCGCTCTCCCAGCTCGTGCGGAGCCCCTGGGCGCACCAGCTGCCGCGGTAGGTGTAGGTGGCGCCGCTGTCGAACTCGAAGATCGCGTAGGCGCTCGCCCCGTGCGCGTACCAGGAGCCCTTCGGGTTCTCCTCGTGGCAGTAGACGGCGACCGGCTCGCCGCCGACCACGTAGCGGGCGGCATCGAAGGTGTGGATCGCCATGTCGAGCAGCAGGACGTTGCGCATCTCCTCGCGGAAGCCGCCGAAGCGGGGCGCGAGGAAGAAGTCGGTATGGACGCTGGTGACCTCGCCGATGCCCCCGCCCGCGACGGCGGTGCGCAGGCGGCGGATGCCGTCGATGTAGCGGCGGTTCTGGACGACCGCGTGGATGACGCCGGCGGCGCGGGCCGCGGCGATCATCTCCCGGGCACGGTCGAGCGAGTCGGCCATCGGCTTCTCGCTCAGGACGTGGCAGCCGGCGCGGAAGGCCTGCATCACCACACCGAAGCGGGCCTCGGGCACGACGACGTCGAACACCACGTCGGGCCGTACGGTGGCCAGCGCCTGGGTCAGATCGGATCCGGTCCAGGCCTCCGCGAGCCCGAATTCCGCGGCCCTCTCCCGGGCGCGGGCGGGATCGATGTCGAGGAGGCCTGCGACGGTCAGGCCGTCGATGCGGGCGGCGGCGTCGAGCCAGCGGCGGCTCATGGCTCCGCACCCCACGAGGAGAGCCCTCATGCCCATGCATTTCCTCCGTACTCGGCGCTTTGGCGCGCCGTAAACGTTTACGACGTTGCTACCGGACCCATGTTTTGTCAATACGGAGAGCGCAGCGGAGCGAGGGCATGGAACGCAGGGGCGTCGGAATCCGGGAACTGGCTCGCCAGCTCAACATCTCGATCGGCACCGTCTCCCGCGCCCTCAACGGCCGCGGCGAGGTCAATCCGCAAACAAGGATCCGCGTCCAGGAGGCGGCCGAGCGCCTCGGCTACGTGCCCAACCAGTCCGGCCGCACCCTGCGCCAGGGCAGCACGCGCAGCATCGCCCTGATGATGCGCATCTCCAGCGACCGCATGGCCTCGGGCGAGACCTTCTTCATGGGGCTCTCGGAGGGGCTGCAGGACACGCTCGCGCCCCTGGGGCTCGACCTGGTGCTCCTGCCCAGCGGCCCGTCGCATGACATGTTCGAGTTCCTGCGGCGCGCCGTGGAACGGCAGATCGCCGACGGGTTCATCGTCACGGACACGCAGAGGACCGATCCCCGGATCGACTACCTGATCCGCCGCCGCATTCCCTTCGTGGCACTCGGCCGGTCGCTGTCGGGGGGACCGCATCCCTGGGTCGACCTCGACTTCGAGGGCGTGGTCGACGATGCCGTGGCCCGCTTCGTCAAGGCGGGGCACCGGCGCATCGCGCTGGGCCTCTCCGTGCGCGCCGTGAACAACCGCGTCGTCGCCGAGGAGGCCTACCGCAAGGCACTGGCGGGGCACGGCCTGCCCTTCGATCCGGCGCTGGTGCTGCGGGTGCCCAACGCCGAAGGCGGCGGCCAGGAGCTCGGCAGCGCCGTGCTCGCCCTCCCCGACCGTCCGACGGCGCTGTTCGTCGCGCAGGAGACGCTGGCGATCGGCCTGTATCGCCGCTTCGCCGAGGCGGGCCTCGCCGTGGGGCGGGACCTGTCGCTCATCGGCTTCCGGCGCAACCCGTCCTGCCAGTCGCTGACGCCGGCACTGACCTGCTACGACCTCTCGCTCCAGAAGCTCGGCGCCCGCCTGGCCGACATCCTCGTCGCCGAGATCGCGGGCCGCGAGGAGGCAGCGGCGCCACAGGAGCTGTGGCCCATGCACCTCGTACCGGGAGGCAGCGAGACTGTCCGGGGCTGAGAGCCTGAGATGTCGGCGCCGCCCCTTCGATCAATCCTCGAACGGCTCGACCTCGACGCGCCGGCCCACCAGGAAGGCATCCGCCACGAGGCGGAAGGGATCGGCGTCCACGTCCGTTCCGCCGCCCGACAGCAGCGCGGCGAAGCGGCGGTAGATGCCCTGGTATTCGCGCGATGGCTCCTCGACGGCCGGCTTGCCGTTGATGGAGAGCTTCGAGCCACCCTCAGCGAGCAGCAGGTGCAGGCCGTCCTGGGTCTCGACTGCGATGTCCCAGGACTGCTTGCCCGTCTGGCGCCAGTCGAAGACCGCGGACAGGGTCTCGTCGGCGCCGCCCGTCGCGGCGAAGACGAGGTCGGCCGCGATGGGGGCGGCGCGGTTGGCCGGGAACGACAACGTCGCCGACCGCACGAAGAGCGGCGTCGGCATGATGCGGGTCACGATCGACAGCGCGTTGATGCCGGGGTCGAAGACGCCGAAGCCGCCGGGCTCCCAGATCCAGGCCTGGCCCGGATGCCAGTGGCGCACGTCCTCCTTCCAGGTCACCTCCAGCCGGCGGATCTGCCGGCCGGCGAGCTGGCGGCGGGCTTCCTCCACCCCCGCGTTGAACTGCGAGTGCCAGGTCGCGAAGAGCGTCAGCCCGGCCGCCGTGGACCGGCGCTGCAGGTCGACGAGTTCGCTGACCGTGGCCGCCGGAGGCTTTTCCAGGAGCACGTGCTTGCCCGCCGACAGCGCCGCCCTGGCGATGACGTAACGGACCTGCGGCGGCGTGCAGATGGCCACCGCATCCACGCCCTTCGCGTCGCGCAGCAGGTCCTGCCAGTCGCGATAGGACTGCGCGAGCCCCGGCAGGCTCTCGCCCCGCTGGCTGGCCACCGCCACCACCTCGAAATCCGGGTCGGCGGCGATGACGGGGACGTGCTGGTCGGTCGCGATCTTGCCGAGGCCGATCAGGCCGATGCCGTAGCGTGCCATGGTGTCTCCTCCTCCTGGGTGGGCGTTTGGTCCGCCAAGCCAACGCGGAACGGGGCGGCCGGATCACCGTCATGGGTCGATGCGGGCAAATATTACAAAAGCCAAATTCGTAGCCGCAGCGCCACAACGTTTAGATTGCTCAATGTTTGCGAAACGAGTCCCGGGTTAAGACCCGTGCACGACGGTGCAGCACCCCCCGAACTGGTCCGATCGAACGATCCCGGCTCGGATTCCACCATGACGTCCCACCATCCGCTACCCCGCCACGCGGCCACGCCGCCGTCCCTGCACGAGTCGACCTTCGGGGTCGGCGAGCTGTTCTTCTCCCGCACCGACCCCGCCGGCATCATGCAGTCCGGCAACGCGGTCTTCCAGCGCGTCAGCGAATATTCCTGGGACGAGCTGATCGGTCGTCCGCACAAGCTCATCCGCCATCCGGGCACGCCGCGCGCCGTGTTCCACCTGCTCTGGCAAACGATCAAGGCCGGCAGGCCCATCGGCGCCTACGTCCAGAACAAGGCGCGCAGCGGCGCCTTCTACTGGGTCTATGCCGTGGTGACGCCCATTCGCGAAGGCTATCTCTCGGTGCGGCTCAAGCCCGTCAGCGACCTGGTGCCGCGCATCAAGGCGCTGTACGCCGCCCATGCCGAGATGGAGCGCAAGAGCGGCTGCACGCCGGCCGAGAGCGCGGCACTGCTGCTGGACGAGATCAGGGGCCTGGGTTTCCCGGACTACGGCGCCTTCAGCGCGGCGGCGTTGGCCCGCGAGCTCAACGCCCGCGCCGACGCGCTGTCGCGGGACCGGGACGCGATGACCGGGTGCCTGAACGAGGTGTCCGTCCTGACGCGTTCGATCCTGCTGCTGTCGGATGCCACGCACCGGTCCTACGCCGCCCTCAAGCTCGCGCCGATGAACATCAGCCTGGAGGCATCGCGCGCCGGGCAGGCCGGCATCCCCACCGGCGTCGTCGCACGGAACTACCAGATGCTGGCGGGCGAACTGAACGACGTGCTGACGGCCTTCGTGGTCGCGGCCAACGAGCTCGGCGAAAGCGTCAACAAGAGCCTCTTCCTGGCGGGCACCGCGGCCCTGCAGCGCGAGATGCACGCGGTGTTCGATGGCGAGCGCGGCGGAGGCGGCAGCACGCGGGCCGCCGACATGGCGATCCTGCATGAGCAGCAGGGCGCTTATTTCAGCATGGCGTCCGCCAGCCTGGACGACGTCGCGCGCGCCAGGACCGCGTTCGTCCGCTCCTGCACCGCCATGGGCCGTCTCGTCTCGGCGCTGGAGGTCATGCGGGTGATGGGCAAGGTCGAATGGGCCCGGGTCGGGGTCTCGTCCGGGCACATGGACGCGCTGCTCAGTCAGTTCGGCGCGTTCCAGACCGAGTTGCGCGACACCTTGCGCAAGCTCGACGGGCTCAACAAGGACCTGGGCCTGCTGGCGACCCAGGCGCTCGCCGCGGCGGCCTGACGGGCCGCGCTCAGGCCCCGGCGGGCAGACGGCCGTCCGGGGTCAGGCTGTCCACCGTGCGCGGCAGGTCCTGCGACAGGCGGGACAGGAGTTCGTCGCGCGAGAGGCCGGTCTTCTCCTGCAGAGACTGCAGCACGTCCGGGCCGATCGAGCGCTCGAGCTCGTCGGCCGTGATCTCGCGGTTGGGACCGCTCGACACCCACGAATGGGCCGCGTCGCCCATGCCGTTCTGCTGGAAGCGCTCCATGAGCTCGCGCAGGCCGTTGCCGAGGAACCCGCCGGCGCCGGCGCCGCCCAGCATCGAGCCGAGGCCGCCACCGGTGGAGCCACCGCCCAGGATGTCGGAGATCATGCCGCCGAGCCCGCCCGAGCTGCCGGTCTGCGGCACGCTGCCCTGGCCCATCCCCGCTCCGGTGGCCATTCCGGCGCCGTTGTCCAGGCCTCCTCCATTCCCCATGCCGCCGGCTCCGCCGCGCAGCATCTCCGCGATCTTGTCACGGTTCTGATAGCCGGCGATCGCCAGCAGTCCCAGGAGGGCGGTCATCGAGGGAAATTCACGGGACATCGGTCGGGCTCCAGGTTGCGACTTGCCTGCGCTCCAATCCGCCCAAACGGGCAAGGTTCCGCATCGAACCTTTTGCCCCCTTCGAAGGTTAGCTTGGCGTTCAGCTTGGGCAACATCTCGGGAAGAGGACCATGGGCATTCTCTGGACCATCATCATCGGCTTCGTGGCGGGCGTGATCGCCAAGTTCATCACGCCGGGCAGCAACGAGCCGTCGGGCTTCATCCTCACCACCATTCTCGGGATCGTGGGGGCGTTCGTGGCGACCTATGTCGGCCAATCGATCGGCTGGTACCGTGCCGGAGAAGGCGCGGGACTGATCGGGGCCGTGGTCGGCGCGATCATCGTCCTCGTGATCTGGGGCATGATCGCGGGTGGACGCAGCAGCAGCACGACCACCTACCGCTGATCCGCACCTCGCGCCTGTGACGAACGCTCTCCGCCGACCAGCGACTGGATCACGGCGGAGAGTTCGTCCTGGCGGAACGGCTTCGAGAGCTGGGGAAAGCCCAGGTCGAGGCTGCCGCCTGCATAGCCCGTGACGACCAGCACCGGCATGTTCGGAGCCCGCTCCCCGGCCAGCCGCGCCAGGTCGACGCCACTCATGTTGGGCATGGTGAAGTCGGTGACGAGGATGTCGAAGTCCTGGCCCGAGGAGAGCATGCCGAGCGCCTTGGCGCCGCCATTCGCCTCCGCGACGCTGTGGCCGAGTTCGCGCAGCATCTCGGCCATTCCGGCCCGCACCAGTTCCTCGTCGTCGACCAGCAGGATGCGCAGGCTCGCCGGCGCGGGCGCCGGAGCCTTCGGGCGCGTATTGCGCGCCCGCGGGGCCGGCGCCTTGGCGACCGGCACCAGCAGCGTGGCGGTCGTGCCGGTTCCGAGCAGGCTCGCCAGCGTGAAGGAGCCCCCGAGCTGCGCCGCCAGGCCGTGCACCATGCTCAGGCCGAGGCCCGTGCCGGCGCCCACGTGCTTGGTGGTGAAGAACGGCTCCACCGCGCGGCGCAGAGTGTCGTCGTCCATGCCCTTGCCGGTGTCCTCGACGGTCACCTGGATGAGCGGGGTTTCCTCGTCCCACGCCGGCGTCGCGGAAATGGTCAGCGTGCCGCCGTCCGGCATCGCATCGCGCGCGTTGACGCACAGGTTCAGGATGGCGAGCTCGAACTGGTTGGCGTCGAGGAAGGCCGCCGGCAGGCCGGGCTCCGCCTCGATGCGCAGCGTGATCCGCGCCCCGATCGAGCTGGCGATCAGGTCGCGCATGCCGTGCAGGAGCGAGCCCACGTCGGCGGGCCCCGCCTCCAGGGTCTGCCGCCGGGCAAAGCCCAGGAGCCGCTGCACCAGCGTCTTGGCGCGCTCGGCCGACTGGAGCGCGTTGCCGATCATGCGCGCGGCGCGGCCGTCGACCCCGCCGTAGCGCCGGTTCAGGATGTCCAGCGCGTTGGTGATCGGCATCAGCAGGTTGTTGAAGTCGTGCGCGACGCCGCCGGTCAACTGGCCGAGGGTGTCGAGCTTGGCCATCTCGTGCATCCGTGCCGTGGCCTCGGCCAGCCGCTGCTGGTCCAGCACCCGGTCGGTCACGTCCGTGGCGAACTGGTAGGCGCCGACGATCCGGCCCGCCTGGTCGCGGAGCGGGTTGAAATTCATCTCCAGAAGGCGCTCCTCGCCGCGCCTGTCGGCCAGCGTCACCACCTCGGTGAAGGCCTCGCCGGCGATGGCCCTGTCCCACGCCCGCGCCAGGACGGCCGCGGTCTCCGGGCGATCGTGCAGGATGTCGTCCAGCACGTCGCCGTGGCGCGGAACGCGGCCGAACAGTTCCCCGAAGACGCGGATCGCGGCCCGGTTGATGGCCAGGATCCGCCTCCCCGTGTCGAGCACCTGGACGAAGCTGTCCGTCCCTTCGACGATGTCGGCCAGGAGCTTGCGCTCGGCGAGGGCCTCGGAGACGCGCTTCTCCAATGTCTCGTTCAGGGTGACGAGCTCGAGTTCGGCGCGCTTGCGCGCGGTGATGTCCTGGAACAGGACCGCGACCTGGCGGCGCGAGGCAGGCTCCACCCGGAAGGCGGAAAGATCGAGGTGACGCTCGGTCGCCTCGAGCATCCGCTCGAAGCGGATGGTCGAGCCCGTCACCAGCACGTCCCGGTACATCCGGATCCAGCCGTCGGCCTCGTCGGGGACCATGTCGCGGACCCGGCGTCCGACCACGCTCGTGAGCCCGGCGTGGCGTTCGTAGGCGGGGTTGGCATCCACATGGACATAGTCATCCAGCGGTCCCGACGGGCCGTCGACGAACTCGATGACGCAAAAGCCTTCGTCCATCGAATTGAAGAGGGTCCTGTACCGGGTCTCGCTTTCGCGGATCTGGATGAGCCTGGCGCGGGCCTCGTACTGGCGACGGCGGCCGCGCAGGGCCGAGTTCGCGATGCTGACGAGCGTCGTGGGATGAAACGGGCGCTCGAGGAAGGTCACGTTGCCCAGGGTCTGGAGCAGGCGGTCGGCGGACGGGTTTCGCTCCAGGCCGCCGCCGCGCTGCGTGAGCAGGATGACCGGTAGGTCGGACCATTCCTCCTGGCGGTTCAGCCAGTCGGACAGGCCGCTGAGATCGGCGGTGGACAGCGCTTCCTCGGCCACCACGGCGAAGCCCGCGCCGGCCTGGAGTTCATCGACGAGGACGCACAGCGAACTGCAGTCGCGCGCCACCATGCCGGCCTCGCGCAGCATCATGGCCGCGACGTGGGCGTCGCGGCCGAGAGGCGCGAGGATGAGCGCGCGTTCGGAGATGGGTCCCGGCATCAGGCGGGGACCGTCACGGGCTGGCCGGCGCGGAGCCGGCCAGGACTGGAATGCCCGTCAGAACCCCCTGGAATCCGGTGAGTGGCTCGCCCAGCGTCACGCCGCGGCCGTCGATGCTATACTCGCGAATGGTTTCCTCGTGATGGCCAGAGCGCTTCTTGACGATCGAGATGGCGCGGCGGACCCGACCCATGGCCTCGAAGTAGCGAAGCAGGATGACGATGTCCGACAGATAGGTGACTTCCACGGGTGTCGTCATGTCGCCGACCAATCCGTGCTGGGCCACCGTCATCAACGTCGTGACGCCCTTGCGGTTCAAGTACTGCAGCAACTCGTGAATGTGGAGAATGAGCGCGGTCTCGCCCGGCATCGAGACGCTGTAGCCGTTCAGGCTGTCGATGACGACCGTGGTGGCCCCGCGTTCGACGCTCTCGCGCACACGCTGGGAGAACTCGCCGGGCGTCAATTCCGCCGCGTCCACCTGGTGCAGTTCCATCTGCCCGCGCGCGATCATGCCGTTCAGGTCGATTCCCAGGCCCCTGGAGCGCTCGATCAGCCAGTTCCGCTCCTCGTCGAAGATGAACATGGAGGCCTTTTCGCCCAAGGTGACCGTGGACTGGGCGAAGGTGAGCGACAGGATCGACTTGCCCGTCCCGGCCGGCCCGATGATCAGGGTGCTCGAGCCCCGGTCGATCCCACCGCCGAGCAGGGCATTGAGCTCGTCCGAGGGACTGGGCAGGACGCCACCCGTCACGTCCGTGCGATGCTCGGCCGAGATCAGCCGCGGGAAGACGCGGATGCCGCCGGTGTCGATGGTGAAGTCGTGGAAACCGCCGCGGAACTGCCGGCCTCGGAACTTGACGATGCGCAGGCGTCGGCGCTCGGCGCCATATTCAGGCGCAAGCTCCTCCAGGCGGATCACACCATGCGCAATGGAGTGCATGGCGCCGTCTTCCGGCATGGCCGACTGGTCGTCGAGCAGCAGCGTCGTCGTCCGCTGGCGAGCGAGGTACTGCTTCAGGGCCAGGATCTGCCTGCGGTACCGCAGCGAGCTCTGGGCCAGCAAGCGGATCTCCGACAGGCTGTCGAGGACGACGCGTTGGGGCTGTATCCGCGCCAGCGTCTCGAAGATCCGCTGCGTGGTCTCGCCCAGTTCCAGGTCCGACGAATAGAGCAGGCTTTGCTGCTGGCGCTCGTCGAGGAGGCTCTCCGGCGGGACGAGCTCGAAGATCTCGATCCCGTCCAGCGACCAGCCGTGCGAGCGCGCGCTGCTGACCAGCTCGTCCTTTGTTTCGGACAAGGTGATGTAGAGGCACTTCTCGCCTTGCGCCGTGCCTTCCATCAGGAATTGGGTGGCGACCGTCGTCTTGCCGGTCCCGGGCCGTCCTTCGAGCAGGAACAATCTGCCCCGGGACAATCCACCACCAAGCACGGCATCCAGGCCGGAGATTCCGAACCGTGCGCCTTTTTCTTCGTCTGTCTTCACGCCCTCTTCCCCGGTCAACTGCACGGAGGCAGGGCGACAACGCACGAGAGGCCGTCAAGTTGCAGGCATCGCCACAGCTAAAATCAAGCTGTGGCGCGGCAGGCCTTCAGGCCGCTCCGGATCGGGCCTGGACGCCGAGCCCGGCATCGTCCATCCCCTCGCTGCGCGGCACGGTCTGTCGGAGGAACGCGGAGAACCCCCTCGCCGTCTCGCCCAGCACGACGCCGCGCGGCCAGGCGAGGCCGATTTCCAGCGGCGGGATCGGCTCGGTGATGGCGCGGCGTTCGATCTTGTGGCCTTCGAGCGACCAGGGCCGGTAGATCGTGTCGGCGACGATAGTGACGCCGAGCCCGAGCCCGATCCATTCGCGCATCGCCTCCACGGTGGTCGTCCGCATGACCACGTTCGGCTCGAAGCCGTAGGGCCGCCCCAGCTCGCGCATGACCCGCTCGCCCTCGTCGACCATCAGGAACACGTAGGGCCAATCCTTCAGACGCGCGAAGGACACGGTCTTCTCGGCGAGCAGCGGCGAGTTGGCGGAGAGCCAGAGCCGGCGCTGCGCGCGTGCGAGGGGAAGGCTCTCCAGCGTGTCGTGGCGCGTCAGGTTCGACGTCAGGAACACACCGACGTCGGCGTCCCCGCTCATCAAGGCCGCCTCGCATTCCGGCCGCGTGCGCTCGACGAGTTCGACCTCCACGTTGGGATGGGCGCGCCGGAACTTCTCCACGTAGGGCAGCAGGAAGTAGCCCATGACGATGTAGCTCGCCACGACGCGCAGCCTGCCCGACAGGTTCAAGGACCCCTGGAACGGCCAGCGCTGCGCCTCCTCCACGGCCTCCAGGATCTTCAGCGCCTGCTGGTGGAAGAGATGCCCGCGATGGGTGAGCGTGACGCCGTTGACGTGACGCTCCAGCAGCGGCGTGCCCAGAGACTTCTCCAGCTCCATGATGGCGGTGGTCACGGCCGATTGGGAGATGCCGACCTCGACGGCGGCATTGGCGATCTTCCCCGCCTTCGCCGCCGCGACGAAGTAGATGAGCTGGCGAAGTGTGAAGGGCGGGGTTTTCATCGCGGTATCTTATTTTTCGATACCGGGGTGGGCAATATTGGATTGCTTAGCCGTCAGAGATGGCTCCCTCCCCTCCTCGCGTCGTGCCCGGGCTTGGCCCGGGCACCCACGACGTCAGGGCGGCCCCGGCAAAGTCGTGGATGGCCGGGCCAAGCCCGGCCAGGACGGCTGAGAGATGGAGATCTAACCGTAGTCAGCCCTTCGGCGCGTTCGCGAGGTTCACCAGCGCGATGCGGCTCGCCAGCATGCTCGGCTGGTGGGCGCCCTGGAGCGCGGGGGCCTGTACCGCTGCGGTGCGCCCCGCGGCGGCCGACTCCCCGGCGATCTTGCCGAGCGTGAACCCGCCGGCGAGCCGCATGCCGCCGAGTTCGGCGGTCGGGTTCAGGCCGCCCACGGTGTCGCCGGCGGCGTAGAGGCCGGGGATGCCGTCGCCGAAGACGTCGACGACCTGCATGGCCTCGTTCACGCGCATGCCGCCGCTGACGAAGTTGGAGCCGACGACCATCGGCACGGCATGGAAGGGGCCCTGCGCGATCGGGCGCCGGCCCTCCGGCAGGATCACGCGGCCGAATGAGCCGTCCCGGGTGTCGGTGCCGGCGAGAAACGCGTTCCAGGCCGCGACCGAGGCTTCGAGCCCGGCGGCATCGATGCCGGCCCTGACAGCCAGTTCGCGCAGGGTCGGTGCCGAGACGGAGGGCTCGGGCATCTGCTGCAGGAGCTGGCTTTTCCGGGTCGCCGTGACGTCGTCGAAGATGTAGTGCGCCGCCTTGCCGGGCTGGTGCTGGAGCGCCTCGACGCGGCGCTCGTAGGGCCCCGCCTCGTCGTGGAAGCGCTGGCCGGCCTGGTTCACCGCGATGCAGTCCTCGACGAAGGAGGACGAGACGATCACTAGCGGCAGCACGAGGCCCATGTTGATGAGGTCGGCGCCCACCGCGCCCGCCATCAGGTGCCCGTCGCCCCGGCAACTGTCGACGCCGAGATAGGGCGCGCGGGCGAGATAGGCCGGCACGTGCCGGGCCCGCAGTTCCGGGTTCGACTGGTAGCCGCCGGTGCCGAGCACGACGCCGCGGCGCACGCGCCAGCTCACGGGCCCGTCCGGGCCCTCGGCGATGAGCCCTGCCACCCTGCCCTCCTCCATCACGAGGCGCTTGCCCCAGGTGCGGGTGAAGAGGCGCACGTTGGGCCGGGCGAAATCGGGCGCGAAGGCCGTGCGGAAGGCGGCCATGTCCTCGACCGCCAGCATGCGGTCGGTGGTGTGCTGCAACGGCCTCGGGATGAACCGCGAGAAGCGGATGCCGCGCGCCACGAGGTCGTCGTAGGTCGCGGCGCTGTGCTCAACGAACAGGCGCACGAGCACGGGGTCGTGGATGACGGGATAGCGGTCGCGCAGCAGGTCCATGCTGCGCTCGGCGTCGGCGACGAAGCTCTCGACGCTGTCCTCGATGCCGGCGTCGCGCTGGGCCTTCGCGTTCACGAAGGCCATGTAGCCGGTGGACCAGACGGAGTTGCCGCCGATGTCGTCGAGGGCCTCGACGACGTGGACCTCCGCGCCCGTGGCGGCGGCGGCGGCCGTGGCCGCCATCCCGCCGGGCCCCGTGCCGACGACGAGGACGTCGCAGTCGTGCACGGGTCCGGGCGCGGAGGTCGTCGTCATGGCTTACTCCGCGAGGTTCCAGGCACCGCCCTTCACGCGCATCACCACGCTGCCGTGGGTCGGCACGCGGCCTTCGCCGAAGGTCATCGAGCCCGTGCCCATCAGGACCGGCACGTTCTTCGTGTTGGTCATGGCCTGGCGCAGGTTCTCGCGGGTCACCTCACCGGGGATGCTCTTCACCGCCGCGGCGATGATCTGCATCATCGAGTAGCCGGTCGCGGCCCAGTGGTCGGGGGCGACGTTGTACTTCTCCTGGTACTTCTTCGCGAACTCCTTGGTGGTGTCCGAATAGCCGGCGACGAAGATCGCCGGGAACAGGGTGCCGTCGCCCGCGGCGCCCGCGGCCTTGATGTACTGCACGGAGCCCAGGCCCGTGTCGCCCGACAGGATGACGTCGTTCTTCAGGCCGGCCTGCTTGGCCTGCAGGATGATGTTGGCGGCCTGCTCCGGCGGGGTCGTCACGAACAGGCACTTCGGGTCGGCGTCGACGATCTTGGTCGAGAGCGCGGTGAAGTCCGTGTCGGTCGCGAGGATGCCGACGTCGGCCAGGATGTTGACGCCCTGCTTCTTCAGCGTGTCGCGGAAGACGTCCTTCTGGATGACGTAGCCGGGGTTGTCGATGATCGACACCAGGAAGCAGTTCGCGGGCTTCAGCTTCTGGGCGATGTAGTTGGCGAGCGGCGGCATGTAGGTGATCGCCGTCTCGGTCGACTTGAACACCCATTCGCCGAGCGGCAGGACTTCGTTGGTCATGGCCACCGTGAACATCGGCACGCCGAGCTTCACGGCCACGGGGCCGGTCGACATGGCCTCGGCCGAGGAGATCGGGCCCAGCACCAGCTGCACCTTGTCGGTCTCGGTGCGGCGGGTCAG
The DNA here is from genome assembly GCF_945952055.1 of uncultured Alsobacter sp. Lineage (GTDB taxonomy): Bacteria > Pseudomonadota > Alphaproteobacteria > Rhizobiales > Beijerinckiaceae > Alsobacter. The sequence continues at coordinate 204,661 of NZ_CAMFHB010000004.1, forward strand.
GAGCGCGATGGCCTCCTGGCGGTCCGACCGGTTGTCGTCATAGGTGATGGTGACGGTGTGGGGGCCGTAGCCGCCCGACGCCTTCAGCGCCTCGTCGGCCATCTTGATGCCGTTGACGAGCGGCACGCCGACGAAGGCATAGACGCCGGTGGTGGCGAGCACCGCCGCGATCTTCACCTCGGCCGCCTGCACCGCGCCGGCGGCGAGGCCCGCCACCACCGCGGTCGATACGAGCAGTCTGCGCAGGATTGTCATGATTTCCTCCCGTCCTGTGACGTTTGCAGTTTCGATCATTCACTCGGACATCACGCCGAGGTAGTGCGCGACCACGGACGCGTCCGCGGCCAGTTCCTGGCTCGTCCCGGACAGCACGATCTTGCCCTGGTCGAGGATGTACGCGCGGTCCGCGAGATCGAGCGCGAGGCGAACGTTCTGTTCGATGAGCAGGATCGTCATTCCGCGGGATTTCAGCTTGCGCAGCGCGGCGAAGACCTGGGCGATCACCACGGGGGCGAGGCCGAGGCTGGGCTCGTCGAGCAGCAGGAAACGCGGCGCGCCCATGAGCGCACGGCCGATCGCCAGCATCTGCTGCTGGCCGCCGGAGAGCGAGCCGGCCAGCTGGGCGCTGCGCTCCTTGAGCACCGGGAAGAGGTCGTAGACGTCCTCCAGTCCTCCCGCCGGCGGGCGGCCCTGGAGCGCCGTCTCGCCCAGCTGCAGGTTCTCCAGCACGTTGAGCTGCGGGAAGACCTGGCGGCCCTCCGGCACCTGGATCACGCCGGACTTGCTGACCGCCCACGGGTCCATCGCGGCGAGGTCCCGGCCTTCCATCAGGATGCGGCCGGCGGCCGGCTTCACCAGCCCGGAAACGGCGTTGACGAGGGTGGACTTGCCCGCGCCGTTCGGCCCGATGAGGGCGACGACCTCGCCCGCGCCGACGTTCAGCGAGACGCCGCGCAGGGCCTGGATGCCGCTGTAGCGGACCTGGAGATCGGAGACCTCAAGCATCGCTGCCTCCGATGTAGGCGGCGATCACCGCGGGATCTCGCAGCGCTTGCGCCGGCGGGCCCTCGGCGATCAGCCGGCCCCCGTCGAGCACGTAGATCTTCTCGCACAGCTTCGAGACGAAGCGGATGTTGTGCTCGATTAGCAGGATCCCCTTCCCGGCCTCGGCGAGGTGCTGAAAGAGCTCGGCGAGGATGTCGGACTCCACGTCGTTCATGCCGGCGATCGGCTCGTCGAGCAGCATGTAGTCGGGCTCGGACGCCAGCGCCCGCATCATCTCGACCTTGCGCTGGTGGCCGTAGGAGAGGCCGCCGGCGGGATAGTCGGCATAGGCGCTCATGCCGAACTGGGTGAGCAGCGAGCGCGCCTTGTCGCGGATCGCCTGCGTCTCCTGGCGCGACGCCGGCAGGCCGAAGAGCGCCGACAGCGTCGAGCAGTGCTCGTGCCGGTGGAAGCCGATGAGGATGTTGTCCAGCACCGAGTTCTCCGGGAGGATCCGGATGTTCTGGAAGGTGCGGGCGAGCCCGGCCCGGCAGATGTCGTCGGGCGCGGCGCGGGTGATGTCGCGGTCCTCCAGCAGGATCTGGCCGCCGCTGACGTCCATCATGCCGGTGATCATGTTGATGATCGTGGTCTTCCCGGCGCCGTTGGGGCCGATGAGACCGGTGATCGTGCCTCTCGGCACGGTCATGTTGACGTCGGCGGAGGCCGTGACGCCGCCGAACCTCTTGCTCAGATTGACGAGCTTCAGCGCCATGGCGTCAGCTCCCCGCCGTCGGCGCCGGCGCAGGCGCCGGCTTGGCCCGCAGGCGCTTGGCGTGGATGCGCTCGATCAGCGTGTCCGCGACGCCCTTGGGCAGGAAGTTGATGGTGAGGATGAGCAGGAGCCCGTAGACGAGCATCCGCGCCTCGGCGAGCGGACGCGCGAGTTCCGGCAGGATGATGAGCAGTGCCGTGCCGACGATCGGGCCCCAGATCGTGTTGCGGCCGCCGAAGACCACGTAGGACAGGATCGCGATCAGGAACGGGAAGCCGAACTGCGAGGGCACCAGCGTGTAGGAGTGGAAGGCCTCCAGCGCGCCGTAGAAGCCGGCCAGCGCCCCCGACACGATGAAGGCGAGCCGGTGGTGCGCCTCGATGGAGACGCCGAGGGAGGCCGCCACCGCCTCGTTCTGGCGGATGGCGTCGAAGGCGCGCCCGATGCGGCTGCCGGTGATCGCGGTCATCAGGTAGATCGTCGCCAGGGCGCAGACGGCGAGCGTCAGGGTGTCGACGACCTTGGGGATGCCGTTCAGCCCCGCCGCGCCACCGGTGATCTTCTCGGCGTAGTTGTTCAGCGACAGCATGATCTGGATGAAGGCGACGGTCGCGATGGCCTGGTAGACGCCGCGCAGCCGCGCCAGCGGGATCGCCAGCAGCAGCGAGACGAGCCCGCCGCCGATGGCGGCCGCGACCAGCGCCACGGGGGCAGGCAGGCCGTAGGTCACCACGAGCACGCCGCCGGTGTAGGCGCCGACGCCGGCGACGCCGACGGTCGCCAGCGAGAAGACGCCCGAGCGCAGCACCAGCCACTGGCTGTAGGCGAGCCCCAGATGCAGCAGGAAGAGATCGAAGAGCGGCAGGTAGCCGAGGACATAGGCGTTCATCGCGCTACCTCCGCCGGCCGAGGCTGCCGGCGCCCTCGCGGCCCATCAGCCCGTTGGGCATGACGAGCAGGATGACGAACAGCACCGAGAAGATGAAGGCGGTGGTGAGCCCGGAGGGCAGGTAGGCGATGGTCAAGGTCTGCAGCATGCCGAAGATGAGGCTCGCCAGGAGCGCACCGGGGATGCTGCCGAGCCCGCCGAGGATGATGATGACGAAGCCGTAGAGGAGATAGGGCTCGCCCATGGTGAAGTTGATGTTGTTGAAGGCGAGGCCCACCAGGACGCCGGCCGCGCCCGCGAGCGCGCCGGAGATGAAGTAGGTGAGGTTGTAGATGCGGTTGGGGTTGATCCCCATGAGCATCGAGGCGCGCTCGTTGTCCGTCACGGCGCGGACGCGGCGGCCAAACGGCGTGCGGTAGATGAAGTAGCCCATCACCAGCACGATCAGGATGGCGCAGCCCATCATCACGAGCTGCAGCAGCGACACGCGCAGGCCCCAGAAGCGGTAGATGACGACCGGCATGGTGTCGAAGGGGAAGCGCAGCACCTGCGTCTTCGAGATCCACTGCCAGATCGTCATGATGACGAGGCTGGCGCCCATCGAGGAGATGATGGCGCCGAACTCCGCGTCACCCGACTTGCGCAGCCGGCGGAAGCAGACGATCTCGATCAGCATCGACAGCGCGCCGGAGGCGAGGATCGCCAGCAGGAAGCCGAGGATCAGCGGGCCGCCGTTCACGACCGTGTAGTAGGCCACGAAGGCCCCCGTCATGAACACGGCCCCGTGCGCGAGGTTCAGCAGGCGCTGCACCCCGAACACGAGGTTGAAGCCCACGGCGAACAGCGCGTAGACCCCTCCCACGACGATCCCGTTCAACAGCTGCTGAAGAAGCATTCTCCCCCCTGCATTCGCCCGTTTCTCGCGGTGGGCGATCCCGAAATCGAGCGGAAGCTCGGCCTCGACGTCAAGTCTTCTGCGAACCCAAGGGCGAGAACGCCGTCGGCTTCAGGATGCGGCTTTCCTGCTTCACGAGCAGCGGCAGGATGCGACCGAGGAAGGCGCGCCACTCGGGTTCGGCCAGCAGCTTCGCCCGCCGCTCGTCGCGGTCGGCGAGGCTCGCATAGCCCCACAGGTGCACGGTCTGGTTCTGCTCGCCGAACTCGGACGTGAAGTATCCGATGAGGTTGCCCAGGATCCGCATCTGCATCTCGCGGGGCGCGCCGTCGTACTCGGCCATGAACACCGGGACCTTGCCCGGCAGGAAGGTGTAGACGCGTTCCTCGATGATCATCGTTGGATCCTTTCTTCAGTCCCTTCGATCTCTCCACGCGTCATGCCCGGGCTTGGCCCGGGCACCCACGACTTTGCCGGGCAAGGCTGCGTGTTCTGCCCGAAGTCGTGGATGGCCGGGCCAAGCCCGGCCAGGACGGCGGAGAGGAGGAGCAAGGGTGAGAACATGGATGGCACTCCCCATCACGTCGCCAGGAAGCCGCCGTCGACGGGGATGTCGGCCCCGCTGATGTAGGCCGCCTTGTCCGTGGCCAGGAACACGACGACGTTGGCGACGTCGTCCCACTCGCCGGTGCGCCGGAGCGGGATGCGCTCGATCAGCTTGTCGCGGGTGCCGTGGCTCGCCCCGCGCCGGTCGCGCATCGGCGGCATGACGCCCGGGTTGATGCAGTTGACGCGGATGCCGTTGGGCCCGAGTTCGGCGGCGGCCGCCTTGGTGAAGGCGACGATGGCGCCCTTGGTGGCGTGGTAGGCCATGTGGACGCCGGGCGTTCCGACTTTGGCGCAGATCGAGCCGATGGTGACGATCGAGGCCCCCTTGCCCATCAGCGGCCGCATCGTCTGCACCGCCAGGAACGTGCCGCGCAGGTTGATGGCGATGAGCTTGTCCAGGAGGTCGGACGACAGCACGTCGGGCGCCGCCGAGCCGTTGGCGCCGGCGTTGCAGACGAGGATGTCGACCCTGCCCTCGCGGGCGCCGATGTCGGCCGCCGCCGCGGCCCAGTCGGCCGGGCTCGACACGTCGAGATGGCAGTAGCGGGCCCGCAGCCCGGCCGCGACCAGCGCCTGCGCCGCCGCCTCGCCGTCCGCGTCGATGATGTCGGCGAGGATGACGGTGGCGCCGGCCTCGGCCAGGAGGTCCGCCTCCCGCCGGCCCATGCCGGAGGACGCGCCCGTGACGAGGGCGACGCGGCCTTCGAGCTCCCTGGACGCGCTCATGCGGCGGCTCCGTTGTCCGCGAGCGCGGCTTCCGCCGCGATCTGGCCGAAACAGAAGCCCTCCGACAGGTTCGAGCCGTCGGAGGGGTAGAGCATGCCCGTCGCCTGGCCGAGTTCGCCGGCGGCATAGAGACCGGGGATCGGCTGGCCGCGGGTGTCGAGGATCTGGGCGCGGGCGTTGCGGCGCGGGCCGCCCGTGGTGTTGGAGCCGCCGGGGTAGAGCTTCACGCAGTAGAAGGGCCCCTCCTCCACCGGCACCATGGTCTCGGCCGGACGGCCGAAGGGGTCCGGCGAACCCTCGCGGCAGGCGCGGTTGTAGGCCTCGACCTCCGCCTGGGCGGCGGCCGGGTCGGCGACGCCCGCCGCCGCGGCGGCTTCCGCGATGGTCGATCCCTTCGCGATCCAGCCCCGGGCGACCTCGGCGCTGTTGTCGGCGCTCCAGGTGTAGATCCCGACCGCGTGCGCGCCGACCGAGGGCAGCGTCAGCATGCCGGCCTTGCGGCGCTTCTCGTCGAAGAACCAGTAGCAGGGGTTTCGCGGCGTTTCGCCCGTCGCCGGATCATAGGCCAGCAGGTGGTAGTAGAAGCCGTGCAGGAGGTTCGCCTGCGCGCTCTCGTCGGCGAAGCGCTTCCCGTAGCGGTCGGTGATGACGTAGCCGGGCGGGTTCAGGAACAGGATGACCGGCAGGTCGCTGCCGTCCTCCAGCTGGAAGTTGCCGATGGCGCGGCCGATCATCTGGTTCATGTGCCAGAGGTCGGCGCCGACCTCCTGGGCCATGCGCACGCCGTCGCCGGTGTTGCCGGGATTGCCGTAGAAATAGACCGGCCAGGTGCGCAGGTAGTCGCGCTTCATGCGCGCATTGTGCAGGTAGCCACCGCAGGTCAGGATCACGCCCTTGCGGGCACCGATGCGCCGGCCGTCGGTCGTCTCGACGCCGACGATGCGCCCGTCGTCGGCCCGGATGAGGCGGTCGGCGGGGGAGTCCCACAACACCGGCACGCCGGTCTTGGCATGAAAGTTCTGGGCGAGCTTTTCCCAGAGAAACACGCCGGCCTTGCCGTTGAGGTCGAGGCGCGTCTTGGCCCCGCCCGGCTGGTACACGCCGAAGGCATCGGACCCTTCGAATTCCGGGTGCTCGGCACCACCGACCCGGGCGAGGTTCAGCTCCGGGGCGATCTCGAGAAGCCAGTCGATCAGGCCGGTGGCCCGGCGTGCCCAGGCCTCGCTGACGTCGCGGGGCACCATGCCACCGGCGCAGCGGTCGAGATAGGCGGTCGCCTTCCCGACGTCGGTCGTCGCCATCATCATGCCGCCCGACATGCGGGTGCTCGGAGTGTGCGCGTCGGCCGGCTCCTTCTCCAGCACGAGCACCTCGGCGCCGGCCCGCCACGCCGTGATCGCGGCGGCGAGCCCGGCACAGCCGAAGCCCACGACGACGATGTCGGCGCTGCGGTCGAAGCCCAGGGTGCCGGCGGAGGCCATGGTCAGCCCGCCTTCCGCACGACGAAGGGGAAGCTGTGGAAGTGCTTGCGGGTGGTGCTCTCGTCGATGGTCGGCGGATTGGCGGGATCGAAGTCCGCGCCCGCCGAAAGCAGCGCATGCACGACGAGGTGGATGGTGCCGTATTCGGTGCCCTCGTCGACCTCCATCCCGGCGCCATAGGGAATGCCGGCCGCCAGGATGCGGCCGACGCAGGCATGCATGCCCGCGCCGAAGGTCATCCCGTGCAGCTGGACCTTGCGGGGCAGTTCGCGGAAGGGGTTGTACTCGGCCGCATCCGGCCCGAACACGGACGGGTCGCGGTTACCCTGGGCGATGTTGATGTCGACGATCTCGGCCTCGGCCGCGGTCTCGCCGTTGGGCAGGTGCACCGGGCACAGCGCCTTGCGGCGGGCGACGGGGCTCGCCGGGTGCAGGCGCAGCGCCTCCCAGACGAACTTCTGCATCAGGCCCGGATCGTCGAGGAGCTTCTGGCGCGTCTCGGGATGCTTTTTGCACCACGAGAGGATCTCCCACATGGTGTTCTGCAGGCCGTTGGCCATTGTGAAGGCGCCGGCCAGGATGAAGAAGGCCGTGTCGCGCACGAGCTGGTCTTCCTCGATCCGCCCGTCGAAAGCCTGCAGCAGGCGCGTGAGCATGTCGTCCGGCAGCTCGACCGAGGGGTCCTTTTCCCTGGCGGCGATGAGGGCCCGCCGGCGGGCGGCGGAGTGCTCGTAGTAGGATTCGCGGAAGATGCGCAGCGCGTCGACGATCTCGGCGATCGCGGCCTCGCGGTTGCCGCCGATCATCTGGCCCATGGTCGGCGCCTTGCCGAGCTTGCCGATGATGAGAAGGATCTTGTCGGTCTGCTCCTGCGTGTGGTCGCGGTCGAGGCCGGAGGCGTCGGCGACCAGGTTGACCAGCACGCGGTAGGCGAATTTCGACAGGTCGCCGCGGCCCTCGGCGACGACGGGCTCCAGCGTCTCCTTGAGCGCGTTCGGGAACACCTTGTTCTGGTAATTCCGGAAGAACTCGCGGGTGAACAGGCTCTGGACGACGCGGCGCTTCTCCTTGTGCTCGTCGCCGTGGAGGCTGACCACGGTCGTCGGCAGGAAGATCGGGTCGGCGTCGTAGAGCGCCTGCTTGAGGTCGGGCAGGCGCAGCGCGGGCTCGAGCTGCGCGAAGACGTTCAGGTTATGCGTCATGTGCCATTCCCTCCCGTGTCGCCTTCAGAGGTTCGTGATGCCGAGTGACAGGCCGCCATCGACCACCAGCGAGGTGCCGGTGGTCCATTCCGCGCAACACATGTGGGCGATGCCCTCGGCTAGCTCTTCCTCGGTGCCGATGCGCCCGAGCGCGTGCGAGGATTCGAGCGACTTCATCCGCACAACCTGCTGCTCGGCCGTGATGATGCCCGCCCGGATGTTGAGCTCGGTCGAGACCGCGCCCGGGATGACGCAGTTGACGCGGATCCCCTTGGGGCCGAGTTCGGCCGCCAGGACGCGCGCCAGCACCTCGACGGCGCCCTTGGTGGCCGCGTAGGGCGACACGCCCGGGAAGGACCGTCGCGTGTGCACCGAGCCGAGGAAGATGACGGCGCCGCGGCGCTTTTCGAGGTGCGGCACGGCGAGCCCGGTCAGGATCATGCCGGAGACGACGTTGCTGTCGAAGACGTCGAGCAGGGCCTTGCGGTCCATGGTGTCGATGGGCCCGCGCAGCATGTTGCCGGCATTGTTGACGAGGGCGTCCAGCCCGCCGCCATGCGCCACCGCGGCCTCGACGACGCGCGCGCAGTCCTCGTCCTGCGTGATGTCGGCCACCTCGTAGCGGCAGAGCGGGCCGATGCTCTCGGCGACCGCCTTCAGCTTCTCCGGGCGCCGGCCGCAGATCGTCACCTTCGCGCCGTGGCGGGCGAAATGGCGGGCCGTGCCCTCGCCGATGCCGGAGCCGCCGCCCGTGATGAGGACGGACATGGTGTTCATGGCTCTCATGCGGCTTTTCCCTTGTCGCAGCCCATGGCCCACTGGGCAGCCTGGCGCAGCAGGCGGGCGTGATTGGGCTCCGTGATCGAGGCCACGTCGTGCCCCGTGGTGATGGTGACCGACCGGCCATGCTCGCCGGCGCGGCCGAGCGCCCAGGCCACCGGATAGCTGTCGCCCGCTGATGCGGTCCCCTCGGCGAGAACGACGGCCTGCGGATCGATGGCGAGCGCCCGGTAATGTTCGTCGGTGACCGTGAACGGCTTCACGCCGGCGGTCACCGCGTGCTCCTTCACGGTGTGGACATGCACCGGCTCGACGCCGGGCACGTGGAAGCTCTGCCCCCACACCCAGCCGCCGCCGATGAGGTCGTGCCATCCCGGCCAGTCGTCGAAGCTGATGCAGCCCGTGTGCAGCGACAGGATCCCGCCGCCATGCGCGGCATGGCCCGTGAGCGCGTCCTTCAGGTCGGCGCCCACGGCGTAGCCCCATTCGGCGCGGAAGGGGTCGTATTTCTCGTTGCCCAGCATGCGCCAGCGCAGGCCCTGGACGACGACGAGGTCCGCCCTGCCCCGCGCCAGGCCCGCAACGAGCTCGGACGGCTGCGTCACGATCTCCACGGCGAGCCCCGTCGTCGACAGGATGCCGGCCGCGGCGGCCGCCATGCGGTCGAAGTCGTGGAAGATGCCGCCGGTGAAGAGGAGCGCGCGCATGCCGCCTCAGTTCCTCGGCAACTGCTTGAGCAGGCTGTGGCTGACGCCGCCGTCGACCACGAGCTGGTGGCCGTTGACGTAGCGGGCGCTGTCGGAGGCGAGGTACCAGACCGCCTCGGCGATGTCCTCGATGGTGCCCAGCCCGCCGTTCGGCACCGCGCCGCCGCGCAGCGCCCGCGTCTTCGGGTCGGCGTAGAAGGGCGCCGACATGCCGCCGTCGATGAAGCCCGGCGCCACGCAGTTCACCCGCAGCCCCAGGGGGCCCCACTCGATGGCCATGTGCTGGGTGAGCGTGGCGATGGCGGCCTTGGCGGCCGGGTAGGCCCCGGTGCCCGGCCCCGGCGTGATGGCGTTGATCGAGGTCAGGTTGACGATGGCACCTGGCTTGCCGGCCTTGGTCATGGCGTGCGCGGCCACCCAGGCGCAGGTGTAAGTGCCCATCAGGTGGACGTCGAGCACGCGGCGGAACTGGTCGGGCGTCTGCTCCAGGAGCGACCCCAGCGCCAGGATGCCGGCATTGTTGACGAGCACGTCCGGAGCCCCGAACCGCTCGAAGGCGGCCTCGATGGCCGCCTGGTCCGTGACGCTGGCCAGCAGGGCGACGCCGTTCTTCAGCGTGGCCGCCATGGCCTGCGTCTTCGCCGGATCGACGTCGACGATGCCGACGCGCCAGCCCTCCCGGTCGAACTTGAGGGCGATTCCTGCGCCGAGGCCGGCGGCGGCGCCGGTGACGATGACGGACTTCATGCTCATGAGGAGGCTCCGGGGGCGAGCAGCACCGGGTAGGACGAGAAGTTCTTGCGCACGGTCGTGGTGTCCTGGATCGCGGGACGGGCCGGGTCGGGCCGCACGTCGCGCGCCATCAGGGCCCGCACGAGCTGCGTGACGATGCCGTACTGGTGGTCGGCGGGATTGGTGTCCGGGCCCGACACGAGCCCGCCGTCGAGGTCGCGGCCGAGGCACATGTGCATGCCGAAGCCGAAGGTCAGGCCCCAGGGCTGGATGCCCTTCGGATACTCACGGTCCGGGTCGAAGACGTCGGCCGTCGGGCCGAACAGGTCGGCCTGCCGGTTGGCGGCGGCGAGGTCGAGCACCACGCGCTGGCCCGACACCGGGCACTCGCCCTCTTTCAGGCGCCACGCGACCGGGCTCGCCGGGTGCAGGCGGAAGCTCTCGTGGACGCAGCGCTGGAGGAAGAGCGGGTCGTCGAGCAGCTTGCGGCGGGCGTCGAGATCGGGCCACCGCAGAAACACCTCGTGCAACGCGTGGATCATCGAGTTGGCGGTCGAGTGGGAGCCTGCCTGCAGGAAGAACGCCATCTCGCGCAGGATGACGTCGTCCGACAGGCCGAGCTTCTCCTGGTCGCGCAGCAGCAGGGTGAGGATGTCGCGCGGAAGGTCGTCCCCGCCCCTGGCGAGCGCCTCCTTGCGGCGGGCGACGGAGGGAGCGTGGAACGTCGTGCGCAGTTCCTCCAACCCCGCCCGCACCTCGGCGCGGACCTGCTCCTTGTCGCGGGTGGAGTGGACGAGCGTGGCGCCCTCGGAAAAGATCTTCACGAGGCGCAGCAGGCGCTCGGTCTCGGCCGCCGACTTTTCCGGGCGGTCGATGCCGGCGAAGTCGGCCGTCAGGTTCATCGTGACGCGGTAGCCGAAGTCGACGAGGTCCATGTGCCCGTCGGTGCCGACGGTGCGGAAGACCTGGGCGAGCGCCGGGGGAAACACGTTCGCCTCATACCAGGCGAAGTAGTCCTTGCGCAGGATCGAGAACTCCAGGACCCGGCGCTTGTGGTGCTCGGCGCCGTGCAGGGTGAGCAACACGTCGGCCATGACCACGCCGCCCTCATCGTAGAGGGCCTGCCGCATGCTCCGGTCGGCGAGAACCTTCGAGATCTCGTTGTAGTCGGTGACGACCCGCTCGTTCATGGCGCCTGCTCCCCTTGCCGTACGCATCCGCACGGGTGCCGCGGTTCGCCAGGGAGAGACAGGAACGGCGCGTCCGCCCAGGACACGCGCACGAAGCCGCGGGGCCGCCACGGCGATCGTCCTCCGGCTCCTCCCTGAGACCGCGGACTCGTGCGACGGTTCCCCATCGCGCGGGAGTGGTCAATTTCAATAAACCAAAGGCCGCTATCTGTTTTCCAGATAGCGTTTGATCGTGCCGTCTCAGGCCCGCGCCTTGGGCCAGCTCTCGCGGATCGGATCGGACCCGTCCCAGTCCCGGGACGCGTCGGCGATCTGCTCGAAGACCGACCGCCGCGCGGCATTGAACTCGGCCACCTCGAAGATCGTGTCGGGATCGGCCGGATGCTCGAGATAGCCGAAGGGGCCGTAGCCCGAGCGGCCCTCGTGGACCATCGCCCAGCCGGCGGCCCGCGCCCGTGCGATGGTGGCGTCGAAATCCGGCGCCCACGACGAGACGTGCTGCAAGGGCCCCCCATCGGGGTACCGCTCGAGCCATTCCGTGTAGAGGCTGCGGCCGGGGCTCACCTGCTGGATGAGCTCGATCTGGTGGCTGCCGCTGTTGGCCAGGGCCGCGTGCATGACGAGGTCGATCGGCTGGCCGCGATACACGCAGACCGGGATGCGGATCTCGCGGGCGACGAACCAGGGCCCGATGCCGACCACCTCGGCCATGAAGCGCATGCGGGCGTCGATGTCGGGGACCACGTAGCCGGACTGGCGGATCGGCCCGAAGATGCGGCTCATGACGTCACTCCCTTGTCCGGCCGAGACTGGCCCCGCAGGACCGCTGTTGGCAATGGCCGTGGGACAATCGCGAGTCCCAACAGCATCTTGTGCGAACGAGCACAGACATTGATTCCGCTTCAGCGTGTAATTTTTTGTCTTACATGCTGCCGATTGCGGCGCGCGGCGGAGGCGAGGCCATGATCATCAGACCGTTCGAAGCAGGCGACGCTCCGGCCCTGGCTCCCCTCCTCGAGCAGATGCAGGCGCACTACGGGGTCGCCTGCCCTCCGCGCGACGAGATCGTCGCCAGCCTCCTCGACCTTCCGCCAGGCAACAGGATTCTCTTGGCCCAGCTCGCGCTGGGCCACCTCGCCGGGTTTGCGGCGCTCGCGACCGTCTTTCCCGGTCCCGGCCTGCGCAAGGGGCTGTTCCTGAAGGAACTCTACGTGGATGCGGACCGTCGCGGCGAAGGCATCGGCAAGGCCCTGATGCAGGCCATCGCGCGCGTTGCGGCACAGGAAGGCTTCGGCCGCGTCGATTGGACGGCCGACCGCACCAAGCCCCAGCTTTCTGCCTTCTACGAGGGGCTGGGCGCCACGGCGCAGGACGAGAAGCAGTTCTACCGGATCAGTGGCGACGCTCTCGCCACGCTGGCCACGACCTCCTGACCGACCGTCGGATTGCGCCTTTGCCCTGACGCAGGACCAGTGTCCCAAGCTGGGACATATGGCCACGCTCAGGCTGCATCGCCTTAGGGTAGTTTTGTCAGGATTTGCACGTATTCGTCAGTCCGTTGGCGCAACAGCCAGTACCAAGGTCCGGCAAGTAGGAGGGACGCTTTTTCGCCCTGCTCCCGGGTCCGAGCCGCACCTGAATTGTTTGCTTTGATCTCTTCAATTGCCCGCCCGCCAAGGATTGCAGATGAAAAACGCTTCGTTGAAAGTCGGCCTCACGGCTCTCGTGGTGACCCTGAGCCTCGTCGCCCTCGCCGTCGGTGCGGTCGCGATCAAGAACATCCGGAGCATGCAGGAGCGCCAGACAGACATCGCCAGGGACAAGATTCCGTCCATTCGCGTCCTGGGCGAAACCAATGCAGCCACTCTCACCGTGAGGCTGGCCGTCCGCAGGCTCCTCCTGGCCGACAAGCCCGAGCTGGTCACCCGGTCGGTCAACGACGTCAAGGCCGCCCAGGAGGAGGTTGCGAAGCAGACCGCCGCCTATGAGCGCCTCGGCCTGTCGAACGAGGAACGGAAGAACTGGGCCGAGTTCAAGGAGAGCTGGGCGCGCTACGGACAGACGATCGAGCGCATCATCGAGCTCGTCCGCGCCGGAAAATTCACCGAGGCCGCCGATCTGCAGGAGGCGACCCGCACCACGACGACCGTCAACGCGGCCAAGATGCTGGCCGCCAACATCGAGATCTGCAATCGGGACGCCGACACCGCCCTCGCCGAGGCCGACCAACTCGGCGATCTCGCGGTGATCGTCGCCTACGTCCTCATGGGCGTGGCCGCGCTGTTCGCCGTGGCGGCGTTGCTCGTGATGCGCACGCGCATCCTCTCGCCGATCCAGGCCATCACGGGGGCCATGCGCGAACTTTCGAGCGGCAATCTGGCCACCGAGGTCCCCTTCGCGGAGCGGCGGGACGAACTCGGCCAGATGGCCGGCGCCGTCCAGGTCTTCAAGGACAACGCCATCCGCGTGAAGGCGCTCGAGGAAGAAGAAAAGAGGGTGGCCGCAGAACGCCTGCGCCGCGCCCAGTCCATGGTCGAGGTGGTGGGCGAGGTCGGCGAGGTCGTCCGGCGTGCCG